>NZ_BPRL01000029.1:0-19398 GCF_045862635.1 Kitasatospora sp. NE20-6
TCGCGGACGTCGGTCTTCGGGTCGATGTCGCCGAAGCTCTCGGCGATCGGCTCGGTGCGCTCCCAGCCCACGCGGGACGGCGCGAACAGCGACTTGGCCTTCTCCGTGTCGCCGGCCCTGATCGCGGCGGCGAACTGCTCGACGACCGGGATCGTCGCGTCGGCCTGCTCCTGCGCGTAGGTCCGGTAGGCGGCGACCGCGGCCTCCAGCCGGGCGTCGGCCTTGGGGGCGGCGGCGTCGCCCGTGCCGGTGACGGTGATCTTCTGCCGGATGCCGTCGCCGGTCATGCCGGGCTTGCAGGCGATCTCGTACGCGCCGGCCTTGATCTCGGCGTGGATGGTGACCCTGGTGCCGGGGCCGATGTTCTCGCGCTCGGTGACGATCTTGTCGCCGGCGGCGTAGACGTAGACCTCGGTGCTCTTGGAGCCCTTGTTGTGCACGGCGAACTCGACGGCGCCGGCCGGGAAGGTCGTCCGCGACACCTCGCAGGCGGTGTCCGTGGCGTTCACCTGGACCGCGTCGGCCGAGGCGGCCTCGTCCTTGGTGGAGCAACCGGCCAGAGCGGCCCCTGCCACGGCCAGGGTGAGGAGGGTCGCGGCGGTGGTGCGGCGGGCAGACATGGCGTACTCCGAGTGAGCGGGGGACGGGCTTCCGGCACGCAGACAGTAGGGCAAGAAAGCCTAACCTAACAACCTTTCGGACCGTCAGGCGGGGGACCGGAACCCTCCTGTGACCAGGCTGCTTTCCCCGCCCGCCGGGAGCGCCGCGGAGCCCGCCTGCAGCGTGGCGGAACGATCGTTCGTCTGCCCTCCGTGCCGGTCGCCGGCCGGGACGGCGTCACCCGTCGGCGCCGCCGGCCCCGGCCGGGGTTACCAAGGTCATACCGCCGCCGCGCGTACGCTCGGAGACTCCGACGCCCGGGAGGCCACCGATGGACAGTCAGGCATGGGACGACCGCTACCGCGCGGAGGAGCCGGTCTGGGGCGCCGCCCCCAACCGCTGGGTCGTCCGCGAGTGCGAGGAGCTGGCGCCGGGCCGCGCCCTGGACCTCGCCGCGGGGGAGGGCCGCAACAGCATCTGGCTCGTCGGCCGCGGCTGGCAGGCCGTCGCCGTCGACTTCTCCCAGGTCGCCCTGGAGCGCGGCCGCGCCCTCGCCTCCGGCCTGCCCGCGGACGCCGCCGACCGGATCGCCTGGGTCGAGGCGGACGTCCTCACCCACCCGCCGGTCCGGGACGGCTTCGACCTCGTGCTGGTCGTCTACCTCCACCTGCCCGCCGCCGACCGGCGCACCCTCCTGCGCCTGGCCGCGGCCTCGCTGGCGCCGCGCGGCACGCTGCTCGTCGTCGGCCACGACACCTCCAACCTCACGGAGGGCGTCGGCGGCCCGCAGGACGCCCGGGTGCTCTTCACCCCGGAGGACGTGCTCGCCGACCTCGACGGCCTCGGCCTGGAGACCGTCCGCGCCGAGCGGGTGCGCCGTGCCGTCCCCGCCCCCGACGGCCACGGCACGGCGGGCGAGGCGGTCGACGCCCTCGTCCGGCTGCACCGGCCGGCGGCGACCGGCCCGTTCTGACCCCGGTGCCCGGTGCCCGGTGCCCGGTGTGCGGGTGGCGCCGCGCGGTGTCAGTGCGGCTGCCGGGCGCCGCGCGGCGACGACTCCAGTGCGAGCAGGCCGCCCGCGCGGTAGCGGTCGCGCCAGGCGGCGACCAGCTCCGCGGAGTGCCCGAGCCGGCGGGCCGCCTCCGTGGCGGAGGCCCGTTCGCAGGCCAGCACGATCCGGGCGCGCAGGGCGAGCCCGCGGTCCGGCGCGTTGGGCGAGGCCCACGAGTGCAGCACCGCGCGGTCCGGTTCGCCGATCCGGTACGCCCCGGCGGTCGGGCGCGGCGGCCGTTCACCGGCCAGGATCGCCTGGCTGTCGGCGTACCGGAGCTCGACGTCCTCGTCGCCGATCCGGAAGACCGTGCCGACGAGGGGCCGCCCGTGCTGGTCGGCGACGGTGCGCCGGACCTCCAGCCGGGCGGGCGGGGTGCGGGGGCCGGCGGCCCGGGCGAGGTGGACGGTGTCGGCGGCCCGCAGCCGTAGTCCGGCCATCGCGGCCCACACGTAGAGGTCGCCGAGCCGGGCGCCGGCATCCTCCTCCTCGCGGCTCTCGTCGAGGGCGAAGGCGGCCCGTCCGAGCTGGGGCAGCAGCATCACCAGCGCGGGGGCGAACCAGCAGGCGGCGTCCTGCAGGGGCCGCCCGTCGGGGTCCTGCAGCCGGTGTTCGTAGGTCAGGGCCGCCCGCCCGGCCGGGAGTTCCAGGGCGGCCGCGGCCCAGGGCTCCGGCGGCCGGCGCAGCAGCCGGCCGCGGCCGTCGACCGCCCGGGCGGTGCCGAGCAGCGAGCCGGGGAATCCGTGTGCGGGCACCCGGCTCAGCGAGGGGCGTACGGCGCGTCCGTCGCGCTCCGCCAGCACGTACGTGCCGAGACGGTCGACGGCCACGCAGCCCTGGGCCCTCAGGTGCTGCAGGGCGGAGCGCACCGTCTGGCGGTTCACCCCGTAGGCGGCGGCGAGCCGGCGTTCGGAGGGCAGGTTCTGCCCGGCGGGCAGTCTCCCCGCCCTGATGCCCTCGCCGAGATCGTTCGCGATGTCCAGGTACGCCGCCGGGCGGCGCGTCGTCCGTTGTCCAGGCATGCCGAGCAGACCCCCACTGGCCCGTGTCGTAGCGCCACCTCATGACCGTGCACCGTCAGCATAGGGCACTGGTCTGGACCATTGGTCGACGCCCGGTGAATCTCCGGTGCGGGTCCGCCGGGGCCGGGCCGTCCGACCTGCACCGCGCGCGGGGTGCGGCCGAACGGGCGATCTTACGGGGCACATTGGCCCAGCCGGTGTCGCGGCACCGGTGGAACGCTCGCAGACTCGGATCCGGGGGTGAGATCGAGTGAGAGGCTGTCCAGTGAAGCTCGTTGTCCGTCAGCTCGTCATCGCCGCCACGGCGGCTTCCGTCGGTCTCGGTATGGCCGCCTGCGGAAGTGCCAAGGAATCGACCGGTTCCACGGCCTCCGGGTCCGCCTCGGCCGGTGGCAACGTCAAGATCGGTCTGCTGCTCCCCGAGTCCAAGACCACCCGCTACGAGCAGTTCGACAAGCCGCTGCTCGAGGCCAACATCAAGAAGCTCGTGCCCGGCGCGCAGATCGACTACTACAACGCCAACCAGGACGCGACGCTCCAGCAGACCCAGGTGGACACCGCCCTCACCAAGGGCAACACCATCCTCGTCCTCGACGCGGTCGACTCCAAGTCCATCCAGGCCTCCGTGCAGAAGGCCCACGACGCCGGCGCCAAGGTCATCGCCTACGACCGCCTGGCCCAGGGTCCGGTCGACGCCTACGTCTCGTTCGACAACTACAAGGTCGGACAGCTCCAGGGCGAGGCCCTCGTCGCGGCGGTCGGCGACAACGCGAGCAAGGGCTCGATCATCATGATCAACGGCTCGCCGACCGACCCCAACGCCGGCCAGTTCAAGGCCGGCGCGCACAGCGCGATCGACGGCAAGCTGAAGATCGGCAAGGAGTACGACACCCCCAACTGGGACCCGGTGACCGCCAACCAGGAGACCGCCGCCGGCATCACCGCGATCGGCGCACCCAACCTGGTCGGCGTCTACTCCGCCAACGACGGCATGGCCGCCGGTGCCGCGACCGCCCTCAAGGCCGCCAACATCAGCGTCCCGCTGACCGGCCAGGACGCCCAGCTCGACGGCGTCCAGCGCATCCTCGTCGGCACCCAGACCATGTCGATCTACAAGCCGTACGGGCCCGAGGCCGAGGCCACGGCGAACATCGTCGCGGCGTTCGCCAACGGCACCTCGCTCACGCCGACCGACGTCCCGACCACCGCGACCAGCGGCAGCGGCCAGAAGGTCCCGGCCAACCTCATCACGCCGATCGTGCTCACCAAGGACAACATCAACGACACCGTGGTCAAGGACGGCCTCTACACCGTCGAGCAGATCTGCACCGCCGACTACGCGGCCGCGTGCAAGGAGGCGGGCCTCCAGTAACCGCCCCGAACCGGTCGACCCAGAAGGAGTTGATGTTCCGTGGAAGGCCCACCCGTCCTGGCGTTGCGCGGGGTCTCCAAGCGGTTCGGCGCCGTGCAGGCACTGACCGACGTCGAACTGGAGGTGCGAGCCGGAGAAGTCGTCGCCCTCGTCGGTGACAACGGTGCCGGCAAGTCCACCCTGGTCAAGGCGATCGCGGGCGTCTACGTGCCCGACGACGGCGTCATCGAGTGGGAGGGCAGGCGGGCGAGCATCCACCGCCCGCAGGACGCCCAGCAGCTCGGCGTCGCCACCGTCTACCAGGACCTCGCGCTCTGCGACAACCTGGACGTGGTGGCCAACCTCTTCCTCGGCCGTGAGATCAAGAGGATGGCGATCCTCGACGAGGTCGCGATGGAGAAGCGCTCGCGCGAACTGCTCAGCACCCTCTCCATCCGCATCCCGAGCGTGCGGATCCCGATCGCCTCCCTCTCCGGCGGCCAGCGCCAGACGGTCGCGATCGCCCGTGCACTGGTCGGCGACCCCAAGGTCGTCATCCTCGACGAGCCCACCGCCGCCCTCGGCGTCGAGCAGACCGCGCAGGTGCTCGACCTGGTCGAGCGCCTGCGCGACCGCGGCCTCGGCGTCATCCTCATCAGTCACAACATGGCCGACGTCATGGCGGTCTCCGACAAGGTCGCGGTGCTGCGCCTCGGCCGTAACAACGGTGTCTTCGACCGCGACGGCACCAACCAGGAGGAGATCATCTCCGCCATCACCGGTGCCACGGACAACGCCGTGACCCGTCGCAGAGACCGTGGACAGGAGGGACAGCAGTGACCGACGACCCCACCGGCGGAACCGGCCGAGAAGGACACGAACGCGGTCCGCTGCCCGAGGACAGCATGCCCAAGGGCGGTGTCAACGCCCCCGTCGAGGTGGCGGCGGCCGCCACCCCGGTGGTCGACCCGCGGCTGATCGTCCGCCAGCAGGGCCTGGCCGGATACGTCCAGGAGTTCCGCCGCCGCATCAGCAGCGGCGACCTCGGATCGCTGCCCGTCATCGTCGCCCTGATCGTCATCTGGGCGGTCTTCGGCAGCCTCAACTCCAGCTTCCTGTCGGCGCAGAACCTCTCCAACCTCTCCCAGCAGATCGTCGGCACGGGCATGATCGCCATCGGCGTGGTGTTCGTGCTGCTGCTCGGCGAGATCGACCTGTCCGTCGGCTCGGTCAGCGGCCTCTGCGCCGCGATCTTCGCGGTCATGAGCGTCACCCACGGCGTCAACCAGTGGGTGGCGCTGCTGTGCGCGCTCGCAGGCGGCGCCGTCGTCGGTCTGATCCAGGGGTTCTTCTTCGCGAAGGTCGGCGTGCCGGCCTTCGTCGTCACCCTGGCGGGCAACCTCGGCTGGAACGGCCTGATGCTGCAGATCCTCGGCAGCCAGGGCACGATCAACCTGCCCGGCACGGACATCGTCTCCAGGCTCTACTCCACCATCTACGGACAGCAGGCCGCGGCCTACGGTGCGGCCGCGGCCGGTGTGCTGCTCTTCCTCGGCGCCTCGCTGTACGACGCGCGCCGGCGGCAGGCCGCGGGCGTGCCCTCCCGGCCGATGACGGACATCGCCGTGCGCACCGGGCTGATCGCGATCGTGTCGTTCCTCGCGGCGTACACGCTCAACCAGTACAAGGGTCTGCCGCTGGCGCTGCTGATCTTCCTGATCTTCATCATCGTGCTCGACTTCGTCCTCCGGCGCACCACCTACGGGCGGCAGATCTTCGCGCTCGGCGGCAACATCGAGGGCGCCCGGCGGGCCGGTATCAACGTGTCGTGGATCCGGATCTCGGTCTTCATGATCACGTCGACCATGGCGGCCGTCGGCGGTCTCTTCCTCGCCGCCCAGATCCAGTCGGCCAGCCAGACGTCCGGCGGCGGCAACCTCCTGATGAACGCCATCGCGGCGGCCGTCATCGGCGGCACCAGCCTCTTCGGCGGCCGCGGCAAGACGTGGTCGGCGCTGCTCGGTGCGCTGGTGATCGGCTCGATCCAGTCCGGCATGAACATCCAGGGCCTGAGCAACGCCCTCCAGTTCATGATCACCGGTGCGGTGCTGCTCGCGGCGGTCGTCATCGACTCGCTGTCGCGCCGCACCCAGCAGGCGGCCGGCCGGGCCTGACCTCCGGCCAGGCCCGTGCGGCCCCTCCTGCGGCGTCCCCGACGGACGAGGCGGGAGGGGCCGTTCGCCGTGCCCGGGACGGTGGGGTCGGGGTGCCGTGTCCGGTGCGGTGGGGCCGTTCGCGGCGGGCGGGTTCAGGCGTCCGTGGCGGTGAGGTGCTTGAAGAAGAACGTGCTGCCGCGCAGGGTGCCGCCCGGGTCGGTCGCGTAGCCGGGCACCGTGCCCAGCGGCGTCCAGCCCGCGGAGCGGTACAGGTGCTCGGCGCCGCTGCCGGTCTCCGTGTCGAGGAGGAGCAGGGTGCGGTCGTGCGCGGCGGCCGCCCGTTCGGCCACCGCGAGCAGGGCGCGGCCCAGGCCCCTGCCCCGGGCCCCGCTGTGCACCAGCAGCTTCGAGACCTCGGCGCGGTGCGCGCCGTTCGGCAGCTGCTCCAGCGCCAGGCTGACCGTGCCCGTCGGACGGCCGGGCTCCCCGGCCGACCAGACGAGCAGCCGGCCCTCGGCGACGGCCGGGGCCCGGCCGCGCCACCAGGCGGTCGCCGCCTCGGGGGTCAGTCCGGCCGGGAAGCCGACGGAGGCGCCGCCGCGGACGGCGTCCAGCAGCAGCCCGGCGAGGGCCGGGGCGGCCGCCTCCAGCCCTGATGCGGTGAGGAGTCCGGGTGCGGGCACGGGTCACGCTCCTTGCAGGGGTGTCGTCACGGCAGGATCAGGGCCAGGGCGTACCGGGCCGGCTCCGGCCCGGGGCAGTGGAACGCCGACCGCCCCCAGAGGCGGAAGCGCAGGCAGTCGCCGGCGTCCAGGCGGTGGGTGGTGTCCTGGACGGTCAGCTCCAGCCGCCCGGAGAGCAGCCACAGGTGCTGCTCCAGGCCGGCGACCGACGGGCCGTCGTAGGAGATCCGGGCGCCCGGCGGAAGGACGCCCTCCACGAGTTCGCCGCGCATCCCGGCGAGCGGCGGGGAGACCGAGCGGCGGACGAACCCGGAGTCCGGATCCGTCCACACCGGCTGCTCGCCGGCGCGGACCGGGCCGCCGAGACCCTCCTCCACCTCGGCCAGCAGCTGGGACATCGTCCGCCCGTACGCGCGGCAGAGCCGGCCCAGCAGGGCGGCGGTCGGGCTGATCTCGGCGCGCTCCAGGCGGGAGAGGGTGGAGCGGCTGACGTCGGCGCGCAGCGCGAGCTCGTCCAGCGACCAGCCCTGTCCGGTGCGGAGTTCGGCGAGGCGGGCCGCGAGGCGCAGGTCCGTCGGATCGGATCTCATATTCGGGATTCTATCCCGAATTTGGGAGGTCTCCTCCCCCGGGCCCCGCCGGCCCGGCCGACCTATCGTGGAGGGGCGCGGGGCCGGGTGCGAGGAGTGCGAGATGGCAGGGGACGGCGGGCAGCTGACCGTGGTGGTGCAGCGGTCGGCGCACGGCGTGGTCGTCCGGCCGGAGGGCGAACTCGACCGCGACGGCGAGGCCCCCCTGCGCGGCGCCCTCGAACAGGCCGTCGCGACCGCGCCCGGCCTGCTGGTCGTCGACTGCAGCGCCCTGACCTTCTGCGACACCGCAGGGCTCGACCTGCTCCTCGGCGCCCGCTCGGTGATCGAGACGCTCGGCGGCTCGTTCGTGCTCGCCGCCGCCGGACCGTCCGTCGCCGGGCTGCTCTCGCTCGCCGGCGTCGACGAGGTGCTGCGCCTCTACGGCACCGTCGCCGAGGCGCTCGCGGCGGCGGACGGCTGACCCGCCCCCGCCCGGAGGCGCCGGTGCGGCGGGGACAGTCTCGTGCCGTGAGCGAGGAGATGTCGGCCGGCCCGCTGCCCGTGCCCGGTGCAGGCTTCGAACGCGGCACCGACGGGCCCGAGGTGATCGTCGCGGGGGCGGACGGCTCCGAGGCGTCCTGGCGCGCCGTCGCGTACGCCGCCGGCCTCGCCCGGAGGCAGAACGCCCTGCTGGCCCTCGTCTTCGCGCAGCCCGTCCTGGGCCGTGAGCCCTGGGCCGAGCTGCTGCCGGAGCCGTGCGGCGGTGGCGGTCAGGCCCCGCGCCGCACCCGCAGCGCCCACAGCACCAGCGGCACCTGCAGCGGCAGCCGGGCGACCGCCACCGTGCGCCACGGCTCGGGGCGGTTGCGCCAGTCGTACGCCATCTTCACGTTCGCCGGGAACACCGCCGTGAACAGGCCCGCCGCCGCGAGCGCGCCGACCGCCCGCGTCCGCGGGGCCAGCACGGCCGCGCCGACCGCCAGCTCCGCGACCCCGCTCGCGTACGTCCAGGAGCGGCGCGAGCCCGGCAGCGAACGCGGCACGATCGCGTCGAACGTCCGGGGGGTGGCGAAGTGCGCCGCACCGGCGGCGACGAGCAGGCCGCCGAGAAGACGGGCGGACAGGGGGCGGCCTGGCATCACTGCACCTCCGGGCGGGCGGGCTTGGTTACCCGACAGTAGCGTCCGGGCGGTACCGACGGAAGGGCGAGCCGCCGCCCGGCGCGGCACGCCGGACGGCAGACTGCGGACGTGCACCTCGTCCTCGTCTCCGACACCCACGTGCCCGACCGTGCCCGCGGGCTGCCCGCCGGCCTGCTCGCCGCCGTCGACACCGCCGACCTCGTGGTGCACGCCGGCGACTGGACCGACACCGCCACCCTCGACCTCCTGGACGCCCGCGCCCGCCGCCTGCTGGCCGTCCACGGCAACAACGACGGACCGGACCTCCGCGCACGGCTCCCCGAAACCGCCCGCGCCGACCTCGACGGGCTGCGCCTCGGCGTCGTCCACGAGACCGGGCCCGCCCGCGGCCGCGAACAGCGCTGCGCCGACCGCTACCCGGACCTCGACGTGCTCGTCTTCGGCCACAGCCACATCCCGTGGGACACCACCGCCCCCGGCGGCCTGCGGCTGCTCAACCCCGGCTCGCCCACCGACCGGCGCCGGCAGCCGCACTGCACCTACATGACCGTGCGGATCACCGGGGGACGGCTCTCCGAGGTCACCCTCCACCCGCTGCCGGCCGGGACCTGACACCGCGTCGGCGGGACGGACCCGGGGCGGGCAGGGTGCGGAGGTCAGGTCGGGTCAGGTCGGGCCGGGCGCGGAGCCCGGGGCGGGCAGGGTCAGCCGATGAAGCCGAGGGCCGCCACCGCGCCGAGTGCACCCAGCCCCATGAAGACCGGCATCAGAACCTTGATCTCCACCCAGCTGCCGGCGCGGAACCGCATCACCTTCGGCGGGCCCAGCGGGTACCAGCGCCGGCGGCCGATCGGGATCGGCCACAGCACCGGGCAGCCCGACACCGTCAGCGCGTCGCCCAGGCAGTGCACCAGGGAGCCGAGCGCCACCGGCAGCCCGATCCACAGGTACTCCTGGCCCGGCTGGTCGAACAGCCAGTTCGAGCCGTTGCCCGCCTTGTCGAGCACGCTCGCCAGCGTCCACGCGCTCGTCGCACCCAGCAGCCACACCAGGATGTCGCTCGACATCCGGGCCTGACGCCACAACAGGCCCTCGACGGCCAGCACCATGTGGATGAACAGCACCACCAGCACCCCCCAGCGCCCGCCGTACGCCGAGAAGCCGGCCGCCACCGCGCCCGACAGCGCCGCCCACAACCAGGTGTGCGTCAGCGTGCGGTGACCGCCGTTGCGCCGCGGGTCGCCCTTGCCGCGCGTCGCCTTGTACGTCGCCGCACCGAGCTTGTCGATCACCTCGCACAGGGCACGCGACAGCGGGCCGAACGCCCGCGACACCGTCGCCGCCTTGTGGTCGAGGTCGGGAGCCAGCGCCGCGCCCGCGCATATCAGTGCACCCGCGAGCAGCACCGGCCACGGCATCGGCCGGTCCAGGGTGTACGCGGCCGCCCCTGCGGCCAGCCAGGCCGTCGCGCCCGAGAGCGCGTGTGCCGGTCCCATCATGGTGCTTCCCACCCCATCGCCGCAGTTCGGACGCATCCTGCGCCCGGTCGGGGCGCAGCATAGCCGAGGAGGTCAAACCGGTGGAGAGGACCCCCTGACAGCCGTTCAGCACCCGGCGCCACGGCCTGACCGCCCCGGGTCAGCCCACCAGCGCGCGGGTCAGCCCGTCGAACACCGGCGTCACCACGCCACGCAGCGGCAGCACCAGCACCGCCGCCGCAAGGGCCGCCGGCAGCACCAGCGACCACCGGCGCGTCACCCGGCGGTGCGGCCGCACCCGCAGCACGAACACCAGCGCCGCCACGGCGAGCGGCGGGCCGACCGCCAGCAGCCAGGGCGGCACCGGGCCCAGCAGCACGGGAGCGCGGACGACCGCCGTCAGCGCGAGGCACGCGGAGGACAGGAGCAGGCTCAGGTCGAGCAGCCCCGGCACGGCCGGCGACACCCGGGCCCGGTCGTCCAGGCTGCGGCGGAACGACACCGCCGTGATCAGCAGCAGGACGGCCACCACCAGCACCTCGACCCGCAGCACACCGCCCAGGGTCGGTGTGCCGAAGCGCCCCGACCGGAGGACGAGCGCGGCGACGCCGGCGGGCACGCAGAGCAGGACCGCCCAGAACAGCGTCAGCCCCGCGACCACCCGTGGGGCGGGCAGCCAGACGCTGCGCCGCGGCCCCGCCGCCGCAGGCGCGGGGGACCGGGCGGCCATCGCCGCGACCACCGGGTCGCCCGGGCTCTGCCGGGCGGCGTGCTCCAGCAGCTCGCGGCGCTGCCGCAGCGCCCTGGGGCTGCGCAGGATCCGGGTGCGGTTGACCGCGGTGAGGTAGCCGTACGCCAGGAGCACCCCGGCCACGGCGACGGCGGTCGGTACGAGACCGGCCGGGCCCGGGCCGTCCGGCGGCGCCATCCAGGCCACGGTGAACCCCACGATCAGTGCGGCCAGCAGCAGCATGTCCTGGACGACGGCGAACGGCGCCAGCAGCGCCCGGCGGTCGACACCCGTCAGCAGGCCGAAGACGACCCACAACACCCCCAGCAGCACGCACTGGGTGGCCACCGCCCGCGGCAGCAGGTCGGGCAGCCGGCCGGTCGCCAGCTCCCGTACGGCTGTGCCGAAGGACCGCTGCTGGTGCCCGCTCGCGAAGGCGTACGCGACGACCAGCAGCCCGAGCTGGAGCACCGCCGTCAGCCGGCCGCCGTCGCGCCAGAAGTCGCGGGAGCCCAGGGCGCGGGCGATGGTCCCCAGTTGGGTGGCGAGGACCACGAGGAGGAGCAGGACGGGGAGGGCCACCATGCCGAACGCCGTGTCGGGGTCGGCCCCGACCAGCCTGAGGGGGATGCCGAGCGCGTCCGCGACGTGCTGCCCGAAGCGGATCACGGCCGTCTCCCAGCCTGGCGGGACGTCGGCCGTGCCGACCGCCGCACGCTGTGCACCCGTGGTGTCCATGGCGCCCCCGTGTCCCTCCCGGCCCGGGCCCGCTCGTCCCGGTGCGCGAACCAGCATGGCGGCGGGCGGGGCCGGGCGGGGCCGGCGTCGACGGCCGTTCGCCGTCCGGGGACCGATTCGTGACATCCGGGCGCCGTCCGGGCGCCGTCCAGCGGCCGGACGGGTCGCCTGGTGGGTCGCCGGGTGGCGCACAGGACGGTGTCAGCCCGTGCCGCCGGCTCTCCGGAGGCGCTCCGCCCGCTCCTCGCGCCAGTACGCGGCGGCCTCCCGGACGCCCGGCGCCGGGTCGGCCGCCAGCACGTCGGTCAGTTCGGCGGCGCCCGGCGTGGACCAGCGGCCCACCGCCCAGGCGAGGGCCTCCCGGACCGCGGGGTCGGGATGGCCGGCCAGCGGGGCGACGGCGTCCACCGGCCCGCGCCGGCGCATCGCGAACCAGCGCAGCACCTCGCGGAGTTCGGCCGGGTCGCCGGGCGTGCCCGCGGCGGCGAGCCGTCCGAGCAGGACCCGCGGCGGGGGCGGCGGCCCGTCCAGCTCGTGCGGACGGCGCTCGCGCAGCCGGCGCGAACCGTACTCGCCGCGGACCCGGCATCCGGCGCAGGTGCACGGCACCCGGCCGTGCGCGTTCGGCATGTACCGCCAGCCGGCGACCTGCGGCACCGCGCGGATGCGGTGCACCTCGCGGGCGGTCACCGCCCGCGGCACGAAGACCTCCCAGCCGCGCGGGTCGTCCATCGCCGCGAGGGTCCGGACGGCTTCCGCGGCGGTCACCCCGCGCGGCTGCCGGCCGTAGTGGCCGACGGTCACCGGCTCCGTGTCGGGCAGCCGGATCTGCACGGCGACCATGCCGCCGCGGGTGCCCTGCCGGGCGAGTTCGCGCAGCCACTGGTGGGTCATCGTCCAGGAGCGCAGGACGGGGAAGCAGAACACGCCGTCGCGGGAGTCCGCCCGGCCGCGGCTCTCCGCGCGGATGCCGGCCCGCCGGATCCGCGGCGCGGAGGCCGCCTGGGTGAGGTGCACGAAGGTCGCCATGGGCGGCGATCCTAGCCGTGGCGCCCGCCGGCCCCGGGCGGTGCCGGGGCCGGCGGCCGGTGGTCGGTCGTCAGCAGCTGCAGTCGCACGCACAGCAGTCGCAGCCGTCGCAGCAGCCGTCACCGCAGCAGTTGCAGCTGTCGCCGCAGCAGTCGCACCCGTCGCAGCAGTCGCTGCAGTCGCAGTTGCGCTGGCAGAAGCCCTCCCGGCGCTGCCGCGAGAACGGGTCGTCGTGTTCGCAGCAGAGCAGTTGGCACGTGCAGGCCATCGCCGCCCACACCGCGCAGCCGGCCAGCGGCGAACGGCGCTGCGGCGGCGGGGGAGTGGGCGGCTCGTCGGTCAACGGCCCGCCCGGGTGAGGGCCGTGGGCGCCGGACGGGCCGGACGCGACCGCGCAGCCGGCGCCGTGCCCGAACACCCGGTCCACCGCGAGCCCCGTCTCGTGGGCCAGCAGCCGGTGCACCAGCGCGCGGTCGGTGAACTCGACGTCCTTCAGGGCCAGTCGGATGCCGTGCACCGCGTCCCGGCAGAGGCGCTCCGCCTCGGCCCGCGAGGTGCCGGTCGCGGTCAGCGGGTTCCACGACCCGGCTGCCGCGTCGGCCTGCTGGTCCTCCGCGGCGTCCACCAGGTGCGCGAGCCGGCCGAAGAGGCGGCCCGCCTCCGCGAGCGGCCCGGCGTGGGCGGGCCGCCCCGCGAGGACGGCGGTGTGCGCGAACGCCGCGGCCGTGGCCGTCTCTGTGGGCTCGGTCACCAGCAGGACGGACGACCCCGCCACCGCCGACCGCTCCAACCCGTCCTGCCGGGAGGCCGCGTCGAGCAGCACGGCGGTGTCGAACCCGAGGCCCGCGCCGCCGCCCGTGCTCTGCCGGTCCCACCGGCGGGCCACCGCCCGTGCGCCCGCGGCGACCGGCCGGCGGGCGAACACCCCGTCCGCGTCGAGCACGTGGTCGCGCATCTTCACCGAGGCCAGGGCCAGCGACACCGCCGCGGCCAGTCGCGCCCCCTCGCCCCTGGCCACCTCCGCCGTCCGCATCCCGCGCAGCGGGCACGGCCCGGCCGTCCGCCGCCCGCCCGCCGACCGGGGGCTCTGCGCCTCGACGAGGACGGAGATCACCAGGCCGTCGTAGTTGGTCGCGGACCGGGCGAGCTGCCCGTGGTCGTCGCGCAGCGCCAGGCACAGGCCGCACAGGTGGGCCGTCCAGGCGCTGCGCAGTCCTTCGGACAGGCTGTGCCGACAGGGTCTGATGATTCCGAACACGCTTCCCCCTCGATCCCCCGCCCGGCCGGTCGGCCGGGGTCGAACGCGCGTCATCCTAGGCAGCCGGCCCGGGTCGCCGGTACCCCGGCCTGCGGGTTCCCCGCATGCGGTGCGCCGCCGTCCGGGTTAGCGTGGGTCGGCCGGCCGACCGCCGTACGCGCCGACCGCCGTACGCGCACCGATCGCCGTACGCACCGGGCCGCGCCGCGGCACCCGTGCCCCGTCCCTCGCCCGCTCCCCCCGGGAGCCGACACCGTGGCCGTCCGCTGCCGTCCCTCATCGTCCCTCGTCGTCCCCGACCGGAAGGACGCCCCCATGAAGGCCGCCGTCGTGCGTGATTTCACCGCGCCGCTCACCATCGAGGACCGTCCCGTTCCCGAGCCCGCGCCGCACCAGGTGCGGGTGCGCGTCGAGGCCTCCGGGCTGTGCCACACCGACATCCACGCGGCGCGCGGCGACTGGCCGGTCACGCCGTCCCCGCCGTTCGTCCCCGGCCACGAGGGCGTGGGCGTCGTCGAGGAGGCCGGTGCGCTGGTGCGGCACGTACGCGTCGGCGAACGCGTGGCCGTCCCCTGGCTCGCCGACGCGTGCGGCCGCTGCGACCACTGCGTCTCGGGCTGGGAGACCCTCTGCGCGGAGCAGCACAACTCCGGCTACTCGGTGGACGGCGCGTACGCGGAGTACGTGCTCGCGCACGGCGACTACGTGGTGCCGGTGCCGGACGGCATCGACCCGCTCGACGCCGCCCCGCTCTCCTGCGCGGGGGTCACCACCTACAAGGCCGTGCGGGTCGGCGGGGCGCGGCCGGGCAGCCGCGTACTGGTCTCCGGCATCGGCGGCCTCGGACACCTCGCGCTCCAGTACGCCCGCCTCGCGGGTGCCGAGACCGTCGCCGTCGACGTCACCGACGAGAAGCTCGCCCTCGCCCGCGAACTGGGCGCCGACCACGTCGTCGACGCCCGCGGCACGGACGTCGCCGCGGAGGTGCAGCGCCTCGGCGGCGTGGACTCCGCGATCGCGCTGGCGGTCAGCAACGAGTCCTTCCGGGCGGCGTACGGCGCGCTGCGCCGCGGCGGCACGCTGGTGCTGGTCGCGCTGCCCGCGGGCGGCACGCTGGAACTGCCGGTCTTCGAGACCGTCCTGAACGGCACCCGGGTGGTGGGGTCGATCGTCGGCACCCGGCAGGACCTCGCGGAGGTGTTCCGGCTGCACGCGCTGGGCCGGACCCGCGTGATGCGGGAATCCCGGCGGCTGGAGGAGGTCAACACCTGCTTCGAGGAGGTGCTCGCCGGCACGGTGGCGGCGCGGCTCGTCTTCGACCTGCGGTGAGGCCGGCCTGCCGTCCGGGTCGACGGTGAGCCGGGCCGGCGGTGAGCCCGGGGCGTGGGCGAGCGCGGGCCGGGGCCGGCCCGCGCTCAGACCGCCAGGTAGCCGCCGGGTTCGGCGGTGAACAGCGGCCCCTGCGGGCCGGACACCCGCCAGGCCCCGGTGCTGCCGGGCCCGGCGGTGTCCGGCGGCACGGAGAGCGTGCGGCCCCGGTCGAGGGCGAGTTCCAGGCCGCCCGAGCGGGTCACGGAGGCGCTGTCGATGCGGGCGCCGACCAGGGCGGCGAGCGCGCCCGAGGGCGGCAGGGTCAGGCCGGGGTAGAAGTGCTCGACGTCGGCGGCCGTCCGCAGCCGGAAGTCGTTCTCCACCGTCACCACGACGCCGCCGGAGAGCGCCACCGTCAGCCGGCCGGTCGCCGTCACGGCCTCCACCCGGCGGCCGGTCAGCACGGACCCGATCTCGTGGACCACGGAACCTCCTCGGCGTGGCGGTACTGGCCGGTCCATTGTGGCGCCCCCGCTTGTCGGCGTCATGCCGATCCGTCCGGCGCCACGCCGTCGACCAGCTCGATCGGGCCACGGGCGGACCCCCGGCGTGCCAGGCAGGCGGCGGCCCGCGCCCCGGTCGCGGGTGCGGCGCCGTCGACCGGACCGGCAGGACCGGTCGGGCCGCCGTCGAAGACGAACACGAGCCGGGTGCAGCCGGTGCCGCCCGGCAGCCAGTCCAGGCCCAGCAGCCGGCCGGGCGGCGGGCCGCCGGAGGCGGTGCGCAGCAGGCGCGCGGCGGCCCCGCGCGGGGTCTCGCGGTCGGCCGCGACGGTGGTGCGGGCGGCGAGCGCGCGGCCGTCCGGGCCGGTGGTCAGCACCTCGGCCTCGGCGCGGATCCGCGGCCGGGTGGCGATGTACGTGTCGTGGTCGAGCGGCGGGACGACGGGCGGCCGGTCGCCGCCCGCGAGGGCCAGCCCGGCCGCCTTGGTGTACGCCGGGACGGGGCCGGGCGGCAGCAGGGCGGCGCTCTGCCCGGCCGGCAGGCTGTCCTCCAGCTCGACCGGGCCCGTCCCGGCGGGCGCCCGCAGGCACGCCATGACCCGGCGGGAGAGGTTCGGCGGCAGCGCGGACGCGGCCTGGTCGGGTGTCACGAAGGCGTAGCCGCCGAGCTCGTCCTCCTGCAGGCGGATCGCGGCCAGCTCCTCGGCGCCGGGCGCGGCCGCCCAGTAGAGGAAGGAGACGATCGGCGGGCGGCGGTCGCCGATCGACCAGTCGACGCAGGCCAGCTCGCGCAGTTCGGGGCGCAGCCCCATCTCCTCCAGCAGCTCGCGGACGGCGGTGTCGCGCGGGGTGGCGTCCGCCGTCTCCCAGCCGCCGCCCGGCACCTCGACGGGGTGCTCGGCCTCGTACACCGCCCGGACGATCATCAGCCGTCCGGTGTCGTCCCGGAAGAGCACGCCCGCCGCCGCCAGCGGATCGGAACCGGTGCCTGCCGCGCCCATGCCGTGCCCCCTTCGGTGGTCCGCACACCGACGGTGCGGACGGCAACCAGGACACTCCGCAGCGTACGCGCGGTTCCGCGGGGCGGGCCGCGGTCAGCGCCGGGCGGGGCCGGTCAGGTGCACCAGAAGAGCACCGGCTTGCAGCTCGCCGACGGGGTGTGGCCGGGGGAACGGCTGGGCGTGGCGCTGCCGGTGGCGGTCGGCGCCGGGCTGGTGGCGCCGGTGGTGGCGGACGGCCGTGCGGAGGAGGGCACCGACGTGGCGGAACGGGAGGGGGCCGGCCGGGAGCTCCGGGTCGTGGCCGAGGGCGACGGTGCCGCCGAGGTGGAGGCCGGTGCGGCGGAGGGCGTGCTGCTCGCGGACGGCACGGCCGCCTCCACGGGCGCGGTGTCGGGGCGGGCCGCACCGCTGCCGTCGGGTGCCGCCAGGGCCAGCACACCCGCCCCGCCCAGGGCGAGGCCGGCCGCGGTCAGCAGGGCGGCCCGGCGCCGTCCGGCCGGCCGGGCGCGACGGGAGCGCCGGCCGCGCCGGTCGGCGGCGGTGGACGCGTACGGGGCGGTGGCGGGCAGCACGGTCGTGGCGTCCAGGGGCTGCGCGCCCGCGGGCGCTCCGCACCCGGGGCACGACAGTGCGCCGTTGAGGTGGCGGCGGCACGGTGCGCAGTAGTCCATGGGGGGCGTCTGGATCTTCCGGTTCGGTTCTCGCGCGGGTCGGCGCGACCTTGCTCAGGACCCTACGCACGGCACCCGAACGCCCGACAGGTGCCAGGTGTGAGGCTTTCGGGGAGATCCCATGCGGCCTGCCGGGGCCGGTGCGACGCACACGGACGGGCCGGCCGCCCCGAGGGGCGACCGGCCCGTCCACCGTCCGGCGGGGCTCAGCCCTGCGCGCCGGCCGGCTCCGCGAGCTGCGCGTACGGCGCGAGCTTGCGCAGCGACTCGATGCTCTTCAGGCACTGCTCGCGCGACTCCTCCGGGTCGCCGGTGACGACGACCGTGCCGTTGCTCGCCTTCAGGCGGAAGCGGTGGTTGCCCGACTCGTCGACGTACAGCTCGAACTTTCCTGCCATGACCGTCCTTCACCTCTCGCTCGGTTGCCCCCTCCCGATGCACCGTAGGCCGGGCGACGGGCGGCCGCATGCCGGGTCGGTCGTCCGTGTGGCGGGCGGGGACCGGGCGGGGACCGGGTGGGAACGGGCGGTGCGGTCCTGCGCGGTGCGCTCAGCGCGCGGGCGGTTCCGGCGGGTCCTCGCGGGCCACGTCCTCGCGCACCACGTCCTCGGCGCGCTTGTCGGTGCGCAGCCCCTCGAAGCGCGGGGCGCGGAGCCGCCCGTCGCGGGTCCACTCCGTGAACGCGACCCGGGCGACCAGGCGCGGCTGCACCCAGTGCGCCCGGGGCTCCTCCTCCGGCGGGTCGGCGAACGGCGGGTCGGGCCGCGCCAGCGCGTCGAGCTCCGCGCGCAGCCGGTGCAGGCCCGCGGTGTCGAAGCCGGTGCCGACCTTGCCGGCGTACCGCAGCAGGCCGCCCCGGTAGTGCCCGACCAGCAGGGCGCCGAAGCCGGACCGCCGTCCGCCCGGGTCGGTGAACCCGCCGATCACCAGCTCCTGCCCCACCGTGCACGGCAGCTTCAGCCAGTCCGGCGAACGCTGCGGCACGTACCGGCTGTCCGCCCGCTTGGCGACCAGGCCCTCCCAGCCGCGGGCGCAGGCCTCGGCGAGCGGGACCGGCCCGTCCGCGCGGACGTGCTCGGTGAAGTGCAGCGGATCGTCGAAGCCGATCGACTCGCGGAGGAGCTGCTTGCGCTCCAGCAGGGTGAGGCCGGTGGTGTCGTGCCCCATCAGCGCGGTCAGGTCGAAGAGGAAGTACGACACCCGGACCCCGCTCGCCGCGGCCCGCCGCGGGTCGCGCAGCTGCATCCGGCGCTGCAGCCGGGTGAAGCTCGTCCGGCCCGACGCGTCGAACGCGACGATCTCGCCGTCGACCGCGAACCGCGGGACGGGCTGCGCCGCGAGGGCGGCCACCAGCTCGGGGTAGCCGCCCTCCATCGGCCGGCCGGTGCGCGACACCAGGCGGACGCTGCCGCCGTCACGCTCGGCGACGGCGCGGACGCCGTCCAGCTTGCGCTCCAGCAGCCATCCGGGATCGAACACGCGGCGCCCGCTCGGCGTCGCCAGCATGGGGCGGATCAGCACGTCTGCGCAGGTACCCGGCCGCCGCCCGGGCGGAAACCGCCTGCGCCGCCCTGCCGCCGGGACGGCCGAGTGCGACAGTGGAGGACGGGGGACGGCCGCTGGAAGGAGCACGCCGATGGAACCCACACCCACGCCCGGCAGCACACGGGCCGATGTCGTGTCGCAGCCCGCCGGGGCGCAGGGCGGCCCGCGCGGCGGTGCCGAGCGGGCCCGGCCCGGCCCGGCGACCCGGTTCCGCAACTGGATCCTCGGCACCAGCATGTCGGCGGTCATCTTCCTGGTGTCGCTCTCGCTGGGCCTGCTGATGTGCATGGTGCAGGTGACGTCCAACTGGATGACCGCGTTCTGCTCGCTGGTGTGGGCGATCACCGCGGTCGCGCTCCTCGGCCGCTTCTTCGGCCAGCGCGCCATGAACACCTACCGGATGGCCTGAACCCGGGCCTTCCCCGCAACCGCCGTACCCGCCGTACCTCCCGCCGCAACCGCTGCACCCGCCGCACGTACCCGCCGTGGGGGGGGGGGGGGGCCGGCCCCCCCCCCGCCCCCCGCCGGGGGCGCCCCCCCCCCCCGGGCGGGAGTTT
>NZ_BPRL01000030.1:0-85771 GCF_045862635.1 Kitasatospora sp. NE20-6
CCGCCCCCCCCGCCGCCCGCCCCCGGCGGGCGGGCGGGGGGCCCCCGCCCCCGCCCCGCCACGGCGTCGTCAGCGCCCGCGCCAGACGGTCGTGATGTTGCAGAACTCCCGGATGCCGTGCGCGGAGAGCTCCCGGCCGTACCCGGAGCGCTTGACGCCGCCGAACGGGAACGCCGGGTGCGAGGCGGTCATGCCGTTGAAGAAGACCCCGCCCGCCTCGATGTCGCGGATGCAGCGCTCCTGCTCCTCCGGGTCGGTCGTCCAGACGTTTGAACTCAGGCCGAACGGCGTGTCGTTGGCGATCGCCACGGCCTCCTCCAGGCTCTCCACCCGGTACACCGTGGCGACCGGGCCGAACGCCTCCTCGCGGTGGATGCGCATCGCCGGCGTGATCCCGCTCAGCACGGTGGGCAGGTAGTACCAGCCGCCGTCGAGGTGCTCCGGCAGGTCCTTCGGCCGGGCACCGCCGCACTCCACGACCGCGCCGTGCGCCACCGCGTCGTCGACGAGCTCCTCCAGGTCCGTCCGGCCCTGGGCCGTCGCCAGCGGGCCGATCTCGGTCTCCTCCGCCAGCGGGTCACCGACGCGCAGCGCCCGCATCCGGTCGGCGAAGGCCGAGGTGAACGCCGCGTACACGTCGGCGTGCACGACGAAGCGCTTCGCCGCGATGCACGACTGCCCGTTGTTCTGCGTACGGGCCGTCACCGCCCACTTCACGGCGCCCTCCAGATCGGCCGAGGGCAGCACGAGGAACGGGTCGCTGCCGCCCAGCTCCAGCACCGACTTCTTGATCGCGTCGCCCGCGATCGCCCCCACCGACCGGCCGGCCCCCTCGCTGCCCGTCAGCGTCACCGCGGCCACCCGGTCGTCACGGACGACGTCCTCCACGGCGCCCGAACCGACCAGCAGCGTCTGGAAACAGCCCGGGGGGAACCCGGCGTGCCGGAAGACCCGCTCCAGCGCGAGCGCGGTCCGCGGCACGTTCGACGCATGCTTGAGCAGGCCGACGTTGCCCGCCATCAGCGCCGGCGCGGCGAACCGCACCACCTGCCACAGCGGGAAGTTCCACGGCATCACGGCCAGCACCACGCCCACCGGGCGGTAGCGCACGTACACCGAGCCCGCGCCGGAGTCCGCGACGTCCTCGTCCGCCGGGTGCTCGTCGGCGAGCATCCCGGGTGCGCGGTCCGCGTACCAGCGCATCGCCTTCGCACACTTGGCGACCTCCGCCCGCGCCGCCCCGACGGGCTTGCCCATCTCGACCGTCATCGTGCGCGCGAGCTCCTCCTGCTCGGCGTCCAGCACGTCCGCGGCACGGCGCAGCAGGACGGCCCGCTCCGCGAAGCCCGTCGTCCGGTACGTGCGGAACGCCGACTCGGCCAGGGCCAGCCGCTGCTCCACCGCATCGCCGTCGTACGCGGTGAAGGTCTCCACGGTCTCCCCGGTGGCCGGGTTGACGGTTGCGATGGCCATGGCTGCACACTCCTCTGATCGGATCGGCTCCCCCTCACCCTGCCCCGGATCGCCCGCAGGGTGTTGCCGCCACGCGCACGGGCGGCCCGGGCAACTGAACCCCGGGCCGCCCCGCGCGGGCGCACACCCCGGACCGTCAGCGCGCGGCGAGCGGGTAGTGGTCGGAGAGGTCGGTGTAGGTGTAGCTGCGTCCCCAGCTGCGCACCGTCCAGGGAGCGCTGTGGGAGCGCACGACCTCGTTGGTGTACTGCTGCGGGCGGGCGTGGTCGGCCCGGTAGAGCACGTGGTCGAGGTCCTCCTTCGGCTCGCCCGGGTACCGGTAGGCCGCGACGGAGTTGTCGGCGGTGTCGAAGGAGTACGGCCATCCGGTGCGGGAGGTGGCCGGGGCGAGGTTGCCGTTGGCGAGCAGCGCCGGGTACTCGCTGCCGTGCGCGTCGATGTTGAGGTCGCCCGCGACCACGACCGGCTCGTCCGCCGGGATGTGCCCGGCGTCGAGGAAGGCCCGCATCGCGGTGAGCTGCGCCGCCCGGACGGCGGCGGCCTCGCCGCTGCCGCATCCGCTGTCGGTGGACTGCAGGTGGGTGCCGACCACGTGGGTGCGGACGCCGTTCACGTCGAGCACGGCGTGGACGAAGCCCTTGTTCGACCACCGGTCGGCGCCGCAGGCGTCCTGGAAGACGTACTGCTCCTTGCGGAGGATCGGCCACCGGCTGAGCAGCATCACGCCGCCGTCCTCCGGGGTGGCGGAGCCGTAGCTGCCCGAGGTGGCGTCCCACCCGGAGGTCGAGCGGCCGACCACCGGGGTGCGGAAGGGGTACGCGGCGGAGGCCCGGGCGGCGAGCGCGTCCGAGGCCGCGTTGTCGAACGCTTCCTGGAGGACCACCACGTCGTGGCCCTGGAAGAAGCCGGCCGCGGCGATGGCCTCGGCGCGGTGGCTCTGGCCCCAGTTGGGGTAGAGGGACGTGCTCATCAGGAAGACGTTGTACGACAGCACGTCGAGCGCCGGCACGGCGGCGGCGGTGGTCGTGGCGCCGGGCGTGGCCGTGGCGGTGACGGTGGTCGTGGAGCCGGCCGCGGCCGCGCCCGCCGGGGTGGTGGCGAGCGGGCCGAGCAGGGCGGCGGTGGCGCAGGCGGTGAGCAGACGGCGCAGGCCGGCGGTGGACGGCAGGGACATGGAAGCTCCGTGAGGGTGTGAAGCTATGTCGTGAACGCGTCGAGTGACGAGATGTCGTGCAGTCAACCCGGTGGCCGGCGCGACCTGCAAGACGCCGGACGAGCGCGGGGTGAACTCGGCCGGAACACTCCTAGCCGGCGGCGGACGCCGGCTCCGGGCCGCGTGCCGGTGCCGCACCCGGGAACCGGTCGGCGACCAGCCGCGCCGCCCAGTCACCGACGAGCCGCTCGACCGGCGGGTGCGCCAGGCCGGCGGCCCCGGCCAGCGCCTCGGCCGACACCGTGTCGTAGACGTCCTCGGACAGGAAGGAGAGCGTCTCCGGCTCCACCCCGGTCAGCGCCCGCGGCAGCCTCCGGACGAGCCCGACCGGCAGCAGCAGCCGCGGCGCGCGGACGCCCAGGCGCCGGGCCGCGATCGCCACCAGCTCCGGCAGCGGGGGAGTGGCCGGGTCGAGCACGGTGTGCACCTGCACGCCGGCGGTGTCGTGCACGGGCACGGCGGCGAGGAACGCGGCGAGATGGTCCACCGCGACCACCGGCACGACCGTCCGCCGACTGCCCGCGAGTGCGGGGAGGCGGCCCGTCCACAACTGCTCGACCAGGGTGGCCAGGCCGAGGTACTGGCCGGCCTCGCCGGTGCGTGAATGCCCGATCACCGCGCCCGGGTTGACGACGGTCAGTGGCACCCCGAGCTCCGGCGCCAGGGTGCGTACGGCGATGTCGCCCTCGGTCTTCGAGGCCTCGTACGCGCCGAGTTCGCGGTAGAGGCGAGCCGCGTCGGACGGCGGCAGGGGGTGCCGGAGCCCGGCGGAACGGCCCACCCGGTAGCCCGACAGGTGCACCACGCGGCGCAGCGCCGGACGGCCCGCGGCCCAGCGCAGCGGATGGACGGCGCCGTCGAGGTTGGCCGCGCGGGCCTCGGTGCGGGAGAGGCCGAAGGCGTAGCGGGCCGCGAGGTTGACGACGTCGCGCACCTCGGCGAGGCGGTCCTCGTCGGCCGCGGAGAGGCCGAGGCCCGGGCGGCTGACGTCGGCGTCGACGGTGGTCAGTGCGGTGGTGTCGGCGCCGTGCGCGGTGAGCCACGCGCGCAGCGCCGCGTCGCGGGCGCTGCCGCCGCGGAGCCCGGCGGCGACGTGGTGGCCGCCGTGCAGGAGGTCGAGGGCGAGCCAGCGGCCGAGGAAGCCGTCGGCGCCGAGCAGCAGCGTGGTGGGCCGCGGAGCGGACTGGGGCGGGACGGGGGGCCGGAGCGGGGCGGGGGTGGGCATGGGGTCTCCGTACGGTGATTGTGTGGACCGGTCTGCATATTTTTTGCTGCCGAAGGTCCGCGGGGTGGGTGATCCGGGGTGGGTGATCCGGGGTGAGTGGGCCGGGGGTGGGCGGTAGGAGGGGTGGTCGGTCAGTGGGCCGGTGCGGTCGCCCGGAGCAGGATGTCGGCCGCGCGGGCGGCCTGGTCGAGCGGGGTCCGGCTGTGCCGCACCCGGGCGAGCAGCAGGGCGCCCTCGACGAGGGCCAGCACCGCGCCCGCCGTGGCCTCGGCGTCCGCGCGGTCGTGTCCGTGCCGCACCAGCATCCGGGCCAGGGCCTGCTGCCAGGTGTCGTACGCCGCCGCGCAGACCAGGCGCAGGTCCTCGTGGCCGGCCGCCGTTTCGAGTGCGACCGTGGCGATGGGGCAGCCGGTGGCGTAGCCGGATTCCGCCATGCGGTCGCCGAAGATGTCCAGCAGGCCGCGCACCACCTCGGCCGGGCCGAGGTCGCCGCCGGTCATGCCGGCGATCAGTGCGCCCACGTCCTCGCCCGCCTCGACGAGGGCCAGGGCGACCATCTCGTCCTTCCCCAGCGGGAAGTGGAAGTAGAGCGAGCCGCGCGGTGCGCCGCTGGCGGCCAGCACCTGGTTGAGGCCGGTGCCGTAGTAGCCCTGCGCCTCGATCAGTGCGCGGGTCGCCTGCACCAGCCGGGCCCGCGTCTCCTCGCCCTTGGCTCCCATGGCCGCCAATGTAGACCGATCGACATAATCCTGTCCAGGCGACAGGCCGGCAGTCGGCAGGGCAGTACTCGGCAGGGCAGCAGGGCAGCAGTGCGGCAGGGGGTGCGGGCGGGCGGGCGGAGGGCCCGCCCGCACCCGGTCGTGCGTCAGCTCACGCCGTGCGCGGCCCAGAAGTCGCCGCGGGCCAGCACCGAGGTGTCGGTGTTGTCGGTGAAGAAGCCGTCCACGCCCTCGTCGTACAGGCGGCGGGCCCAGCCGATCGCGTCGCCGTAGGCGTTCGGGTCGGTGCCGCGGCGGAAGTCGAGCGGCAGGAAGCCGTTCTCGTTGCGCACGGTGTACGGGTGCAGCACCAGCCCGGCCCGGTGGGCGTCCGCCACCAGCGTGGTCGGGGCGAGCAGCTTGCCCGCGGCGTCCGTCGGCAGGATCAGCGCGGTCGTCGGTCCGAGGCCCTGGGCGAAGGAGGAGATCCAGCGCAGCCCGTCCGGGGTCACCAGATCGGCCACCGTGCGGCGGTCACCGGCGAGTTCGAAGTCGTACGGGCGGCTGGTCGCGCCGCTCAGCAGCTGCACGCGCGGGTTGTCGACCAGCTTCGCGAGCCGCTGGAGGCTGCTCGGTTCGAACGACTGCAGGATCGCCCGGCCGTTGCGGCCCGCCAGCCCGGCGCGCTTCAGCTCGTCCGCGAGGCGCTCCTCCAGGGGCAGCCCGATCGACCGGAAGTAGCTGGGGTGCTTGGTCTCCGGGTAGAGCCAGACGTCGCGGCCGAGGCTGCGCGCCCGCTTGCGGGCGAACTCCGCGACCTCGCGGAAGGTCGGCACCGGCCAGCGCCCGTCGTACAGGGTGTTGCGCTGGCGCTGCTGCGGCAGCCGCTCCTTTGCGCGCAGGGTGCGCAGCTCGGCGAGGGTGAAGTCCTCGGTGAACCAGCCGGTGAGCGCCACGCCGTCGATGGTCTTCGTGGTGCGGCGGGCGGCGAACTCGGAGTGGTCGGCGACGTCCGTCGTCTCGGCGATGTTGTTCTCGTGGCGCACGACCAGGTGGCCGTCCCTGGTGGGCACGAGGTCCTGCTCGATGACGTCCGCGCCCAGCTCCAGCGCCAGTTCGTACGCGCCGATCGTGTGCTCGGGCCGGTATCCGCTCGCGCCGCGGTGGGCGACCGCCAGCGGGTGGGGCAGCCGGTCGAGCGCGGTGCCGGTGCGGACCGGCGACCGGGTGCTGGCGGCACGCCGGGCGTCGGCGGCGTCCGCGGCGTCCGCGGCGTGCGCGGGAGTCGCGGCTCCCGCCGCGGCGAGGGCGGAGGCGCCGAGGCCGACGGCCCCGGTCGCCCGCAGGAAGGTACGCCGTGAGGAACCGTCACCGAGCGGACGCTGTGTCATGTGGACTCCTGACCGGGATGCCGTGACTGCCGCACGGCACCCTAGGCGCCCGGGGCGGACCGAACGGTGAACCGCGGACGAAGCAGCCGCCAAGCGCAGCCGAACGCGCGAGTGCGCGACGCGGCCCGGTTCCCGAGGCCAGGTCCGCCACGGCCTCGTGGCCCCACGGCCCCGCGGCGTCGGTGCGCGGGGCGTCGGCGCCTGGGGTTTCGGTGCCCGGGGGCGTCAGCCGTCGGGCGTCCGGTCCGTCACCCAGCCCCGGCGGTGGGCCTGCCAGCCGAGCTGGATGCGCGTCTCGGCGCGGGCCAGCGCCATCAGACGGCTGATCCGCCGCTGCACCGTGCGCAGGCCCAGCCGCAGCTGGTTGGCGACGGCCTGGTCGGTGGCGCCGGCCAGCAGCAGGGCGAGGATCCGGCGGTCCACGGTGTCCGGCTCGCCGGCCGGGGCCGCGCCCACGGCGAGCGCGCCGTCGTCCGCCGTGAGCGGGTGCGCCCACTCCCAGGTGTGCTCGAACAGCACCGTCAGCACCCCGACCAGGGCCGGGGCCCGGACGACCAGTGCGACCGGTTCGGCACCGTCGCCGGGGTCGGTCAGCGGGACGAGCGCGGCGGACCGGTCGGCGACGATCAGCTTCGTCGGCACGCGGTCGGCGACGCGCACCTGCTGCTCCCGGTCCATCGCCTCGAAGAGGGCCTCCGCCGCGCCCGGCTCGTCGAGCGTCTGCCGCTCCATCACCACGCGGTACCTGACGCCGCGGGTGACCGCGTCCGTCTCCGCCCCGGTGGCGTCGGCCCGCACCACCTGGTGGCGGCCCGTGACGAGGGCCAGCAGCTCGTCCACCGCGCCGAGCTGGAGCTGGGCGACGCGATGGCTGATCGCGGCACTGCCGGAGACCACCTCCACCAGGTCGCGGTGGCCGCCGTCCGCGCCGCTGGTGCGGTACGCCTCCGCGAGGGCCGCCACGGCGAGTTCGGCCTGGTGCAGGGCGTGCCGGCGCCCGGTGAGCAGGGCCTCCAGGGCGACCGTCGGAGGCGCCGCCGCGAAACGCGTGCTGCCGTCGTGCTGCGGTGCGATCAGGGCCTGCCGCTGGAGGGCGTCGAGCGCGGCCAGGGTCTCGGCCTCGCCCGTGGCGCAGCGTGCGGCGAGTTCGGCGGGCGTGCCCGACCCGTGCACCACCAGGTCGGTGTAGAGCCGTTCGGCGCCCTCGTCCAGGCCGATCGCGGAGAGCACGACGCCTCTCCCTCCGTCCGTGCCCGGACGGGCCGCAGCCGGCGGCCCCTGCCCGGGCGGTTGTCCGCCGGTCGCCATCATGACCGGTCAGGGGCGGTTCGGGCCAGGCCGGCCCTCCGCACGGCCACACCCGGGCGGGTCACGACGGCGACCGGTCACGATGGCGGCGGCTCACGACGGCGGACGGTCACGCCCCAGGCGGGAACTGTCCGGCCCGGTCGCGACGTCACCTGGACGGAACGGCGCAGGACGGACCCGGCCGGCCGCCGGAGGGCGCCGCCGCAGGCAGCGGTACCGGTACCGGCAGCGGGACCGGCACCGACAGGAGGGCGGCGGTGTGGCGGACGACGGCGGTGTGGCGGACGGCCGTTGGCGGGTACGCGCGCCCGGCGTGACGGGCACGGCCTGCGCGGTCGCGCTGCTGCTGGCCGGGCACCACATGGTGCCCGACGCGGGGCCGCGTCCGGGCAGTCTGCTGGAGGCGTTCCTGCCGTGGCTCGGCCTCGCGGTGCCGGTGCTCGCGGTGGCGGCGCTCGTCCGGCGTTCGCGGTTCGCGGCGGTGTCGGTGCTGCTGCCGGCCGCCGTGTGGGCGGCCGTGTTCGGCTCCCGGCTGCCCGAAGGCGACCGCCGGGCGGGCGATCTGACGGTCGTGCAGCACAACGTCGCCGAGGAGAACACCGATCCGGCGGGCACGGCCGCCGTGCTCGTCGCGTCCGGTGCCGATCTCGTGGCCGTCGAGGAGCTGGTGGAGCCCGCGGCCGCCCGCTACGAGCGGATCCTCGGCACGGCGTACCCCTACCGGGCCCGGTCCGGCACGGTCGGCCTCTGGTCGCGGTACCCGCTGGCTGACGTCCGCCCGCTCGATCTCAGGCCCGCCGGCGTACCCGCGTCCTGGCAGCGCGGTGTCCGGGCCACCGCCCGCACCCCCCGCGGTGAACTGGCCGTGTACGTCGCCCACCTGCCCTCGGTGCGTATCACGGCGACGGGCGGGTTCGCCACGGCGCGGCGCGACGGCAGCGCGGCGAAGCTCGGTGCACTGCTCGCCGCCGAACCGGCGCGGCGCGTCCTGCTGCTGGGCGATCTCAACGGCGGCCGGGACGACCGCGGGCTCGCCCCGGTGTTCTCGCAGCTCACCACGGGCCGTCAGGGCGTCGGCCTCAGCTGGCCCGCGGCCCTGCCGCTGGCCCGGATCGACCAGGTGCTGGGCCGGGCCGTCACACCCGTGGCCGGGTGGACCCTCCCGCGGACCGGCAGCGACCACCTGCCGGTGGCGGCACGCATCCGGCTGTGAGCCCGGCCCGTGCGCAGCTGCCGCGTTGACGCGCGTAACCAGGGCTCGGCCAGCACGGTTACCGCTGCGAAAGTCCGGCGTAATCCGCCTACAACAAAGTGTGGATCGAATGGCCCCTTCGCCACCGTCCGACCTCCCACCCCGAGGTGCGCACCGATGAAGCTGACCCCCCATGAGCAGGAACGCCTGCTCATCCACGTCGCCGCCGACGTCGCCCGCTCGCGGCGGGCCCGCGGCCTGCGGCTCAACCATCCCGAGGCGGTCGCCCTGATCACCTCGCACGTGCTGGAAGGTGCCCGCGACGGCCGCACCGTCGCCGAACTCATGGAGTCCGGACGGAAGGTGCTCACCCGGGAGGACGTCATGGACGGCATCCCCGAGATGATCCCGGACGTGCAGGTGGAGGCCACCTTCCCGGACGGCACCAAGCTCGTCACCGTGCACGGGCCGATCCTGTGACGGCCCCGCGGACCCCCGGCGCCGTCGTGCCGGGCGGCATCGTGCCCGGCGAAGTCCTGTACGGGGAGGGCGACATCGGCCTCAACGAGGGCCTCCCGGTGACCCGGCTGACGGCCGTCAACGGCGCGGACCGCCCGATCCAGGTCGGCTCGCACTACCACTTCGCCGAGGCCAACCCCGGCCTGGAGTTCGACCGCGCGGCCGCGTACGGCCTGCGCCTGAACATCCCCGCAGGCACCGCCGTCCGCTTCGAGCCGGGCATCCCGGCGGAGGTCGAACTGGTGCCGATCGGCGGCCTGCGCGAGGTGCACGGCCTGCGCGGGGAGACCGGAGGAGCACTTCATGCCTGACCGCCACGCCCTGCGGCTGACCCGCGAGCGCTACGCCGACCTGTACGGCCCCACCACCGGCGACCGGATCCGGCTCGCCGACACCAACCTCCTCGTCGAGGTCGAGGAGGACCGCAGCCGAGGCGGTGACGAGGCGGTGTTCGGCGGCGGCAAGGTGATCCGCGAGTCGATGGGCCAGGCCCGGACGAGCCGCGCCGAGGGCGCGCCCGACACGGTGATCACGGGCGCCGTCGTGCTCGACCACTGGGGGGTGGTCAAGGCCGACGTCGGCATCCGCGACGGCCGGATCACCGCGCTCGGCAAGGCCGGCAACCCGGAGACCATGGACGGCGTGCACCCCGAACTGGTCATCGGCCCCGAGACCGAGGTGATCTCGGGCAACGGGCGGATCCTCACCGCGGGGGCCATCGACGCCCACGTGCACTTCATCTGCCCCCAACTCGCCGACGAGGCACTGTCGTCCGGCATCACCACACTGATCGGCGGCGGCACCGGTCCGGCCGAGGGCACGAAGGCGACGACCATCACGCCCGGCAGCTGGCACCTGGCCCGGATGTTCGCCGCGATGGACGACCTGCCGCTCAACATCGGCCTGCTCGGCAAGGGCAACACCGTCAACACGGCTTCCATGCACGACCAGTTGCGGGCCGGTGCGCTCGGCTTCAAGATCCACGAGGACTGGGGCGCCACGCCCGCCGCGATCGACGCCTGCCTGCGGGTCTGCGACGAGACCGGCGCCCAGCTCGCCATCCACACCGACACGCTGAACGAGGCCGGGTTCGTCGCGGACACCCTCGCCGCCATCGCCGGCCGCGGCATCCACGCGTACCACACGGAGGGGGCCGGCGGCGGGCACGCGCCCGACATCATCACCGTGGTCTCGCAGCCCAACGTGCTGCCCAGCTCCACCAACCCGACCCGCCCGCACACCGTCAACACCGTCGACGAGCACCTCGACATGCTGATGGTCTGCCACCACCTCAGCCCGCACGTGCCCGAGGACCTCGCCTTCGCCGAGTCCCGGATCCGCCCGTCCACCATCGCGGCCGAGGACATCCTGCACGACCTCGGCGCCATCTCGATCATCAGCTCCGACTCCCAGGCCATGGGCCGCATCGGCGAGGTCGTGATGCGCACCTGGCAGACCGCGCACGTCATGAAGAACCGCCGCGGCACCCTGCCCGGCGACGGCCGCGCCGACAACGTGCGCGCCCGCCGGTACGTCGCGAAGTACACCCTCAACCCGGCCGTCGCGCAGGGCCTCGACCACGAGATCGGCTCGGTCGAGCCGGGCAAGCTCGCCGACCTGGTGCTGTGGACCCCGGCCTTCTTCGGCGTCAAGCCGGACCTCGTCGTCAAGGGCGGGCAGATCGCCTGGGGCCAGATGGGCGACGCCAACGCGTCCATCCCCACACCCCAACCCGTCATGCCCCGGCCGATGTTCGGCGCCACCGGCCGCGCGCCCGCCGCCAACTCCTTCAACTTCACCGCACAGGCCGCCATCGACGACCGCCTGCCCGAACGCCTCGGCCTCGGCAAGCAGTTCAGGGCGATCCGGTCGACCCGCGGGGTCACCAAGGACGACATGGTCAACAACACCGCCCGCCCCGACGTCCGGGTCGACCCGGACACCTTCACCGTCACCATCGACGGAGAGACCGTCACTCCGGCACCCGTCGCCGAACTCCCGCTCGCCCAGCGGTACTTCCTCTTCTGATGAACGCCGCGATGCTGCTCCTCGCCGACGGGAGGTTCCCGGCCGGCGGCCACGCCCACTCCGGTGGGGCCGAGGCCGCCGTCCGGGCCGGACGGGTGCACGACGCCGGCACCCTGGCGGCCTTCCTGACCGGACGCCTCCACACCACCGGCCTCACCACGGCGGCGCTCGCCGCCGCGGCCGCCGCCGACGGTGCCGACCTCGCCGCCCTCGACGAGGCCGCCGACGCCCGCACCCCCTCGCCCGCCCAGCGCGCCACCAGCCGCCGCCTCGGCCGCCAGGTGCTGCGCGCCGCCCTCGCGGCCTGGCCCCACCCGGCCCTCGACCGCCTGCGCGCCGCCCACCCCCGCGGCGCCCACCAGCCCGTCGCCCTCGGCACCACCGCCCTGGCCGCCGGCCTCACCCCGGCCGAGGCGGCCGCCGTCGCCGCGTACGAGAGCGTCAACGGACCGGCCACCGCCTGCGTCCGGCTGCTCGGCCTCGACCCGTACCAGGTGGCCGCCGTGCTCGCCCGGATCGCCCCGCAGCTCGACGCCGTCGCCGGCGCCGCGGCGGAAGCGGCCGCCCGCGGCGAGCTGCCCGCCTCCTCCTCCCCCCTGCTCGACGTGTACGCCGAGCAGCACAGCTCCTGGAAGGTGCGTCTCTTTGCATCGTGACCACGTCGACCCGTACGACGCCCCCGCCCGCCACACCTTCGCCGAGCCCGCCCCGCACACGCACCCGCACACCGACCCGCACGGCCCGCGCCGCGCCCTGCGGATCGGCCTCGGCGGGCCCGTCGGCTCCGGCAAGACCGCCACCGTCGCCGCGCTCTGCCGCGCGCTGCGCGAGGAGCTCTCCCTCGCCGTCGTCACCAACGACATCTACACCACCGAGGACGCCGAGTTCCTGCTGCGCAACGCCGTCCTGCCGGCGGAGCGGATCACCGCCGTCGAGACCGGCTGCTGCCCGCACACCGCGATCCGCGACGACATCTCCGCCAACCTGGAGGCCGTCGAGGAACTGGAGGAGGCGGTGGGCCCGCTCGACCTCGTGCTCGTCGAGTCCGGCGGCGACAACCTCACCGCGACGTTCAGCCGCGGCCTGGTCGACCACCAGATCTTCGTCATCGACGTCTCGGGCGGCGACAAGATCCCCCGCAAGGGCGGGCCCGGCGTCTCCACCTCCGACCTCCTGGTGGTCAACAAGACCGACCTCGCGCCGCTCGTCGGCGCCGACCTGGCGGTGATGGCCCGCGACGCCAAGGCACAGCGCGGCGACCTGCCGACCGTCTTCACCGCCCTCACCGCGCCCGACGGCATCGCCCCCGTCACGGCGTGGGTGCGGGAGTGCCTCGCCGCCTGGGCCCCCGAACGGCTCGCCGCCCGGTGACCGCCGCCCCGCCCGCACCCGCGGCCGCCCCGCGGGAGAGCACCCCGCACACCGCCACCCCGCACACCGCCGCCCCGCACACCGCCGCCCTGCACACCGCCGCCCTGCAGGCGGCCGCCCGCATCACCGCCGCCCCGGACGGACGCGGGGGCACTGCGCTCCCCGTCCTCCGGGGCGCCGGCCCGCTCGCCCTGCGCCGTACCCGCGGCGACGCCCGCTCCGCGCACGTCTGCGTGATCGGCTCGATGGCCGCGCCGCTCGGCGGCGACCGGCTGGCCCTGCACGCCGAGGTGCTGCCCGGTGCCGTCCTCACCGTCACCAGCGCCGCCGCCACCGTCAGCCTGCCCGGCGCCGACCCCGGCCCGGCCCGCTACGACGTGCACCTGGACGTCGGCGAGGACGCCGAACTCGACTGGCGGCCCGAGCCGGTCGTCGCCGCGTCCGGCAGCCACCTGATCCTCACCACCGTGATCACGCTCGCCGCCGGGGCCCGCCTGCGGTACCGCGAGGAGCAGGTGCTCGGCCGCCGCCACGACTGGACGCGCGGCACCCCGCCCGGACGCCTCACCTCCCGCCTCACCGTCCGCCGGGCCGGCCGTACGCTGCTCGACCAGCAGACCGACCTCGGCCACGGCGCCCCCGGCTGGGACGGTGCCGCCGTGCTCGGCCCGCACCGCAGCACCGGCCAGCTCCTGACGGTCGGCCGCCCCGCACCGCCCCCGCCGCCGGACGGCGCCGACGCCGCGCTGCTCTCCCTGCCCGGCCCGGACGCCACCCTGCTCGCCGCCCTCGCCCCCGACGCGCTCGTGCTGCGCCGGCTGCTGGACGGCGCGCCCGGCCCCGGCGCGGGTCCGGCACCGGATCGGCGCAGCCCGGACGACACCCGCGGGCGGCGCTCCTAGCCTGAGGGGATGACGGACAGCCGGCCCGCACCCGCCCGCCACCGAGGCCGGCTGCGGCCGCTGTCACCGCTGCGGGAGCACCTGCGGGAGGCGTTCTGGTTCGCGCCGCTGCTGGGCTGCGCCGGCGCGGTCCTGCTCGCCGGTGTCACCCTGTGGCTCGACGAGCAGGCCGTCCGGGTGACCGTCCGGGAGACGGGGACCGCCGACGACCTGGTCAACTTCACCACCGCCGCGCAGAGCATCGTCTCCACCGTCAGTTCGGCGATGCTCACCTTCATCGGCGTGGTCTTCTCGATCTCGCTGGTGTCCCTGCAGATGGCGGCCAGCCAGTTCAGCCCCCGGGTGCTGCGCCTGTACGTGCGCAGCCGGCTCACCAAGGCGACGTTCGCCTCCTGCCTGGCCACGTTCGTCTTCACCCTGCTGGTGCAGCTCGGCTACGAGGACACCGACGATCCGGCCCTGGTGATCTCCGTGCCGGTCGCGTCCACGCTGGTCGCGCTGCTGCTGGTGTTCCTCAGCCTCGGCCTCTTCGTGCTGTACGTGCAGGCGACGCTGCGGCTGCTGCGGGTGCCGCACGTGATCGACCGGGTCACCCGCGAGTCGCTGTCGGTGCTCGCGGGCTACCGCCTGCTCGGCCCGGCGACGGGCCCGGCGGCGGGGCTGCTCCCGCCGGACGGGGCGGCCGTCCAGCTGCTGCACGAGGGCCACCCCGGGGTGCTCCGCGGCATCGACATCACCCGGCTCGTCCGGCTGGCCCGCCGGAACGGCGCGGTGCTCCACCTGGTGCCACGGATCGGCGACTTCATCGCGCCGGGCACGCCCACCGTCCTGGTGGCGGGCGGCACCGCGCCGCGGCCGCGCCGGGTCGCCGCGGCGCTCAGCATCGGTGTAGACCGCACGATGCACCAGGACCTCAGCTTCGGCTTCCGCCAGCTCGTCGACATCGCGATCCGGGCGCTCTCCCCGGCGACCAACGACCCGACGACCGCCGTCCAGGCCGTCGACCGCATCCACCAGCTGCTCGCGCTGCTCGCCCCGTACGAGATCGGCGAGCTGCGGCACCGCGACGCCGCGGGTGACGTCCGGCTGGTGCAGCCGGTGCCCGAGTGGCCGCGGACGGTCGAGCTGGCCTTCACCGAGATCCGGCTCTGCGGTGCGGACCAGCCGCAGGTGACCCGGCGCCTCGCCGCCGCGCTCGGTGACCTGCTGCGGATCGCGCCGGAGGCGCGGTGCGCCCCGCTGCTCGTCCAGCGGGCCCTGCTGCAGCGGGCCGTGGAGGAGCACGTCACCGATCCCGCCGGGCGGGCGTTCGCACTCGAACCCGACCGCCAGGGCATCGGCTGAGCCGCGGCCGCCGTCACATCGCCGGTGCCCCGTGCGTCAGGGTGACGACGGACGGACACGACGGAGGACGGGACCGATGGACGACGACCTGCTGGCGGAGGACTTCGAGGCCCACCGCGGACACCTGCGCGCGGTGGCCTACCGGATGCTCGGCTCGCTCGGCGAGGCCGACGACGCGGTGCAGGAGACGTGGCTGAGGCTCAGCCGCTCGGACGCCGCCGCCGTGGACAACCTGGGCGGCTGGCTCACCACCGTCGTCGGCCGGGTCTGCCTGGACATGCTGCGCTCCCGCCGCTCGCGCCGGGAGGACCCGGCGGGGGAGCACCTGCCCGATCCGGTCGTCGGCCCTGCCGACGGCGCAGCCGACCCCGAGCAGCAGGCCCTGCTGGCCGACTCGGTCGGCCTGGCCCTGCTCGTGGTGCTGGAGACCCTCGCCCCCGCGGAGCGGCTGGCCTTCGTGCTGCACGACATGTTCGCCGTGCCGTTCGAGGAGATCGCGCCGATCGTGGGCCGCACCCCGACGGCCTCCCGGCAGCTGGCCAGCCGGGCCCGGCGCCGGGTGCGCGGCTCGGGCCCCGCGCCGGAGCCCGACCCGGTGCGCCGCCGGGAGGTCGTCGACGCGTTCCTGGCGGCGGCGCGCGGCGGCGACTTCGACGCGCTGCTGGCGGTGCTCGACCCGGACGTCGTGCTGCGCGCGGACGACGGCACGGCGCCCGGCGGGCTGCGGGTGGTGCGGGGTGCGGCCGCGGTGGCCTCGCAGGCGCTCCGCTTCCGGCAGGCGGCGCGGTCGGAGCGCCGGCACGTGCTCGTCAACGGCGGCCCCGGGCTGGTCACGATGGTCGACGGCCGCCCGGTGTCGCTGCTGGCGTTCACCGTGGCGGGGGGCCGGGTGGCCGGCATCGACGTCATCGCCGACCCCGACCGCCTCGCGGGCCTCGGCCCCGTCCTGCTGGGCGGCTGACGGAACGCCGCGAGCCCCGGCCGGTGCTCCGGCCGGGGCTCGCACGGGTCGTCCGCGGGCGGTGTCAGCCGGCGTCCGCGGCACGGCCGCGCCGGTCGAGCGAGGCCAGGTACGCGTTGTACGCGACGAGCTCGGCGTCGCCGTCGCGGTCGGCGGCCCGGTCGGCACGGCGGGCCTGCCGTTCCTCGGAGCGCGCCCACTGCAGGGTCAGGGCGATGAGCACGATGGCGGTCGGGATCTCGCCGAACGCCCAGGTGATGCCGCCGGCGATCTTCTGGTCGTCGAGCAGGTGGGTGCCGGGCGGTGCGGTCGCGGCGCCGAACGACGTGACCAGCGGACCGGTCGCCATCATGACCGCCACGCCGAAGAACGCGTGGAAGGGCATCCCCATGAACAGCTCCAGGATGCGCATCACGAAGCCCGGCCGGTGCGGACCCGGGTCGACGCCCATGATCGGCCAGAAGAACAGCAGGCCGACCGCCAGGAAGTGCACCATCATCGCGAGGTGCCCGAGCCGGTACTGCATGAGGAAGTCGAACAGCGGCGAGAAGTACAGCGCGTACAGGCTCGCGATGAACAGCGGGATCGTGAACCCCGGGTGCGAGACCACCCGCACGTACCGGCTGTGCAGCAGCGCCACCAGCAGCTCGCGCGGGCCCCTGCCGTTGCCCCGGCCGGCGGGCCGCAGGGCACGCAGCGCCAGGGTGATCGGGGCGCCGAGCAGCAGCAGGATCGGCGTGAACATCGACAGCACCATGTGCTGGATCATGTGGGCGCTGAACAGCACCATGCCGTAGTCGTTCAGGCCGGTGCAGGTGACCAGCACGAGGGTGCCGGTGCCGAGCGTCCAGGCGACGAGCCGGCCCACCGGCCACCGGTCGCCGCGCCGCCACAGCCGCACCGCGGCGGCCGTGTACAGGGCCAGGGCGAGCACCGCGCCGATCAGGAAGGGCCAGTCGGGCGACCACTGCAGGGCCGCGGAGGGGGTGTACGGGCCCAGCGTCCCCCCGTGGTGGTGCATCCCTGTCATGCCGTCGCCCATCGGCGCGTCCCGCTTTCCCTGGCACCGCCCGCGCCCGCCGCGGGCCGGTCCGGTTTCGTCCGTTTTGCTTCGCCCAGACTAGGCGGCACCTACAGCCCGCCGGCAGCCGCCCCCGGCCGCCCCCGGCCGGCGGCGGCGGTGCCCGCCGTCAGGGCCTGTCGCCGGAGCCGGCCACCAGGGTGTTCTCGTTGCTGCGTCCCGCCGCGAAGTCGTCGACGTTGCGGACGGTCGCGTCGATGATCTGCCCGACCGCGGTGCGGGTGAAGTACGCCTGGTGCGAGGTCACGAGCACCTGCGGGAAGCTCATCAGCCGGGCCAGCACGTCGTCGGTGATGCCGCGCACCGACCGGTCGGTGAAGAACACGCCGGTCTCCTCCTCGTACACGTCGAGCCCGACCCCGGAGAGCCGGCCGGCGCGGAGCGCCTCGACCAGGGCGGCGCTGTCGACGAGCCCGCCCCGGCTGGAGTTCACCAGCAGGGCGTCGGGCTTCATCCGGGCGAGGGCGGGGCCGTCGATGAGGTGCTCGGTGGCGGGCAGCAGCGGCACGTGCAGGCTGACGAGGTCGCTGCGGGCGAGCAGCTCGTCACGGTCGACGTACGTCATGCCGAGGTCGAGGCAGTCCTGGTTCTGCGCGATGTCCCAGCCCAGCAGCTCGGTGCCGAAGCCGTGCGCGATCCGGGCGAAGCACTCGCCGATCTTGCCGGTGCCGATGACGCCGACGGTCATGCCGTGCACGTCCCGGCCGAGCAGGCCGTCCAGCCGGAAGTCGAACTCGCGGGCCCGGCTCGCGGCCCGGGTGATCCGGCGGTTCACGGCGAGCGCCAGCGCCCAGGCGTGCTCGGCCACCGCGTAGGGCGAGTAGTACGAGACCCGGGCGACGGTGAGGCCGAGTTCGCGGGCGGCGTCCAGGTCGATGTTGTTGAAGCCGGTGGACCGCTGGGTGACGAGCCGGGTGCCGCCCTCGGCGAGCCGGGTCAGCGCGGCCCGGTCGAGCACCGCGTTGACGCTGCTGCTCACCACCGGCACGCCCTCCGCGAGCGGGGCGGTGTCCTCGGTGAGGAAGACGTCGAGCATGCGGAGGCCGTGCCGGCCCTCGAAGGCCTCGCTCAGCATCGGTCGCTCGTCGGCCTGCACGCCGTAGGCGAGGATCTCCATCGGGTGGTCCCTCCTGCTCGCACGTTCACCGGTCCGGGCGGGCCCCGGGCCACCTCCGTACGGTATGCCCGGGGCCCGCCGCGCAGGGCGGTGGCCGACGGCGTGTCAGGCGGAGACGCCGCCGTCGACGACGAGGTCGGTGCCCACCACCGATGCCGCGTCGGCGGAGGCGAGGTAGAGCACGGCGGCGGCGACCTCGGCGGTGCTGGAGACCCGGCCGAGCGGCGACTGCTCCTTCATGCGGGCGGCGCGATCGGCGGGGCCCTCGCCGGGCCGCAGCGACATCGTGGTGTCGGAGGCGCCGGGGCTGACGGCGTTGATCCGCACGCCGTCGCGGATGTGGTCGAGTGCGGCGGCCCGGGTGAGGGCGGAGACGGCGGCCTTGCTCGCCGCGTAGCCCGCCAGACCGGGGAGGCGGGTGTGCGCGCCGATGTTGGACGAGACGTTGACGATCGCGCCGCCGCCGTGCGCCCGCATGTGGGCGATCTGCGCCTGCATGGCGAGGACGGTGCCGAGCACGTTGGTCTCCAGCAGGGCCCGCCAGTCGTCGGCGTCCTGGTCGGCGAACGGGCGGCCGCCGCGCAGGATGCCGGCGTTGTTGACGGCGACGTCCAGGCCGCCGAGCCGGCGGACCGTCTCGGCGACGAGCGCGGTGGTGCGCACGGGGTCCGTGGTGTCCGTGGCGATCGGCTCCGCGGTGCCCCCGGCCGCCCGGATCGCCGCGGCGGTCTCGGCGAGGGTGGCCGGGGTGCGGCCGGCCACGGCGACCGCGGCCCCTTCGGCGGCGAAGGCCAGGGCGATGGCACGGCCGAGGCCGCTGCCGCCCCCGGTGACGAGGGCGGTGCGGCCGGCGAAGCGCTGGGACGTCATGGTGGTGCTCCTGTGCTCGGTGCTGGTGGTGCCGTGTACGTCTGGGCTGTGGCTGTCTGTTGTTGTTGCGGCGGGCGGCGGGCGGAGGGACGCGGGGTGCGGGATCGGGCGGGGGGGGGGGGGGGGGGGGGGGGGCGCCCCCCCCCCCCCGCGGGGGGGCCCGGCGGGGGGGGGGGGGGGGGGGGGGGGGGGGGGGGGGGGGGGGGGGGGGGGGGGGGGGGGGGGGGGGGGGGGGGGGGGGGGGGGGGGGGGGGGGGGGGGGGGGGGGGGGGCCCCCCCCCCCCCCCCGCCCGGGGCGGTCAGCCGCGGCGGGCGGTGAGGCCGCCGGCCAGGGCGGTGAGGGCGAAGAGGGCCGCGGCTGCGCCGAGGGCGGCGCCGCCGGAGCCGACCGTGAGCAGGGCGGTGAGGAGCACGGTCGGGCCGAGTTCCATCGCGGTGTTGAGGACGCCGCCGGCCAGGCCGATCTGCGCCTCGGGCACGCCGTCGGTGGCGAGCACGGCCGCACCGGCGAAGGCGAGGGCGGCGCCGAAGGGCAGCAGGAGCAGCCCGGGCAGCAGGCCCGGCAGGTAGGCGGTGTGGGTGTCGAGGCCGGCGAGGGCGAGCAGGCCGGCCGCGCCGGTGGCGAGTCCGGCGACGGTGACGGTCCGCGGGCCGAACCGGCCGACGAGCGGCCCGGCGAGCCGGCCGCCGGCGAGCAGGGCGGCGGCGTACGGGAGGAAGGCGCCGGAGGTGGCGAGGGGGGTCCAGGCGAGGTCCTGCTGGAGGTGCAGGGTCATGAGCAGGAAGACGGTGGCGGTGCCGCCGGCGCTGAGCAGGGTGGCGCCGAGGCCGAGGAGGCGGCGGCCGCCGCGCAGGAAGCCGAGGGGCAGCAGCGGTTCGGCGGCGCGGCGCTCCCGCAGGACGAAGGCGACGAGCAGCAGGAGGCCGGCGGCGAACGGCGGCACCCAGCCGCCGGTCTCGGTCAGCACCAGGCCGTAGCTGACGAGCACGGTGCCGGCGGTGGCGAGCACGGCGCCGGGCAGGTCGAGGGCGGGGCGCCGCTCGCGGGGCGGGTCGGCGGGCAGCAGGCGCGGGGCGAGGACGAGGGTGACGGCGCTGACGACGACCGGCACGGCGAACATCCACCGCCAGGAGAGCCAGTCGGCGACGGCGCCGGAGGCGAGGTTGCCGGTGGTGGCGCCGAGCACGGAGAGCCCGCCCCAGGTGGCCATGGCCCGGCCGTACTCGGCGGCGCCAGGCAGCAGGGCCCGCAGCACGGCCATGCCGGCCGGGGCGACGAGGGCCGCGCCGACGCCCTGCAGGAAGCGCAGGAGCAGCAGGGCGGTGAAGCCGGGGGCGAGGGGGGCGGCGGCGGAGGCGAGGCCGAGCAGGAGGAGTCCGCCGGTGAGCACGCGGCGGCCGCCGTAGCGGTCGGTGAGGCGGCCGCCGAGCAGGAGGAGGGCGGCGAAGGAGAGGCCGTAGGCGGCGTTGAGCAGGACGAGGTCACTGTGGTCGAGGCCGAACTCGCGGCCGATGTCGGGCAGCGGTACGGAGATTGCCATCAGTGTGAAGATCAGCGTGGCCTGGACGGTGCCCAGCAGGGCGAATCCGGCGGTGGTGCGCGGCGGGCGGGCGGTGGACGTCGGTGCGATGGCGCTGGTGGCCATGGTTTCCCCCTCTTTCTGTACCGTTCGTTCCATTATAGGATCGTGCGAGGATCCGCGCAGGGATTTTCGCGAAGACCGCCGGGGCGGTCGCGGGGCGGTGCGGCGGTGGCGGTCAGTCCAGCAGGGACAGGGCGAGCCGGGTGGCGTCGGTGATCCTCCGCGGGTCGTCGCCGGCCTTGCCGACCACCCGGATGCCCTGCATCACGGTGAGCAGCAGCCGGGCGAGGGCCTGCGGCTCCTTCCCGGGGGCCAGTTCGCCCTGGGCCTGGGCCCGGGTGAGCGCGCCGGCGGTGAGCGTCTCCAGGTGGTCCCAGCTGGCGCGGACCCGCCGGGCGGCGTCCCTGTCGTGCGCGGCCAGCTCGGTGGCGGTGTTGGTGACCAGGCAGCCGCGCAGCCGCTGCTCGCGCAGCGCCTCGTCGGCGAAGCGCTGCACCACGCCCCGTACGGCGGCCAGGGCCGGGCCGGGCTGCGACAGCTCGGTGAGCAGGGTGGCGTCGGTGTTCTCGCGGTAGCGGTCGAGCGACCGCAGGAACAGTTCGTGCTTGCTGCCGAAGGTGGCGTAGAGGCTGGCGCGCCCGAGGCCGAGGCGCTGCGTGAGGTCGGCCATCGAGGTCGCCTCGTAGCCGCGCTCCCAGAACAGCTCGACGGCTGCCTGCAGCGCCGCGTCCGGATCGAACTCCTTGGTCCTTGCCATGGGAAGACCGTACCTCTATCTGGATCGATCGGTCAAGAAAGGCGGCGAGAAAGAACCCCGTCCGCGGCAGCGCGAACGGGGTCCTGTCCTACGGCGGTGCTCAGATGACCGTCTCGGCCTCGACGTAGCGCTCCTGCGGCACCGTCTTCAGCTCGGCGACGGCCTCGGCCAGCGGCACCAGCTTGATGTCCGTGCCCTGCAGGGCGGTGATGTGCCCGAACGCACCCTTGTGCGCCGCCTCCACCGCGTGCCAGCCGAAGCGGGTGGCCAGCACCCGGTCGTACGCGGTCGGCGTGCCGCCGCGCTGGGTGTGGCCGAGGATCACCGGACGCGCCTCCTTGCCGAGGCGGTGCTCCAGCTCGCGGGAGAGCTGGGTGGCGATGCCGGTGAACCGCTCGTGGCCGTACATGTCCTTGGTGCCCTCCTCCCACGGCATGCTGCCGGGCTCGGGCTTGGCACCTTCGGCGCAGACGACGATGGCGAACTTCTTGTGGCGGTCGAAGCGCTCGCGCACGACCTCGGTCAGCTTGTCGATGTGGAACGGGCGCTCCGGCACCACGATGGCGTGGGCGCCGGCGGCCATGCCCGCGTTCAGCGCGATCCAGCCGGTGTGGCGGCCCATGACCTCGACGACCATGACCCGCTGGTGCGACTCGGCGGTCGTCTTCAGGCGGTCGAGCGCGTCGGTGGCCACCGAGACGGCGGTGTCGAAGCCGAAGGTGACGTCGGTGCACGCGATGTCGTTGTCGATCGTCTTCGGCACGCCGACGACCGGCAGGCCGCCGTCGCTCATGAGCTTGGCCGCCTTGAGCGTGCCCTCGCCGCCGATCGGGATGATCGCGTCGATGCCGAGGTCCTTGCAGTGCTGCTTGGCGCGCTCCACGCCGTCCCGCAGGTGGCTCGGCTGCACGCGCGAGGAACCGAGGATCGTGCCGCCCTGGGCGAGGATGCCGCTCACCGAGTCGAGGGTGAGCGGGCGGTGCACGCCTTCGAGGAGGCCGCGCCAGCCGTCCTGGAAACCGATGATCTCGTCGCCGTGGTCGACCACCCCCCGGTGGACCACGGAACGGATCACCGCGTTCAGGCCGGGGCAGTCACCGCCGCTGGTCAGGACACCAATACGCATTGCTTTGCAACTCCCCTGGGGGCACCTCCCAGCCGCCAGGCTGGGGGGAAGAACCGGAGGCCGGACTATCACCGCGGTGTCGCCACCGCGGGCCGGTCGCCGTCGGACGTCATCGACCTGGGGCGACCTGAGGCACAGCATACGGTCCCTGCGTCCGGCCGGGCAGGAGCCGAGCGGGAGCGGCATCGTCGACGCGTCCGCGCAAAACTGCAGCCGGACGCCGAGGAGGGTGGTGCGTCCAGCGTTCCTATTCTCTTATGCAATCCGCCCGCGGGGCACCGGCTGACCGCCATGCGGTCAGCCGGGCACCCTCGCAGTGGTCAGGCGGGCTGGCTGGTGGCGGCGATCCGCTCCGAACGGAGCGCGTCGTACCACGTGGTGTCGGCCGGCGGCAGCGCGTTCACGTCGAGCGCCAGCTTGAGCAGCATGTCGGCGACCGCGGGGTTGCGGGCCATCACGGGGCCGTGCAGGTAGGTGCCGAAGACGGTGTCGCGGTACGCGCCCTCGGTGCCGTCACCGGTGCCGTTGCCGCGCCCGACCTTCACGCTCGCGAACGGCTTCACGCCCGCGCCGAGCTCCGTCACGCCCTGGTGGTTCTCGAACCCGGTCAGCTGCGGCAGGCCGAGCTGCGGGTTGACGTCGGCGAGCACGTCGCCGACGCAGCGGGCGCCCTCGCCGCGGACCGTCCGGACGTCGAGCAGGCCGAGGCCCGCCTCGCGCTCGCCGAGGTCGTTGATGAACTCGTGCCCGAGGATCTGGTAGCCGGCGCAGACCGAGAAGATGATCGCGCCGTTCTCGGCGGCCCGGACGAGCCCGCCGTCGGTGCGCAGCCGCTCCGCGGCCAGGCGCTGCGGGCGGTCCTCGCCGCCGCCGATCAGGTAGATGTCGCCGCTGGTGGGCACCGCCTGGTCGGAGCGGACGTCGATCCGGGTGACCCCGAGGCCGCGCTGGCGGGCCCGGCGCTCCACGACGAGCGCGTTGCCGCGGTCGCCGTAGGTGCTCAGCAGGTCGGGGTAGACCCACACCAGGCGCAGGCTGCTCTCACTCATCCTCGAAGGCCTTCCGTACGACTGCTGCTGCGGGGGCTGCGGCTCGGTGGGCTGCGCCATCAGACGGTCACCGCCTTGCGCAGCTGCTGGAACGCGGTGTAGTTCGCGATGGCCTCGATCCGGCCCTCGGGCGCGGCCAGGACGGCCTGTTCCAGCGTGTCGACCACCTGGAACTGCAGCCCGGCGACCTCCAGGCGCACCGCGAGGTCGAGCTTGCGCTGGCCCATCACGAAGATCGGGTGGCCGGCGAGGCGCTCGTAGTCGACGTCCCACAGCCAGGAGGTGTCGGTGCCGTCCGCGTCGAGCGCGTTGACGGAGAGGATCACCGGGGCGGGCGGGCCGTCGATGAGGGTGAAGGTCTCCAGCCAGCCCGCGGGGTTCTTGGCGAGCAGCAGGCGGACGTCCCGGCCGCGGTACTGCACCACGTCGTAGCGGCCCGCGACGGCGGCGACGGTCTGCATCCGCTGCAGGGCGACCTGCGGGGCGACCCCGAAGACCGCGGCGACCGCGGCCGAGCTGGTGGCGTTGGCGAGGTTGGCGCGGCCGGGCAGCTGGAGCTGGATGGGCCAGGCGCCGCGGTGCGGGTCGATGACGTGGGTGCCCTGGAGCGCCCAGTGCGGGTTCGGGCGGCGGAAGCCGCACTGCGAGCAGAACCAGTCGTCGCCGGGCCGCTGCATCACGCCGCCGCAGGACGGGCACGACCAGGCGTCCTCCTTCCACGCCTGCCCGGCGGCCACCCAGACCACCTTCTTGCAGGAGGAGGCGGCCCAGGTCACCAGCGGGTCGTCGGCGTTGGCGACGATCACGGCGTCGCTGTCCTTCAGGCCCTCGCGCCACTTCTCGGCCATCATGCGGGTCTCGGCGGCGCGGTCCAGCTGGTCGCGGGAGAGGTTCAGCAGCGCTATGGCCTTCGGGTGGGTGTCCCGGGCGACCATGGCGAGGTACTTCTCGTCGACCTCGATGACGCCGAAACGGGCGTCGGAGCCGCCGGCCAGGGCGGCGGTGATGCCGGCCGGCATGTTGGCGCCCAGCGCGTTCGACACGACCGGGCCGACGGCGCGCAGCGCCTCGGCGATCAGGCGGGTCGTGGTGGTCTTGCCGTTGGTGGCGCTGACGAGCACGACGTCGAGGTGCTCGGAGAGCGTGGCGAGCAGATCGGGGTCGAGCTTGAGCGCGATCTTGCCGCCGATCACCGAGCCGCTGCCCCGGCCGGCCTTCTGGGAGAGCGCGGCGGCCATCTTTCCGGCCGTCACGGCGATCTTGGCGCGGGCGGGCAGCGAGGCGTCGCGTGCGGCCGTGGCTTCCGAATCGGTGCCTGCCATGCTCAGTGGTTCCTCCTTGCTGCGGCACCGCCCGGGTTGTGGTGACCGTCGGACGGTGGGGACGTGGGCCAGCCTACCCACTCCTTGTGCACGCTTTGAGCGCCGGACCCCCGCGCCGCCTGCCGGAACCCGCCGCACGGGGGACGTTCGGGGCCCCGCCCGGCTCCGGGGCGGGCCGTCGGCGGGGGTGGTGACGGCCCGTTCGTGACGCACGCCACCGGCCCGGGCGCGCGGGGGGGGGGCGGGCCGGGGGCCGGCGGGGGGGCGGGGGGGGGGGGGGGGGGGGGCGGGGGGGGGGGTGGGGGGGGGGGGGGGGTGGGGGCGCGGGTGGGGGTCGGGTGCGGTCAGCGGCCGGGGCGGGTGGTCCAGGGGGTCGGCAGCTTGTCGGCCGCCTCCGCGAGGTGCGCGGTGATCACCAGGGTGCCGTCCTCGACCTGGTAGTCGAGGGGGGCGGAGAGCTTGCGCATGGTCGAGATCAGTCCGGTGTTGGAGGAGTGCGTGACGGCGTACACCGTCTGCACCCGGGACTCCAGGGCGAGCGCGGCCATCCGGCGCAGCAGGTCGACGCCGAGACCCTGGCGCTGCCAGGCGTCCTCGACGAGCAGCGCCACCTCGGCGCCCTCGTCGTCCCACATGAGGTGGGCGAGGGCGACGATCCGCCCGTCGGCGGCCTCGACGGCGAGGGTCTGGCCGTGCCGGGGGTCGAGCAGGTGGTGGAGGTAGCGGTCGGCGTCGCCGACGGGGCCGTGGTAGCGCTTGCGCAGGGTCTCGGGGGAGCAGCGGTGGTGCATCTCCAGGGCGGCCTGCCGGTCGGCGGGCTCGGCGCGGCGGACGGTCAGGTCGGCGCCGGCGGGCCGGGCCAGCCGGGCCTCGACCTTGGGCACCCGGGGGCCGAGCAGGCTGTCGAGTTCGACGAGGGCCTGGCCGCGGGCGAACTCGGTCGGGGTGAAGGGCAGGTGCGGCCGGGTCAGTTCGACGAGGTCCCCGCCGGGGACGGGCAGGCGCATGACGTGGCCGTCGACGCCGGCCGGGGTGGACCGGCCGCGGTCCGGGTACTGCCGGATCGTGCAGCGGCCGAAGAGCTGCCGCAGGGCGACGGGCAGCTCGGCGGCGTCCAGGGCGGTGCGGGTGGCGAGGGCGAGGACGTGCGTGGGCGCGTCGACGAGCTCGTGGGCGTCGGCCCGGTCGGTCCAGATGTCGTGGCCGCCGGCGGCGGCGACCGCGCGGGTCAGCTCGGCGCGGTCGAGGGCCTCCGGTGCGCGGACGAAGAACTCGTCGACGGCGCCGGACGGCAGCGGGTGCGACTGCATCGAGACGATGTTGACCCGCAGCCCGGCCAGCGCCGTGCACACCCGGGCCAGGCTGCCGGGGGAGTCCTCGACGGTGGTGCGCACCCGCCACAGGACGGTCGCCTCCAGCCCGTCGAGCGGGCCGCTCACGGCCTCCTCGCCGGGTGGGGCGTGCGTGCCGGGGGCGGGAGGGCCGTGCGGCCGCCGGTGTGCCCACCATCCGTGGAACACCGCCGTGGCGAGCAGGGCGACGGCGGACACGACGAGCACCACCGGACCGTCGTGGCCGTGCACGACGACGTTGGCGACGAGGTCGGCGGTGGCGACGGCGAGGAAGACCGCCGCGAGTTCGACGGTCTCCCGGCGCCAGCGGTGGGTGCGGACGGCCCGCCGCTGGGCGCGGGAGGGGCCGGTGGTCGTGGTGACTGTGAGATCGTCCATGCACACATCGTGTCGTGCCGGTGTTTCACGATCACGAATCTCCCGTGACCTGTCGGTAAATGTCTCCGCATTCCGGGACCTGACATGATCGGTGCACGTCAGTCCCGGCGGTCGGTACCCGGAGGGCCCGTCAGTTCCTCGCCGGCCGCGCGCACTTCGTCCAGCAGCAGGCGCACGTCGTCCTCGGTGGTGGTGGCGTTCAGGAGGCAGGCGCGGAGCATCTCGTGGCCGCGGAGCACCGCGCCGGTGACGAACACCCGCCCGCGCAGCTGCACGGCGACCGGCAGCTCGCGGTTGACGCGGTCGACCCCGGCCGCGTCCAGCCCGGCCGGGCGGTAGCGGAACGCCACGATGGAGGTCTCCACCGGGGCGAGCAGCTCCAGGTCGGGGGCGGCGTCGACGAGCTCGCCGAGCCGGCGGGCGAGCGCCGTGGTGTGCGCGACGTCGGCGGCGACCCCGGCCCGGCCGCGGTGCGCGATCGACGCCCACACCTTCAGCGAGCGGAAGGGCCGGGTCTGCTCGGTGCCGTACTCGGAGAACCAGCCGAGCGACCCGGCCGCCTCGTCGCGCAGGTAGGAGGGGACGAGGCTGAAGGTGCCGCGCAGCTCCTCGGTGTCGCGGACGAGCGCGCAGCCGCAGTCGACCGGCACGCCGAGCCACTTGTGCGGGTCGAGGGCGAGCGAGTCGGCGCGGTCCATGCCCGCGTAGCGGTGGGCGACGGCCGGGTCGAGCACGCCGAAGGCGCCGTACGCGCCGTCGACGTGCAGCCACAGGCCCTCGCGCCCGGCGAGGTCGGCGATCGGGTCGAACGGGTCGACGGCGCCGGTGCCGACGGTGCCGGCGGAGGCGACGACGAGGAACGGCAGCCGTCCGGCGGCGCGGTCCTCGGCGACGGCCTCCGCCAGGGCGCCGAGGTCGAGGCGGCCCTCGCCGTCGGCGGCGACGGTGCGCAGGTGCCGGCTGCCCAGGCCGAGCAGCTCCCAGGCCTTGCGGACGCAGGAGTGGGTCTCGCCGGTGACGTAGCCGACCATCGGCGGCAGCGCGGCGACGCCCTCCGCGCGCACGTCGACGCCGGCCCGGCGGGCCGCGCGGTTCCGGGCGGCGGCCACGCAGACGATGGTGGCCATCGACGTGCCGGAGGTGAGCAGGCCGCCGCCGGCCGGGTGGGGGAAGCCGACGAGTTCGGCGATCCAGCGGACCACGGCCCGCTCCAGGTGCACGTCGGCGTGGTCGCCGCCGGCCGAGCTGGGGTTCATCGCGGCGGCGGCGAGGGTGGCGAGCACCCCGGCGGGCTGCGGGGCGGAGTTGACCCAGCCGAAGAAGCGCGGGTTGCCGTTGCCCATCGGGGCGGGCATGACCTGCTCGCCGATGGTCTTCAGCAGGGTGTCCAGCGGGGCGCCGTGCTCGGGCAGCGGCAGGTCGAGCAGGGCCTGCCGGTCGGCGACCGGCATCGGCTGCCAGACGGGCCGGCCGGGCAGCTCGTCGAGGTAGTCGGCCACCAGGTCGGCGGCGGCACGGGCGGCGGTACGGAAGTCGTCGGACGTCATGGTGGTGCGCTCCAGCGGAGTGACGGGGGGTGGCCCGGCGCGACGTCCTCGGCGCACCTGCGTGCAGATCGTACGCCTGCCGACCGACCGCCCGGTCCGTGGGCCCGGTCTAGTCCAGGGTGGCGGAGAGGCCCCCGGCCGACCGGCAGTATCCGGCGATCTCGGAGTCGGTGATCTGCTTGCAGAGCTTCGCGGCGGCACCGGACTCGGTGTAGTTGACCGTCCAGTAGCTGACCAGGCCCTGGGCGCAGGCCTTGCGCTGCCAGGTGTCGGCGGCGGTGGCGCACTGCTGGGCGGCCCAGTCGGGGCGGTCGAGGTTGTACTTCATGATGCGCGAGCCCGCCCCGCGGCTGCAGTCCGGTCCGCCGCCGCTCGCCTGGGCGTTGAGGCACCACTTGAGGGCGCCCGCGAAGGCCTCGGGGTGCTTGGCGTAGTCGTGCGAGCTCAGGTAGAAGGTCGGCGCGTAGAAGAAGCAGGCGGACTGGAAGAGCGCGGGCTGCTCGGGGCACGGGTAGAGGGGGTCGGCGGCGAGCTTGTCGGCGGGCAGGTTCGCCTTGGCCTTCTCGTCCTCCTCGTCCGGGGCGAAGAGCTGCATGAAGACGCCCTCGGAGCAGGTGATCCGGCGGCTGGTGGTGGGGAACTTGCTGCACAGGTCACGGGCGGCCGGGATGTCCTGCTTGGTCACGAACATGATGCCGTGGCCGACGCCGTGGATGCACGGGCCCCGGTTGGCCGGGGCGCACAGCGTGAGGATGTCCTCCTTCGGGTTCTTCGACGCCGCGAGCATCTCCTCGACCGCGCCGTGCAGGTAGCCCGCGGCGCAGGTCTCGTGCGGGAACGAGATGACCTTCTGGAAGTCCTCGTGGTAGCGCTTGACCGCGGCGTGGCCCAGCTCGTGCGCGATCGGGTGGCAGAACCGCACGGTGTACGGCTTGTCCTTGCTGATCCTGTCCAGGTCGGCGAGGGCGATGCCGGGGTCGGTGGCGTCCATCTCGGCCATCAGCTTGTTGCGCAGCGTGGAGCGCGTCCAGACCGCGGGGTCGCCGGTGGGGGAGGCGGAGACGGCGGCCGCCGCGCCGGGTGCGGCCTGGGTCGTCGCCGGGGCGCCGACCGCGGAGGACGCCCCCGGGGGCGTCCACTCGGTCACCGAGACCGCTCCCAGGCCGAGCACGGCGAGCAGGACGGCGGTGACGATCGCGAAGAGCCGCGGTTGCATGCGTGAATCCCCCGGTGGTCGGCGACGGACGGGTGGCTCCACCCATCCTGACGGCGGCACGGCCGAATGCACGGACCGGCTGCCGCCGAACGGTGATGTGTCGGCGCCGTCGGACGCACACGGCACCCGGACGGCGGAACGGCCCCCCGCGCCGACACGCCGGCCCCACCGTCTCACACCGGGTCCGCCGCCCGCCCGCGGGCCGCCGTACCGCCGCCGCACCGCGCCGTCCGTCCGCGCCCCCGGGGCCTCCGGTGCGCCGAATGCCGGATCACCTGCCCGATTTCGGGCAGGAATCTTGGGTTTCCGGCCGACCCGCGCATAGGCTCCCCACTCGTGCCTGCCTCACCCCACCCTCACGAAGACCTCCTCGCGCACCTCACCCGCACCAGCCCGCTCGGGCCGGGCGAGGCCGCGCGGGTCGTGGCGGAGGTGCTCGCGTACTTCTCGGAGACCACCGAGGAGTACGTCCGCCGCCGCCACGGCGAGCTGCAGGCACGTGGCCTGACCAACGAGCGGATCTTCGCCCGCCTCGGCGCCGAACTGGCGTCCCGGCGCGTCGCGGCACCCGAGCTGTCCACCCGGCAGCTGCGCCGCATCGTGTACGGCTGAGGCGGCCCACCGCAGCGCGCAACCGAAGGAGTCCCACCCCTATGTGCGGAATCGTGGCCTACATCGGCCCCAAGGACGCCACCGCCTTCCTCCTGGAAGGCCTGCAGCGACTGGAGTACCGCGGCTACGACTCGGCCGGCGTCGCCGTCACCGGCAAGCCGGGCGCACTGAAGGTCTGCAAGGTCAAGGGCCGCGTGGCCGACCTCGCGGCCGCCGTGCCCGCCCGCTTCAAGGGCACCACCGGCATCGGCCACACCCGCTGGGCGACCCACGGCGAGCCCAGCGACGCCAACGCCCACCCGCACACGGACAACGCGGGCGGCATCGCCGTCGTCCACAACGGCATCATCGAGAACGCCGACGAGCTGCGCGCCAAGCTCACCGCCGAGGGCGCCGTCTTCACCTCCGAGACCGACACCGAGGTGCTCGCCCACCTCGTCTCCGCGCACGCCGCCGACGGCGTCGAGCTGGAGGACGCCGTCCGCGCCGCCCTCAAGCACATCGTCGGCACCTACGGCATCGCCGTCGTCGACGCCCGCCAGCCCGACCGCATCGTCGTCGCCCGCAACGGCAGCCCGATCGTCCTCGGCCTCGGCGAGAAGGAGATGTTCGCCGCCTCCGACGTCTCCGCCCTGGTGCGCTACACCCGCCAGGTCGTCCACCTGGAGGACGGCGAGCTCGCCGTCGTCCGCGCCGACGGCTTCCGCACCTTCACCGAGGACGCCCGCACCGTCACCCGCCAGCCGTCCACCGTCGACTGGGAGGTCGGCGCGTACGACACCGGCGGCTACGAGCACTACCTGCTCAAGGAGATCCACGAGCAGCCCGCCGCCGTCGAGCGCACCCTCTCCGGCCGGCTCGACGAGCGCTTCGCCACCGCCCACCTCGGCGGCCTCAACCTCGACGCCCGCGAGCTCCGCGAGATCCGCCGCGTCAAGATCCTCGGCTGCGGCTCCGCCTACTACGCCGGCGAGATGGGCGCCCAGCTGATCGAGGAGCTCGCCCGCATCCCCGCGCACAGCGAGCCCGCCTCCGAGTTCCGCTACCGCAACCCGGTCATCGAGGCCGACACCCTCTACGTCGCGGTCAGCCAGTCCGGCGAGACGTACGACACCCTGGCCGCCGTCCAGGAGATCAAGCGCAAGGGCGGCCGCGTCCTCGGCGTCGTCAACACCGTCGGCAGCGCCATCGCCCGCGAGTGCGACGGCGGCATCTACCTGCACGCCGGCCCGGAGATCTCGGTCGCCTCCACCAAGGCCTTCACCTCCACCGTGATCGCCTTCGCCCTGCTGGCCCTGCACTTCGGCCGCATCCACGACCTCTCGCCCGCCGACGGCCGCCGCATCGTCGCCGCCCTCAAGGCCCTGCCCGGCCACATCCGGCAGATCCTCGAACAGCAGGACGAGATCGCGAAGCTCGCCGCCGAGTACGCCGACAACACCGGCATGATGTTCATCGGGCGCGTCCGCGGCTACCCGGTCGCCCGCGAGGGCGCCCAGAAGCTCAAGGAGATCAGCTACGTCCACGCCGAGGCGTACCCGGCCAGCGAGCTCAAGCACGGCCCGCTCGCACTGATCAGCCCCGAGCTGCCGACCGTCGCCCTCGTGCCCGACGACGAACTCCTCGACAAGAACCTCACCACCCTCGGCGAGATCAAGGCCCGCTCCGGCCGCGTCCTCGCCGTCGCCCACCGGGCACCCGACGCCAGGCTCGCCGACCACTGCATCCTCGTGCCGAAGAGCGAGCCCGAGCTCGACCCGCTGCTCCTCAACATCCCGCTGCAGCTGCTCGCCTACCACGCCGCGGTCGCCCTCGGCCGCGACGTCGACAAGCCGCGCAACCTCGCCAAGAGCGTCACCGTCGAGTAGCCGGGCCGGGCGGCGGCACACCCGTCGCCGCCCCGCAGCCCCGCAGCCCGGCATCGCCCCGCCCCGCCGCCGCCCTGTCGCCCGGCACCGCCGTCCTCCGCCGGCGGTGCCGGACGGCGGGGCGGACCTGTTCCGTGACCGCGGGCCCGGACCGCCCCGGGAGGCCGCCCCCGGGAGGCCGCCCCGGGGTGATGTCCGGGGTGATGTCCCGTCAGCTCCCCGGAGGTAGGGTGCGATCATGGCACTGGAATGGGAGCAGGTCGTCGTGGACGCCGCCGATCCGGAGGCACTGGCCCGCTGGTGGGCCGCGGCGCTGGACTGGACGGTGGTCGACGTGGACGTCGACGAGGTCGAGATCCGTCCCGCCCCGGACCGCACCCCCGGCCTGCTCTTCGTCCTCGTGCCGGAGCGCAAGCACCTGAAGAACCGCCTCCACCTGGACTTCCGCCCCGACGACCAGCAGGCCGAGGTCGACCGCCTGCTGGCGCTCGGCGCCCGCCGGGCCGACGTCGGCCAGCGTGCCGCCGGGTGGGTCGTCCTGGCCGACCCGGAGGGCAACGAGTTCTGCGTGCTCGGCCGGCCCGGCGCCGCGGGCGAGGCCCCCCGCACCACCGCGGACACATCCGGCAGCGATTCCTGAACGGGAGACGAACGATGCGATTCGGGATCATCGGCACAGGCACGGTCGGCCGCACCCTGGCGACGAAGCTGGTCGCCGTGGGGCACGAGGTCACCCTGGGCTCGCGCACCAAGGACAACCCGGCGGCCCTCTCCTGGGCCGAGCAGGCCGGCCCGCACGGCCACGCCGGCACCTTCGCCGAGGCCGCCGCCTTCGGCGAGGTGATCGTCAACGCCACCGGGGGCACCGTCTCCCTCCACGCCCTGCGGCTGGCGGGCGCCGAGCACCTGGCGGGCAAGGTCGTCGTCGACGTCTCCAACCCGCTGGTGTTCTCCGCGACCGGCGAGGTCAGCCTCAGCCCGGTCGGCACCGACAGCATCGGCGAGCAGATCCAGCGGGAGTTCCCCGGGGCCAGGGTGGTCAAGGCGCTCAACACCCTCTCCGCCCCGCTGATGGTCGACCCTGGCCGGGTGCCCGGCCCGCACCAGCTGTTCGTCGCCGGTGACGACCCCGGGGCGAAGGCCCTGGTACGCGGCGTGCTGGAGCAGTTCGGCTGGGCGTCCGCGGACATCCTCGACCTCGGCGGGATCGACGCCGCGCGTGGCACCGAGATGCTGATGCCGTTCTGGTTGAAGCTGATGGGGCACTACGGCCACACCGACTTCAACTACTCGATCCGGAGCGCTGACTGATCATGGCGGACCAGGCACCGACCCCGTACGAACCGCTCGGCGAGGACTGGCGGACCGCCCTCGCCGTCGTGGCCCACCCCGACGACATGGAGTACGGCGCCGCCGCGGCCGTCGCCCGCTGGACGTCCCAGGGCAAGCGGATCGTCTACGTGATGGCCACCAGCGGCGAGGCCGGCATCGACGGGATGGACCCCGAGACGTGCCGGCGCGTCCGCGAGGAGGAGCAGATCGCCTCCGCGGCCGTGGTCGGTGTCGACACCGTCGAGTTCCTCGGCCACCCGGACGGCGTCGTGGAGTACGGCCTGCCGCTGCGCCGCGACATCGCCAGGGCCGTCCGCCGGCACCGGCCGGAGATCGTGATCACGACCAACTTCCGTGAGACGTACGGCGGGAGGTGGCCCAACCAGGCCGATCACATCGCGGTCGGCCGGGCCACCCTGGACGCCGTCCGCGACGCGGGCAACCGCTGGGTCTTCCGGGAACTCACCGAGGAGGGCCACGAGCCGTGGGACGGCGTCCGCGCGGTCTGGGCGGCGGGCTCGCCGGACGCCGCCCACGCGGTCGACACCACGGACTTCTTCGACACCGGGGTGGCCTCCCTGAAGGCGCACCGCGCCTACCTCGACGGGCTCGGCGGCGACATGGCGGACGCCGCGGGCTTCCTGGACACCTTCGGCCGGATGTCCGGCGAGCGCCTCGGCACGCGCTACGCGTCCTCCTTCGAGGTCGTGCCGCTGCGCTGACCGTCCCGGCGGGTGCGGCGCCGTCGCGCGACGGCCCGCACCACCAGCGCCGCGACCAGCACGGCGAGCGCGGCCAGCAGGTAGACCTGGTAGCGCACCGCCCGCTCGTACAGCGGCCCGATGTTGTCGCCCAGGACGTACCCGAGGCTCGCCCAGACCCCCACCCAGAGCACGGCCCCCGCGATGTTGGCGGGCATGAAGCGCCGCCACGCCATGCCGGTGGTGCCGGCGATGATGCCGTTGGTCTGGCGGAGCCCGTCGACGAAGCGGGCGACGGTGACGACCCTGCCGCCGTTGCGGGTGAAGAAGCCCTCGGCGCGTTCCGCGCGGGCGGGCGTGAGGCCCACGTAGCGGCCCCAGCGGTCGACGAAGGCGCGGCCGCCGGTGCGGCCCACGAGGTAGCCCAGGCAGTCGCCGACGACGGCCGCGACGACCGCCACGGCGACGACGCCCGCGACGGACATCCGGCCGGTGCCCGCGTAGACGGCGGCCAGCACCAGGATGGTCTGGCCGGGGACGGGGATGCCACCGCTGTCGAGCAGCACGAGCAGACCCACGGCCATGTAGCCGTACTCGTCCAGCAGTGGGGCCAGGTGGGCCAGGGGGCCCGGCAGCGGTGGCAATTACCTCAGCGGCGTTCCTGCTGGTGCTCGACGATGCAGTCCGGGCCGGGATAGACCAGCCCGTCGTGGCCGTCCTCGAAGTGGACCAGGTAGGGCGGCTGGCCGTCGGTGCCCCGCACCTCGACGATCTCGCCCTTGCGGTCCACCATGCCGACGGTCCTGCCGTGGATGTGGAGCTGGTCGCCTACGGTGGCCTGCATGATCACGCTCCTCGGGGGAGTCCGGTGCTGAGCTGTGCTTCCACTCTGCGGCGTGCCCGGGACGAGCGCAATGGGGGACCAGTGATCGTCTTGTTACTTCGATGCCGACGATAACTTGCAGGTTTCAATACGGATTTTGCGCATGGGTATGGACTTCGTGCGGCCGGTCCTCGTAGTCTCACCACGCCCGACGGAAACCTGCGCGTCACTCTGGCGAAGCGTCAGCGCAACACCCCTGCCGGGCACTTCTCCCACCCCGAGGCCACCCCCACGACCCGGCAAGGATGTGCATCCGCAGATGCAACGACCCCCCACCACGCGTGGTACCCGTACCGTCGCGGCCCTGACCGCGACCGCCCTGGGCACCGTCGGCCTGCTGACCGCCGTGCTCGCCAACGCCGGCGCCGCGCACGCCGCGGGCGTCCCCGCGCTCTCCCCGCTCAGCGTTCCCGGCCGCGGTGCCACCGTGCCGTTCGTGGAGCAGGAGGCGGAGTACGCCGCCACCAACGGCACGGTCATCGGGCCGGACCGGAAGTACGGCAACCTGCCCTCCGAGGCGTCCGGCCGCCAGGCCGTCACTCTCAGCGGCACGGGCCAGTACGTCGAGTTCACGCTGACGCAGCCCGCCAACTCCGTCGACTTCCGGTACAGCCTGCCGGACTCGGCGGACGGCAGGGGCCGCGACGCGTCGATCGACCTGCAGGTCAACGGCAGCACGGTGAAGAGCGTCCCGGTCACCTCGAAGTACAGCTGGTACTACGGTGGTTACCCGTTCAACAACAACCCGGGCGACACCAACCCGCACCACTTCTACGACGAGACCCGCACGCTGCTCGGCCAGACCTACCCGATCGGCACCAAGATCCGCCTCCAGGTCTCCTCGACCTCGCAGTCGCCGACCTTCACCATCGACCTGGCCGACTTCGAGAACGTCGCCGCGCCGATCGCCAAGCCGTCCGGCGCCCTCGACGTGGTCGCCGACTTCGGCGCCGACCCCACCGGTGCCACCGACTCCACCTCGAAGTTCCAGGCGGCCGTCAACGCCGGTGCGGCGCAGGGCAAGACCGTCTACATCCCGCAGGGCAACTTCACGCTGTACAGCCACGTCGTCGTCGACAAGGTCACCCTCGTCGGCGCCGGCCCCTGGTACTCCGTGCTCGGCGGCCGGGACCCGATCAACCGCGCCAACGCGGCCGGCATCTACGGCAAGTACGTCAACAACGGCGGCAGCACCAACGTCAACCTCAAGGACTTCGCCATCATCGGCGACATCCGCGAGCGGGTCGACGAGGACCAGGTCAACGCCATCGGCGGCGCCATGTCCAACTCCACCATCGACAACCTGTGGCTGCAGCACACCAAGGTCGGCGCCTGGATGGACGGTCCGATGGACCGCCTCACCATCAAGAACAGCCGCATCCTCGACCAGACCGCGGACGGTGTGAACTTCCACACCGGCGTCACCAACTCGACGGTCACCAACACCTTCGTCCGCAACACCGGTGACGACGGCCTCGCGTCCTGGCCCGAGAACAAGCCGAACACCAACGACAGCTTCACCCACAACACCGTCGTCCTGCCCATCCTGGCGAACAACATCGTCACCTACGGCGGCCGCGACTTCACGATCTCCGACAACGTCATGTCGGACACCATCTCCAACGGCGGCGGCCTGCACATCGCCAACCGCTACCCGGGCGTCAACTCCGGCAGCGGCACCGCCGTCGCCGGCACCATCACCGCCGCCCGCAACACCCTGATCCGCACCGGCAACTCCGACTTCAACTGGCAGTTCGGCGTCGGCGCCGTCTGGTTCTCCGGTCTGAACGAGGCCATCTCCGGCGCCACGATCAACATCACCGACACCGACATCCTGGACTCCTCCTACGAGGCCATCCAGACGATCGAGGGCCCGGCGAGCGGCATCAACTTCACCAACGTGAACATCAACGGCGCCGGCACCTACGCCGTCCAGGCCCAGGCCGCCGCGACCATGAAGTTCACCAACGTGAAGGCCACCAACATCGGCCAGTCCGCCACCCCGATCCACAACTGCGTGGGCAGCGGCTTCGTCATCACCGACGGCGGCGGCAACTCCGGCCTCACCGGCTCGACCTGCTCCGGCACCTGGCCGAACCCGATCTGGACCTACAACGGCGTGCCGTCGAACCCGGGCACCTCCAGCCCCTCGCCGAGCCCGTCGCAGCCCTCCTCGCCCTCCCCGTCGCCCTCCCCGTCCGGCTCGCCCACGCCGACCTGCCCCACCGGCACCGGCAACGTCGCGCAGGGCCGTACGGCGACCTCCTCCAGCTCCAACCAGAGCTACACCGCGGCCAACCTCGTCGACGGCAACGCCGACACCTACTGGGAGAGCGCCAACAACGCCTTCCCGCAGTGGGCGCAGGTCGACCTCGGCTGCGCGGTGAGCCTCTCCAGGGTCACCCTGAAGCTCCCCCCGGCCACCGCCTGGAACAGCCGCACCGAGACCCTCTCGGTGCAGGGCTCCACGGACGGCACCACCTTCTCCACCCTGGTCGGCTCGGCCGGCTACACCTTCGACCCGGCCTCCGGCAACACCGCCACCATCACCCTGCCGACCAACACGACCCGCTACCTGCGGATCAGCGTGACCGGCAACACCGCCTGGCCCGCCGCGCAGTTCTCCGAGCTGCAGGTCTTCCTCGGCGCAGGCAGCACCAGCTCGCCGACCCCGAGCCCCTCCCCGACCACCACCCCCACCTGCAACCCGGGCACCGGCAACATCGCCCAGGGCAAGCCGGCCACCGCCTCCAGCTCCACCCAGAACTACGGCGCGGGCAACGTGGTCGACGGCAACGCCGACACCTACTGGGAGAGCGCCAACAACGCCTTCCCGCAGACCCTGCAGGTCGACCTCGGCTGCGCGCTGCCGCTCTCCAAGGTCACCCTGAAGCTCCCCCCGGCGAGCTCCTGGGCCACCCGCACCGAGACCCTCTCGGTGCAGGGCTCCACGGACGGCACCACCTTCTCCACCCTGGTCGGCTCGGCCGGCTACACCTTCAACCCGGCCACCGGCAACACGGTGACCGTCACCCTGCCGGCGACCCCCACCCGCTTCGTGCGGCTGAGCTTCACCGGTAACACGGGCTGGCCTGCCGGTCAGCTCTCCGAGTTCCAGGTCTTCGCCTCCTGACACCGAGGACCCGGAAGGATGCCCGCCCCGCAGCCGCGGGGTGGGCATCCGCCTTTTGTGCGTCCGGCGAGGTGCGTGCGGCGAGGCGTGCCCGGCGAGGTGCGTGCGGCGGACGTCGCGCGGCCTGCGGCCCGGTGGTGCCGGTCGGAGGTGCGGGCCGGTGGTGCCCGGGGAAGGTCAGGGTGCCGGGTGCTCGGAGAGGTAGCCGCACAGCAGGCGCTTGCACTCCGCGATCAGCGCCGGGTCTCCCGCCGGGTCGGCCCGGAAAGCCAGCTTCAGCACGGCGTCCGCCGACTCCAGCGCCACCCGCAGGGCGAGGCCCCACCCGGGCCGGGCGAAGAGGTCGCCGCCGAGGGCGCTGATCCGCACGGCCACGGCCGCGTTGTTGTCGAGCCCCCGGTCGAGCAGGTGCAGGCCGTCGGGCCCCTCGCCGGGCGGCGCGCCCGGACCGTCGCCCAGGGCGGCAGGGGATGCCGTCACCAGGCCGAAGTCGATCTGCCCGAAGCCGGGCACGCCGCGCTTCATGGCGACGAACTCCTCCACCGCCAGCTCGACGAAGGCCGGCACGCCGACCGGCGCCGCCGCGTCGAGGTGCGCGGCGAGCCGGTCGAGGTAGTGCGTGAGGTTCCGCTCGGCGAGCGCCGAGAAGAGGCTCTCCTTGCCGGAGAAGAACTGGTAGAGGGTGCCGATCGGCACGTGCGCGCGCTGCGCGACCTCCTTCGTCGTGAGCGCGGCCGGCCCGACCTCGTCGAGCAGACCCGCGCACGCGTCCAGCAGCCGCTCGTACCGCTCCTGGCTCCGCTGCTGCACGGGCATGCGGCGGGCCGCGCCGGGCGGGCGCCGATCACCGCTCCCCGTCTGCGCGTTCATGACCTCACTCTGCCGCATCCGGTGTTCGCGGCGCGAATCACCCGGCGGACCGCCGTCGCCGGAGCCGTCGCCCGGATCACCGGTGCCCGTCCGCGGTCCGCCCGGTCAGAAGTCGCGGAGGCGGCCGAACGGGACGACAGCCGACCAGGCGCCCTTCTTGACCTGGTAGATCGAGGCGACCTGGTTGCGGGTGTCGCCGTACTCGTCGAAGGCGACGTCTCCGGTGACCCCGAAGAAGGACACCTGCTGGAGGGCGTCCGCCACGGCGGTGCGCAGCCCCGGCCCCGACAGGTCCGGCTGCGCCTGCCTGACGTGGCCGACCGCCTGGATCAGCGCCCAGGTGGAGTCGTAGGCGTACGGGCCGAACGGGCCCGGCTCCTCCTTGAGGCCGGCCTGGCCGTAGGCGTCGAGGTACGCGAAGGCGGAGGCGAGGCCCTCGACCGAGATGCCCGGCTGACTGGCGATGTCGCCGTCGGACGACGCACCGGCGGCCTTGATGTACCCGTCGGTGTGCAGGCCGTCCCCGCCCGCCAGCGGCACCTTCACACCGGCCGCCTTGAGCGCCGCGGACAGCGGGCCTCCCTCGGGGTGCTCGCCGCCGTAGTACACGATGTCGGGGTCGCTCGCCGCGACCTGCGTGGCGAGCTTGGTGAAGTCCGTGGTGCCGGACTGCACCGTGGCCCGGAACGCCACCTTGCCGCCGACCGTCTCGAAGGCCGTCGCGAACTCGGCGGCGAGGTTGCTGCCGTAGGCCTTCTTGTCGCTGATGACGGCCGCGCGCCGGGCCTCCAGCCGTTTGTACGCGTACCGGGCGAGCAGCGGGCCCTGGACGGCGTCGGTGGTGACCGTGCGGAAGTAGGTGGCGTACTGGCGCTTCTTCCCGTTGGCACGGTAGTCGGCGCCCCAGGTCAGCGCGGGCGAGGTGTTGGACGGGGAGATCACGGCGAGGCCGGCTCCGGAGAGCACCGGGGCCATCGCGAGGGCGCCGGACGAGGTCAGCGGGCCGACGACGCCCATCACCCTGTCATCGGCGACGAAGGCCTGGCCGTTGGCGAGCGCGGTCGCCTCGTCGGCCTGATCGTCCTTCGCGTCCAGCACGAACGTCACGCCCGGCACGGTCTTCTTGGCGTTGGCCCGGGCGACCGCGAGCTCGGCGGAGTTCCGGATGCCGAGGCCCAGGTCGGCGAGCTTGCCGGTCAGCGGCCCGTCCACGCCGATGACGACCGTGAGGGTCGATCCGGACCCCAGGAAGCCCGACCCGCAACCGGAGAGCAGCACTGCACAGGCCACGCCCATGGCAACAGCCGTGGGCCGCGAGAAACGGGTCACCGGTACATCCCTTGCTGAGTGGGTTTGCTCATGGGACGCCGGACTGCGCCGATGTGACCCGCGGGATGGCGGACGGCGTGGAAGGAGGCGCGGCAGCCGTCATGGACCGGTGAACCCGGCACAAGGACACGGCAGATGACACCCCTGTGGACTGCCCGGCGAGGGACGGCGGCCCGGAGTTCGGCGGCGTTCCGCCCCGTCCGGGATCACCGACCGGCGTCCACTGGGCCGCGACCCTACGGCGTGTCACCGGGAGCGTCAATGGTTTGCCGGGCCGCTGCGCCGCGGTTCCGGCCCGGACATGCCAGGGCGGTACGACGCCCGGGGCCGCCCCGGGCACCGTCCTCCGGCAGGGGCCCGCCGCCCGGCGCGTACCGCTGCCGCCCGGGCCGCGACGAATCGTCCACGGATCATCGGGGTGTGCCGAAGTGCGCGCCGAATCCGGCAGCCGGGTGCGGACCGGAAATCGCGGCGGCCGAATCGTGATCACCTGAACTCCGCAGTGGCCCAAGGCTGTCGGGCCTGTGGAAAGGGTACTGCGGCAGGCCCGCGGCCGTTGCCGAACCTGGGACGTCTACGATCCGGTCGTCCATGTCTGCATCCGGCCCGGAAGTCCGATCCGGCGCCGTGCGGCTTTCGACGCCTCTTCAATAACTGGCCTGGGGCGGGTCCGGTGCTCGGCCCGCCGCCCCGGGTGGCCGTCCTCCCTGCCCCACCCGTCTCAGTAGTGATCGTCCTTCAGCGGCCATGAGGGGGTGCGGCGTCGCACCTGGCGTTTCGACGGCAGCGCACTAACATGAGCCCTTCTCGGGTTTTCGCGAGCAGGGAGTCAGACCATGCCGAACCGACTCGACCTTCCGGCGGGATTCCGCTGGGGTGTCTCCACCGCCGCCTACCAGATCGAGGGCGCGGTGGACGAGGACGGCCGCGGACCGTCGATCTGGGACGTCTTCGCCGCCCGCCCCGGCACCGTCCGCGACGGCGACACCGGCGCCGTCACCTGCGACCACTACCACCGCTGGCCCGAGGACGTCGCCCTCATGCAGGACCTCGGCATCGACACCTACCGCCTCTCCGTGGCCTGGCCGCGCATCCAGCCCCACGGCACGGGCCCCGCCAACCCGGCCGGCCTCGCCTTCTACGACCGGCTGGTGGACGCCCTCCTCGCCGCCGGCATCACCCCGCTGCCCACCCTCTTCCACTGGGACCTCCCGCAGGCCCTCGAAGACGACGGCGGCTGGCTGAACCGCGACACCGCGTACCGGTTCGCCGAGTACACCGCCGCCGTCGCCGACCGGCTCGGCGACCGCGTGCCCGCCTGGATCACCCTCAACGAGCCGTTCGTGCACATGGTGTACGGCTACGCCCTCGGCATCCACGCCCCCGGCCGCACCCTGATGCTCGACGCCCTGCCCGCAGCCCACCACCAACTGCTCGGCCACGGGCTGGCGGCAGCCGTACTGCGCGAACGCGGCCTGGACGTGATGATCGCGAACAACCTCACCCCCGTCCGGCCGGCCACCGACGACCCCGCCGACGCGGCGGCCGCCACCGCGTACGACGCCCTGCACAACCGGCTGTTCACCGACTCGATCCTCCTCGGCCGCTACCCCGACCTGTCGGCCTACGGGATGACCGAGGACCTCGGCGGCTGCGTGCGCCCCGGAGACCTCGCACTCATCGCCGGCCCCGGCCTCGACGCCCTCGGCGTCAACTACTACAACCCCACCCGCATTGCCGCCCCCACCGAACCCGGCCTCCCCTTCACCGAGGCCGAGATCGAGGACGTCCCCCGAACGGCCTTCGGCTGGCCGGTCGTTCCCGACGGCCTCCGCGAACTCCTCGTCGGCCTCCGCGACCGCTACGGCGCCACCCTCCCCCCGATCACCATCACCGAGAACGGCTGCTCCGTCGCCGACGAGGTCCACCCCGACGGCACCGTCCCCGACCCCGACCGCATCACCTACCTCGCCGGCCACCTCGACGCCCTCGCCGCAGCCGCCGCCGAAGGCGTCGACGTCCGCGGGTACTGCACCTGGTCACTCCTCGACAACTACGAATGGGCCGAGGGGTTCAGCCAGCGCTTCGGGCTGGTGCACGTCGACTTCGCGACGCAGAAGCGGACGCCGAAGGCGTCGTACGGGTGGTACCGCGACCTGATCGCTACTCACCGGAGCCAGATTCCCAGGTAGTTGGCCTATCAACTCAACGTTGCACCCATAGGGCCCGATGCAGGTGCGGCAGCGCCTTTCTGCTCCCCGACGCTCTCGCGGCCGTCCACCGGGCCACCCCCTCCGTGCCCTCTGCCTTCAGCCGCGCATGCAGAACTCCCCCGGAGCCACCCTCGCGCCAGAGCGCCGCGAGGCGCTGGCCGCCGAACTGCGCCGCCTCGACCTCCCGGTCGTCGAGGACGGCGATCTGGTCCTTCCTGCGGCCCGGCATCCCGCCGCCGGCGGCGCTCGCGCCGGAACGGTCCATCCTCGTCGACGGCCTCTCCAGGCGTCCCGCTCCCGGCCTGACCGCCGGATTCGCGGTGGTGCCCGCCGCGCTGTGTACCTCCGTCACCGACGCCACGGCCGGTACGGTGGAGGCCGCCAGGCGTGCCGGCGCGACGGAACGTCAACTGCTGCCCCTCGGTTCCTGGCCGGTCAGACGCTACGGTCCGACCCGTGCTCGTACTACGTCTGGTGGGAGCTGCCGGCGGCCTGGCGCGTGGAGACATGTCCGTCCATGTGAAGCTCTCGGTCGAGGCCCGATCGCCGTCCGAGTCCTCCCGGGGGCCGTTGGACATGCAGCACCAGGACGTCCCAGGCGGCCTCACCTACGAGTACGACCTGCACCCGAGCGGAGCACTACGGATCCTGCGTGTTTTCGAGGACACTCCGCACGCGGCCGAAGCGTGCTTCGGTCCAGGGGTGCGGCTCGAGGCCACGGGCACCTATCTGCGAAGCGGTTCCGAGTACTGATCGGTCCTGCCGGCGCGACCCCGTCGAGTGGCCGTCGACGCTCAGGAAGATGCGGTGTCGTGTTCCGCCGGGACGACAACGACCGGGAGACGGGCGTGGTGGACGACCTCGGTACTGGTCGACCCGAGGGCGAGCCGTCCCCAGGCGCCCGATCCTCGGGAGCCGACCACGAGCAGGCAGGCGTCCTTGCTCGCTTCGAGGACGACCTGCGCCGGACGACCTGGTTCGCAGACGATCTCCACGTCCACGGACGGTCCACCGAGCTGTTGCTGCAGTTCCCCGACGGAGTCGGCCACGGCCTGTGTGACGAGATCGAGCTGCTGCGGGATGGGGCCGCTGCCGGGGCCGGCCGTCCGTTCGAAGCCGGAGTGCCGGGTGGAGGTGTACTCGTACGCGCAGACGGCCCGCAGGCCGGTACCGCGCAGTTGTGCCTCGCGGAGCGCGAAGGTCACAGCCTGCCGGGCTGCGGCCGAACCGTCCGTGCCGACCACGATCGGGCCGTGCGGATGGGGGACAGGAGGATCGGTCATGGGAGACCTCCGAGGACTTCGGCGGGCGTGGAGACCTGCAGGGCCGTCGCGGTACGTACGGCGGTGGAACCCCGAACGGCCGTCCGTCGCCGGGTGTGCACCTCTCAGCCTGCTCCTGCCTCTCCACGGGCACCAGCGCACGCGGGAGCCTTACCCGGTCGGACACGTCGGGTTGCTCTCGTCTGCCGCGCCGCACGCGGAACGGGACGGCCGCGACGACGGCCCTCGGCAGAGCGCGCAGCGCCCTCCGCAGCCGGGCCGCGAGTCGATCGTGCAGGAGACGGTGGCGCCGGTGCCGTACGGCGATCTCCGGAAGGACGACTGCCGGGGTCGGGGCCGGGTTGTGGTTCCGCCCCGCTCCCGCATCAGGGAGTGGGGGAGGCTTCGCGCCACCTGCTGCACTCCTCCACCGGCGGGTCCGACGCGCTCGATGGTGGCGATCAGGCGTTCCTCGCCGAACTGTCCCGTTCACCGGCTCGTGGCGCCGCGCCTGAAGAACTGGTCCGCGCAGCTGTTCTTGGTGACCAGCATGTCGGCCGTGAGCCCTGCGGGGCACCGCAGCAACCGGCGGTCGTCGTCATGGACCGCACCGAGGGCGACCCCGAGCACCCCGGCCTCGTCGCTGCCGTCCAGCAGCGGCGGGAACATCCGTGCCCCGTCGGCCTCCCCGGAGGCGGTACCGGAATGAGCTGGCCGTGGTCCTGCAGGAGGATCGACACGCCCCGGCCACCGATCGCGCGTACCTCCTCCGCCACCAGCGGAGCGATGAGCTGTGGCGGCATCCTGTGAGCCCGGTCCAGCAGCTGGCCCGGCAGCGGTTCACCGAAGCCTTCCGACCGGTCCACCGCAGCCCTGCGGTTCTCCCGCGTGAATTCCGCCGTGGGGGCGCGAGCCTCACCGGCGTCATCTCCGTCTCGGCATCGCACCGGCTCCCATCCTGCGGCACCCGGACGGTATTCGTGCGTCCGGCGGGCCCGAACACGCGCTTTGCCGGAGTAACCTGGACGGTGCCGGAGCACTTACCGGCAGGACGATCGCGAGGAGGTACATGTGCAGATCAGAGAAGCAGGAGCCCTGATTCTGCGGCTCGTGGTCGCGAAATCCCAACATGCCCTTCCGGCCGGGAGATAACGGGACCACGCAGGCGTCGGGGGCGCGGGTACAAATCCCTGTTGTCCGAATCAGCGTTTATTCAGGGCGTGGGTCGTTTCCGCAGAGATGCGGGGACGGCCTTTTTGTCGGCTGATCCCGCGCCGGGTGGCAGGTGCCCGAGAGGCTCGCTCGCGAAGACCGCGATGCGGCGCGCAAGCGGCGTGCCGACAGGTCCGTTCCCTGACAACGGGAGGAGACATGGCGAGGCCCGACGGGCAGTGTCCCGTAGTGGTCGGCGTCGATCCCGAACACCCCAGCCGCATGGTGCTCGCCTGGGCCGCTGACGAGGCGAATCGGCGCCACCTGCCGGTGCACGTCGTACAGGCGTGGAACTCCGTGGCCCGTGAGGGCACCTGGCCCCAGCTCTGGCCCGCACTTCACGAACGTGCCCGACTGCTCCGTACCGCCGGTCGGTACGCGCTCGACGAGGCGGCCCGCTTCATCGGTGAACGCCACCCCGCCCTGGAGGTGTCAGCCCGGCTCGTCGACGGGGATCCGGCCGAGGTGCTCGACGCGCAGGCCCAGCGGGCCGTGGTGCTGGTCCTCGGCTCACGACCGCTCTCCGGCGTCCGGGAACAGTTCCACTCCGGGGCGGTGACTCTGCCGCTCATCGCGCACGCGAGCTGCCCGGTGGCGGTCGTCCGGGATCCGGAGCACATCACCCAGCAGCCCGCGTACGTCGTCGTCGGCGTGGACGGCAGCCGGACATCACAGGACGCCGTGGACTACGCGTTCGAAGCCGCAGCGCTGCGGGGCGCCGAACTGCGCGCTCTGTACGCCTGGAACCCTTCGCGACTCTCGGAGGCCGATGAGCACCGGCTGGAGCAGGAGTCCCGGCGGGTGCTCGCGGAGACGGCCGCCGGGCGACGGGAGTCCTACCCGGAGGTGCAGTTGATGCACGAGGTGGTGCGCGGCCATCCGGTGGCCGTCCTGGCCGAGGCCTCCAGGCATGCCCTGGCGCTGGTCGTCGGCACACGGGGTACCGGCGGTTTCAGCGGCCAGCTGCTCGGGTCCGTCGGCCAGGGCGTCCTGCATCACGCGCGATGCCCTGTCGTCACCGTGCCGGGACCGGCCGGGTCCGGCGTGCCGACTGGCCACGGTTGATGCCTCGGCCAGGGCTTGCCCGGTGCGTGGGGTCCTCGCGTCCCGCCTGAAGGGGGCGGCGACCACCCGGCCACGTGATCTCCCGTACGGAGAAGGCTATTTGTCCCTGGCCGGTGGTGATGGATGCCCGCCGCACCGCCCTGTCGTCATGCGCCCACCGCAGCCGGGTCGAGTGCGACGGCCCGTCGCGCGTGCTGGTCGGACGCCTCCCACAGGCGGCGGTAGGGGCCGTCCGCGGCCAGCAGCTCACCGTGGGTGCCGACTTCGGCGATCCGTCCTGCTTCGAGCACCACGACCCGGTCCGCACGGGCCGCTGTGGTCAGCCGATGGGCGACCACCAGGGTGGTGCGGCTCCGGGCCAGTGCCGCTGTCGCGGAGCCGACGCGCCGTTCGGTGGCCAGGTCCAGCGAGGCGGTGGCCTCGTCCAGCAGCAGCACGTCCGGGTCGACCAGCTCGGCCCGGGCCAGCGCGATCAGCTGCCGTTGGCCTGCCGAGAGGTTCCGTCCGCGCTCGCCGACCGGCTGCAGGTATCCGGACGGCAGGTCGGCGATCATGGCGTGCGCGCCGACCGCACGGGCCGCGGCCTCCACCTCCGCGTCCGTGGCCTCGGGTCTGCCGTAGGCGATGGCGTCCCGGACCGTTCCGTTGGACAGGTATGCCTCCTGCGGTACCACGCCGAGCCTGCGACGGTAGCCCGGCAGGTCGAGGTCGCGCAGATCCTGGCCGTCCACGCGGACCGAGCCGGACGTCGGGTCGTAGAACCGGGCCACCAGCTTGACGATCGTCGACTTGCCCGCGCCGGTCGTGCCGACCAGCGCCACCGTCTCCCCGGCGGTGATCCGCAGGTCGATTCCGCGCAGCACGGCGTGGTCGGCGCCGGCGTAGGCGAAGTGGACGTCCTCGAACTCGATCGCGCCGCGGAGGCCCTCGACCGGTTGCGGGTTCCCGGCCTGCGGGGTTCCGCTCGGGATACGCATCAGGCCCCGCAGGCGGCTCAGCCCGACGGCGGCCTGCTGGTAGCCGTCGAACACCTGGGACAGCTGCTGTACCGGCGAGAAGAACAGGTCGACGTAGAGCAGGAACGCGATCAGTGTCCCTGTGGTGAGCGCACCGGCACGGACCTGGCCGGCCCCGGCCGCCAGCACCGCGGCGGTGGAGAGGGTGCTGAGGAGTTCCACGAACGGGAAGAACACCGCGATGCAGTACTGTGCGCGCAGCCGTGCGTCCCGGAAGGCCCGGCCACGCCTCGCGAACTCCTCGGCACTGTGCCGCTCGCGGCGGAACGCCTGCGTCACCCGGAGCGCCGCGACCTGCTCCTGGAGGTGGGCGTTGACGGCGCTGACCCGTTCGCGGGCATCGTGGTAGGCGGGTACGGACCGGGCCCGGAACAGCGCGGTCGCGCAGACCAGCACCGGTAGCACGACCAGCAGCACCACGGCCAGACCGGCGTCGATCACCAGCAGTGCCACCAGCACGCCGACGATGGTCAGCACGCTCACCACGGCGGTGACCAGGCCGGTCTGCAGGAAGTTCGACAGGGCGTCCACGTCCGTCGTCATCCGGGTCATGATCCGGCCGCCGAGCTCGCGCTCGTAGTAGTCGAGACCGAGCCGCTGCAACTGGGCGAAGGTTTTGACGCGCAGCGTGTACAGCAGGCGTTCGCCGGTTCGGCCGGTGACCCGGATCTGGGCGATGCCGACGAGCCAGCCGGCCGCCACGACGGCTCCGGCGGCCACGGCAGCCGAGAGCAGCACGCCCGGGGCATGCCGCGCCACGCCGTGGTCGACGCCCAGCCGGACCAGGACCGGGACCGCGATCTGTGCGGCCGCGTCCAGCGCGACCAGCAGCAGGCCCAGCAGCAGCGCCGTCCGGAAGGGCCGGACCAGCGAGGTGAGACCGAAGGACGGGTCCGCGGCGCGTGCCTGTCCGGCCGGCACCGCGGGGTCGGCCTGGCGCGCGGGAAGTTCGGCGAGCGCGGCGAGTTGCGCCAGCAGTTCCGCGCTCGGCGGTGAGGAGCCGACCAGCCCGGTGTGGCCTGCACCGCCGGTGACGGCGGCAGTGGCGTAGGCCTGCGCCGCGCGCATCGGGTCCCCTTCGCGCGCCGGTCCGGTCGGCGCCGGCCGTTGCCACAGTGCAGGGGTGACTTCCTGTGGCCCGGGGGGTCCGGCGGTCGCGGTCCTGTCGGGGTCGGAGGCATCCCCCGTCGCCAGCAGGGCGCGGAACAGTGGTGAGCGGGCCTCGAGTTCCGCATGGGTGCCGATGTCCGCGATCCGGCCGGCGTCGAGCACTGCGATGCGGTCCGCAAGGGCCAGCGTGGACGCGCGGTGGGCGATGACCAGCGTGGTGCGCTGCCGCGCCACCTCGTGCAGGGCGGAGTGGATCCCGGCCTCCACCCGGGCGTCGACCGCCGAGGTGGCGTCGTCCAGCACCAGTACGGCGGGGTCGTGGAGCAGCGCGCGGGCCAGCGCGATCCGTTGCCGCTGACCGCCGGACAGGGTGAGCCCCTGCTCGCCGACCACCGTGTCGTAGCCCTCCGGCAGGCGGCTGATGAAGCCGTCCGCCTGCGCAAGCCGGACGGCGGCGTGCACCTGCTCATCGGTGGCGTCGGGGACGCCGTACGCGATGTTGGCCCGGACCGTGCCGGAGACCATGGAGCTGTCCTCGAACACCACACCGATCCGGGAACGCAGCGAGGCCAGGGAGGCGTCCCGGACGTCGACACCGCCCACCCGGACGGAACCCGACCGTACGTCGTAGAAGCGCGGCAGCAGCTGCGCCAGCATCGACTTGCCCGATCCGGCCGCGCCGATCAGGGCCAGGGTCTCCCCGGGTTCGATCCGCAGGGCGAGGTTCCGCAGCAGGGGCGGTACGTCGGGCCCGGCTCCCGGATGGCTGAAGGTCACGTCGTCCCACTCCAGCGACAGCGGTCCGTCCGGCAGTTCGCGTGCCTGTGGTGCGTCGGCGATGCCGGGGTCCGCATCGATGATCTCGATGACCCGGGCCGCCCCGGCCCGGGCCTGCTGCCACACCGTGAGCAGCATCGCCAGTTGCCGCACCGGTGCGACGAGGGAGCCGAGGTATGTGGTGAACGCCAGGAAGGTGCCCAGGGAGATGCGGCCGTCCAGGGCCAGCCAGCCGCCGGCCGCGAGGACGGTCACCTGGCCGAGCACGGGTACCGACTGCAGTGCGGGGTTGTACCGACTGCTCAGTCTGGCGACCCGGACCCGGGAGGCGAAGAGGCTGCGGGCCCGATGCTCCAGCTCGCCCAGTTCGCGCTCCTCCTGACCGAAGCCCTTCACCACCCGTACGCCGGTGACCGCCGCCTCGACGCCGGAGGCCACTTCTGCGGCCTCCTGTTGGGCGTGCCAGTTGGCGGGGAAGAGCCGGTTGCGACTGCGCTGCGCGATCAGCCACAAGGCGGGGCCGACGGCCAGTGCCACCAGTGTCAGCAGAGGCGACAGTACGGCCATGAACACCAGCGACGCCAGGAACGTCAGTGCGCTGCCGGTGATGTTGGGCAGGAACTGCAGCAGGTTCTGGATCAGCGTGAGGTCCGAGACGGATCTGCTCACCACCTGCCCGGTCCGCAGGTCGTCCTGGCGGCCGCCGTCGAGCCGCAGCAGTGCCGAGAAGGCGTCGTTGCGCAGGTCGTACTGCACCCCGAGGGAGAGCCGGCCCGAGCGGGAACGGCGGAAGAAGGTCGCGGTGAAGCGGATCACGCCGAGGGCGGACAGCAGGACGATCCACGAGGTGAGGGCGACCGGCGGACCGGTGGCCACGCCGTCGACGACGTGCCGCAGGATCAGCGGCAGTGCGGCGGAGGTGACCGCTGCGACCAGTGCGGAGCCGTATGCCGTCAGCAGGTCGGCGCGGTGGCGCAGACAGTAGCCGAGCAGTCGGCGGACCCACCCTGTCGGGGGCGGTCCGGCCGACTGCCCGGCCGTGTCGGCATCCCCTGCCGGCAGCAGGGGAGTTGTCACCGGGCGGTCGCCAACTCCCGTGCGGCGGCAGTGCGCCGGTTCTCCGGCCGGGGCAGGCCGTAGTGCTCGCGCAGGGTGCGGCCGGTGTACTCGGTGCGGAACAGCCCGCGCTCCTGCAGGATCGGCACCACCCGGTCGACGAACACTTCGAGGCCGGACGGCAGCACCGCCGGCATGATGTTGAAGCCGTCCGCCGCGCCGCTGGTGAACCACTGCTCGATGGTGTCCGCGACCTGGACCGCCGTACCGGCGAAGGTCCGGTGTCCGCGTCCGCCGCCGAGCCGCCCGATCAGCCGGCGGACGGTCAGCTTCTCGCGCCGTGCCAGCTCCACGATCAGGGTGAAACGGCTCTTGGAGTCCTCGATCTCGTCCTCACCGGGCAGGTTCGGCGGCAACTCGGAGTCCAGGTCGAGCTGTTCGGGATCGAGACGGAGGAACCGGGCGAGCTGCTGCTTGGCGTACTCGGGGAGGATCAGCCGCTCCAGTCCGGCCTCCAGCTCCAGCGCCTCGGCCTCGGTGTCACCGATCACCGGCACGATGCCGGGCAGGATCAGCACCCCGCCCGGGTCGCGGCCGGCACTCCGCACGCGCGCCTTGAGGTCCTGGTAGAAGGCCAGGCCCTCCTCGAAGGTCTGCTGCGCGGTGAACACCGCCTCGGCGTACCGGGCGGCGAAGTCCTTGCCGTTCTCGCTGGAGCCGGCCTGCACCAGCAGCGGGTAACCCTGCGGTGAGCGGGGCACGTTCAGTGCTCCGGCCACCTTGAAGTACTTGCCGACGTGGTCGGCGGCGAACACCCGGTCGGCCTCGGCGTGGACGCCGCGCTCCCGGTCTCCGACGATCGCGTCGTCGGCCCAGCTGTCCCAGAGGCGGGTGGACACCTCGACGAACTCCGCGGCCCGCTCGTAGCGGTCCCGGTGCAGCGGAGTGTCGTCGAGGCCGAAGTTGCGGGCCGCCTCGGCACCTGCCGTGGTGACGATGTTCCAGCCGGCCCGGCCGCCGCTGACATGGTCCAGGGAGGCGAACCGGCGGGCCAGGTTGTACGGCTCGTTGTAGCTGGTCGACGCGGTGGCGATGAGTCCGATACGACTGGTCGCCCCGGCGAGGGCGGTCAGCAGCACGGTCGGTTCCAGCTGCCCGCTCGGCCGCCGGCCGGGGTCGCCCCACTGGACGGGGGAGTCCGCGAGGAACAGCGAGTCCAGCTTGCCGCGTTCGGCGATCCTGGCCAGGTTCTTCCAGTGCTCGATGTCCGTGGTAGCCAGCACGTTGCTCTCGGGCAGCCGCCAGGCCGCCTCGTGATGGCCGACGTTCATCAGGAACGCGTTGAGGTGGAGCGAGCGGTCGTTGTTGTCGGTCATGGTGTCTCTCCGTCTGCCGAGTTCTGCAGCGAGTGGTAACGGCCGTCGTGGTAGACCAGCGGGCTGGGAGCGGGGGAGAGCCAGGAGTCCTCGACCCGGCCGATCACGATGCGGTGGTCACCGGCGGGGACCACATTCTTGACCCGGATCCGCAGCCATCCCGGCACGTCGTCGAGCACCGGGTCGCCGTCGGGCAGCCGCCGCCAGCGGGTCGGCTCGGCGAAGCGGTCGATGCCGCTGGTGGCGAACCGCCTTGCCAGCGCTTCCTGTTCGGCCCCGAGGAAGTTCACCACGAGGGTGTCGGAGTCCCTGACGTGCGGCCAGCTGGACGAGGTCTCGGAGACCGAGAAGGAGACAAGCGGAGGATCGAGCGACAGTGAGGTGAGCGAGGTGGCGGTGAAGCCGGCCGGTCCCCGGCCGGCGTCGAGCGTGAGCACCACGACGCCTGCCGGGTAGTGCCGGAACACCTGCCTGAAACGGTCCGGGGCGGCGCCCGGTTGTGTGTACGTCGAAAGATCAGCAGTCATCACGACTCCTGTGACCGAAGGGGATGGAAAGGCCGGAAGACGGCACGCCGAGGCGCGCGGACGCGCAATGCGCGATCACATGGAATTCACAGAGAATTGGCCCGGAGGCGGCGGCCGGTCACGCCTGACAGCTGATTCGACAGGAGCGCTCTGCGGGCGCTTCCTGGATTCTGTGCCGCCGGTCGGTCATGAATCCATCCTCGTCACTGTGTTCGGCGCCCGTCAACAATGCAACTCTCTGAATTAACTCGGTTCCGCCGTCACGACACTTCGGAGAGCCTCGGCGACATGCCCGTCGGGTCGGCGTACAGAGGGTCGAGCACCACCGCGCCCCCGGCCGTCGGCAGCACTCCTGACGCGAAACTGCTCGTCAGTACCGTCCGTTCCGGGTCCTCGCACACCCAGGAGCGCGCCTTGACCTCCGCCCTGAGTTCCGCCAGGCACTGTGGCAGCCGGCTGGCCCCCGGCTCGACGACCACCAGCACCTCCGGATCGAGGACGTCCAGCAACAGTGCTGCCGCCCGTCCCACCAGCCTCGCCCGCTCCCGGAACATCTCCACCGCCCCGGCATTTCCGCCCTGCGCGGCCGTGAGCAGGTCGGCCATGCTGGGCGTCGTGATGACGCCCTGCTCCACGGCCCGCCGGACGATCGTCTGCTCGGACACCGCCGCCTGCAGGCAGCCGATCCGGCCGCATGAGCAGCGTTCCCGGCTCTCCTCGACCGGCAGGTGCGCGACCGTGCCGGCGGCGAACCTCGGGCCGTGGTGCACGGCTCCGGACGTGGCGAAGGCGGCGTCCACGACATTGCCGACGAACAGCTGCACCACGCTCGCCCTCGAACGGGCCTCCCCGAACAGCTGCTCGGCCCGTACCAGCGCTCTGGCGTGCCCGTCGACGTACACCGGCAGCCCGGTGGCGGTGGCGAGCAGCTCACGTGCCGGTACGTCCCGCCAGCCGAGCAGAGGATGTTCGGTGATCACCCCCGAGTCGGAGTCCACCCGGCCGCCGGTGGCCACACCCAGCCCGAGAAGGGGCCGGCCGCCGCCGTGCCCGGCCAGCAGACCGGGCAGCCGGTCGGCCATCCGGCGCAGGGCCTCGGACGGGCGCGAACCGGCAAGCGGCTGCCGGTCCTCGGCGATGATCCGGCCGCGCAGGTCCAGCAGCGCCAGCGTGGTGTGCGACACCGCGATGTGCACCCCGCACACCAGGTGGCGGCCGGTGTCGATGTCGACCGGGACGTGCGGACGACCCACACTCTTGGGGCCGGCGGCCTCCGGCGCCTCGCGGACCAGACCGCCGGCGATCAGCTGCGTGCACTGGACGGTGACGGACGCCGGGGACAGTCCGGTCAGCCTGGCCACCGTGCTGCGGGCCACCGGGCCGTGATCGAGTACCGCCCTGAGCACGGTGCCCGCGCTCGACGCACGCCGTGAACCGGCCGCCGGAATGTCGGTCCGCCGCAGCCGCGGAACATGGTGTGCGGGCGTCAACAGGCCGTCCATGTGGTCGCCTTCCCGGATTCGGGGTGTCAGTGGGAGTCCGGCACGACGTGCACAGGACGACGCCCGCGTCAGCGGGCGCACTTCACAGGGAGGCGGGACAGATCGACGTGGCCTGGTACCGGAAGTCCACGTACCGGCGCGCGACGAGGCTGGGTGACAGGCGGACCATGCGGCGATGCTAGCAGTGACCCTGCCGTGGTCCCGGAAGCCGGTGGGGGGAATTGATTTCACGCCTGGAACAAACATTGCAGGGCCGAAGCCGAGCTGGTTAGAGTCCGGGCATGGAATCGATTCGGCATCTCGGAGAGCGGGCGCGACGCGCCGGCATCGGTGCCGTGCGATGTAACCGCCGCTGTCGGCGTATTTCCGCCTGACCTGGCTCAGCCAGGTTCGGATCCGGCTCTGCCGTCCGGAGTTTCCGACAGGGCGTCGACTCACCTGTGGGGCGTTTCCCCGTGAAATCCGACGCCTTTCTCCTGCATTCACATCCTGCTGCCGTCATGCGCCCTTCAGGCCGAGGGGCATGCATGGCCGTCGGCGACCTCCCGAGCACAGCACGCGTCCCGCCGCGCCGCCGCGCGGTGGTCACGTGTGCCGACCGTACCTAAGGATCCTCACGTGCCGAGCTACAGATCGACACCCACTCCTGGCCTGAACCGTCGGCTCTTCCTGCAGACCCTGCTCGGGACGGGCGCCGCCCTCGGGCTGAGCGCCTGCGCGAGCGCTGTCGCCGACGGGCCCGCGCTGTCGGCCTCCGCACCACTGCCGAGTGCGGTGCCGTCCGGCACCGCACTGAGCGTCGCCTCGTCCACCGGCGCCCAGCAGCTCCAGCTCAAGCTTGCCGGTCTCCTGGACCACCTCCCCTTCACCGTCTCCGCGTGGCCGAACATCGGGGCCGGCCCGGACGTGATCAACGCCTTCCGCGCCCACTCCCTCGACGTGGCCAACAATGCGGGGATCCCGCCGATCCAGGCCCACTACCAGGGCTTCGACGCCCGGGTCGTGGCCGTGGCCCTGACGCGCAAGCCCACCTACGTGTTCGCGACCAAGCCGCACAGCGACATCCGGTCGGTCGCCGACTTCCGGGGCAGGAAGCTGGCGTTCTCCCAGGGCCAGGCCCAGGGCGTCGTGCTGCTGCGCGCCCTGAAGAAGGCAGGCCTGAAGACCTCCGAGGTCACCCTCGTCCCGCTGACCAGCAACCAGTTCCTCACCGCGCTCCAGGCCGGCCAGGTGGACATCGCCCCGCTCGGCATCTCCCAGGTGCCCGCCTACCTGTCCCGGTACGGCTCGGACGGCGCGCACACCATCACCACCGACGTCGTGGACCTGCTCAACCTCTTGTGGGCACCGTCCTCGGTGCTGGCCGACCCCAAGAAGGCGGCGGCCATCGCCGCGTACATCCCGCTCTGGGCGAAGGGTCTGGTCTGGGTGTACGAGAACCCGGACACCTGGGACCAGGAGTACTACGTCAAGACCCAGAACATCACGCTGGAGCAGGCCAAGGGCATCACCGCGCTGACCAACAAGCCGCTGTTCCCGCCGACCTGGGACGAGGCTCTCGCCTGGGAGCAGGAGACGGCCGACCTGCTCGCGGAGGGTGGTTTCGTCAAGCCGTTCAAGGCCGACGTGCTGTTCGACCGCCGTTTCGAGTCCATCGCGGCCAACGCCGTGGCGGCAGAGTACCGGAGGTGAGTTCCATGACCGACACGGCTTCCGCGGCACTCGCACCGCCCGCCTCGGCTTCACCGTCCTTTTCTCCGGAGGCCGCCGCCGTCAGCACCCCGACCGGACCCGGCCCCCGACGGCTCAGGCGGCTCGGTCCGGGCCGGCGCCTCCCCTACACCCGCCTGCTGGGGCCCGCAGTACTGGTGCTGGTCTGGTCGGTCGCCAGCTTGACCGGCGCGCTCGACCCACGGGTCCTGCCCGCGCCCTGGACCGTTGTGCAGACCGGTGTCCACCGCTGGACGGACGGGCCACTGGCCACCGACATCGCGGACTCGCTGTGGCGCGCCACGCAGGGATTCGCCATCGGCCTGACCCTCGGGGTCGTGCTGGCACTGCTGGCCGGGCTCAGCCGGACCGGCGAAGCCCTCGTCGACGGCTCGGTCCAGATCAACCGGGCGATACCGACGCTCGGTCTGATCCCGCTGTTCATCCTCTGGCTCGGCATCGGGGAGACCTTCAAGGTCGCGATCATCACGATCGTGGTCTACATCCCGATCTACCTCAACCTGTACTCGGCGCTGTCCGGCATCGACCAGCGCTTCGTCCAGCTCGCCGAGGTGCTCGGACTGAGCAGGCTGCAGTTCATCCGGCAGATCGTCATCCCCGGCGCACTGCCCGGATTCTTCGTCGGGCTGCGGCTGGGCGTGACCGGCTCGTGGCTCTCGCTGGTCGTGCTGGAGCAGATCAACTCCACCAGCGGCCTGGGCTACATGATGTTCCAGGCGCAGAACTACGGCCAGACCGACGTGATCGTGCTCGGCCTGCTGATCTACGGGATCTTCGGCTTCGTCTCGGACTCCATCGTCCGCATCCTGGAACGGAGGGTGCTGTCATGGCGGCACTCGTTGAACAACTGACCCCACCCGCCGTCCGGATCAGCGGGCTGACGCGGGGCTTCGGTGAGCGCGTCGTCCTGGACGGGATCGATCTGGACATCCCCCCGGGGCAGTTCGTCGCACTGCTCGGACACAGCGGCTCGGGCAAGAGCACCCTGCTGCGGGCCATCGCCGACCTGGACCACGAGATCACCGGCTCCGGCGAACTGCAGGCGCCGCAGCGTGTCTCGGTCGTCTTCCAGGACTCCCGACTGCTGCCCTGGCGCCGGGTGCTCGACAACGTCCTGCTCGGTGTCCAGGGCAAGGACCCCGCCGAACGCGGTCGTGCAGCCCTGGCCGAGGTCGGCCTGGCCGGCCGTGAGCAGGCCTGGCCCAGCGAGCTGTCCGGCGGCGAGCAGCAGCGGGCAGCACTCGCCCGTTCACTGGTCCGGGAACCCGAACTGCTCCTGGCCGACGAGCCGTTCGGCGCCCTCGACGCGCTGACCAGGATCAAGATGCACACCCTGCTCCGTGAGCTGTGGGAACGCCATCGGCCCTCGGTGCTTCTCGTCACCCACGACGTGGACGAGGCGATCGTGCTGGCCGACAGGGTTCTGGTGCTCGACGAAGGCCGCTTCAGCCTGGACCTGACCATCGACCTCGATCACCCGCGGTCGTACCGGGATCCGCGCCTCGCCGAGTTCCGGGAGCAACTGCTCGCTGCACTTGGCGTCGCGGAGCACGCCGAACCGCGGACGGCGCACAACGCCGGGTGACCCGGGCGGCACGCCACGGCCATCCCGCGGTATCGGCTCCTCGGACGCCGAACGGGCATGCGGGGCGTGACGAGAGCGGCGGCGAGGCAGGGACAGGAGTCCACGGCCTCGCCGCCGCTCTCCGTGCGGCGCCGCAGCTTGCCGTAGTGGTTCGTCCACGCGTGCGTGCGTGCGCCCGACCGCGCAGCGCTTCCGGCCGGGATCGGGGCCGGCACGCCCTTGCGGGCGATCACTGCCATGAACCCGAGTACCGGCGAGCTCCCACCGGCACTGCAGCAGCCCGGACTCTGCGCCTTCGACCGGACCGTCACGCAGGCAGCGGTCCGCGGCCGCGTCGCCGAGCGTCCGCCGGGCAACGCTGCCGTCGCCCCGTCCAGCTGCTGCTGCACCGCTGCGCGGGCCCGCCGGCCGGTGGCGGAACCTGGCGCATCATCAGTACGGCCCTACTCGTCAGGTGTGAACTCCCTGTCCGCGGACAGGTCCTGGCGGTGCTGGCCGGGCAGGCGGGCGAGCAGGAGGTTGGGGTCCTCGGCCGTGGTGTAGGCGGCGTTGAGGACGTACACCTCCTTGCCGCGCAGCGCGACGGAGGTGGGGTTCTGGAGTCCGTCGTCGGTGTCCAGAACGGTGGTGCTGGTGCCGTCGGGCCGGATGAGCACGACCTTGTTGGGGGCGTTGAGGGTGGCGAGCACCTCGTTGCCGCGGCCGGTGAAGGCGAAGTCGTCGATACCGGCCAGACCGGACGCCCTCACCTGCGGCGCTCCCGCCCGGTTTCCGTGACGGATCGGGATGCGCACGAGGGTGCCCTTGTCGAGGTTGGTCACCCAGAGCGCGCCGTCGTGCACCTTCGCGCCGTTGGCTCCGAGGAAGCCGGTCGAAGCAAGCTCGGGCGCAGCCGACCAGGCGGTGGGCCGGCCCCCGGAAAGGGGGACGGTCCATACGGTGCCGAGCACCGAGTCGGTGATGTAGAGCTGCTCGCTGTGCGGGTCCAGCGCCAGGCCGTTGGGCAGGCCGTTCGGGGGCAGCGCGGCGATGCGCTCCGGTGCCTTGCCGGGGGCCAGCCGCCACAGGCCCGTCAGGTCGGCGGTGCCGGTCGCGTACAGCGCGTACGTGCTTCCGTCCGCAGCCTGGACGATGCCGGTGGTCAGGGGGAATCCGAGGACAGGGGTCCTGACTCCGCCGTCGGCGGGCGCGGGCAGGGTCGCCAGGATGCGGGTGCCGCCCCCGGGGGTGATCCGGGCGATCTGGCGGCTGCCGGCGAAGGTCACGTCGGCCGCACCGTCGGGCAGCAGGGCGATGTTCTCCGGCATCTGGCCCGCGGCCAGGTCGAAGTGATGGGTGATCCGAACGTGGACCAGGGGCTTCGGGGCCGCCGGGGCGGCGTCGGCCGGGAGGGCCGCGGCGATGGCCGCTGCGGCCGTCGCCGCGGCTGTTGCGACAAGGCTGCTTCGCTTGAGCATGGGTTCCTTCTCTGTTGTCCGGCATGCGGGCATGCCGCAGCCAGGGGGGTGCCGGGGTGTGTGAAGCCCGGCGGACGGAGGTGGACACGAGGGCTGTTGACGTACGCTCCCCGGGCGTCCTCGGCCGCAGAAGGGGCCAGGAGAGGGGCCTTCTCAGGTCAGGCGGGACGGGATTCGGCGCCCCTGCAGGACTGGACTGCCTCGCTCGGCCCGCCGGCCTGGGCAAGGAGGCTGAGGGCTGTCGCGGAGGGGGATCCGGGGGCGGCCGTGGCGATCACCACGGCCGGTCCGGTTCCTTGCGGACTCTGGAGCGTCTGCTGGGTGACGGTCAGGATCCCGACCGTGGGGTGGTGCATCTCGTAGTCGGCGACATCGCAGGCCAGGATCCGGTGATCGGCCCACATGGCCGCGAACTCCGGGCTGCGCATGGTCAGTTCACCGACGAGTCCGGCCAGCAGAGGATCTTCCGGATACCGGCCGGCGGTGAGGCGCAGGTTGCCGACCACGGCCCTGGCCTTGGCGGGCCAGTCGGTGTAGAGGTCCCGGGTGTGGGCGTCGAGGAACACCAGCTTCGCCATGTTCGGCCGGCGGCTCGGTTCGGCGGGGCTGCCCCGGTCGAAGTGGCCGGCGAACAACGCGTGACCCTGCGTGTTCCAGGCCAGAACGTCACCACGGCGGCCCATGACGATCGCGGGTGTGCCTTCGAGAGCCGTCAGCAACGCGCCGGTGGCCGGGGTGACGCGCTCGGGCCGGGGACGGGGTGCGGCTCTGCCCCGCTCCGGTGCACGGGCGAGCTCGTGCAGATGGGTCCGCTCGGACTCGTCCAGGCACAGGGCGGTCGCGATGGCATCGAGCACCTCGCGCGAGGCGTTGCGCGACCGGCCCTGCTCAAGCCGGGCGTAGTAGGGCGCGCTGATGCCCGCGAGCATCGCCAGCTCCTCCCGCCGCAACCCCGGCACCCGGCGCCGCTCGCCGTAGGTCCGCAACCCGACGTCCTCGGGACGCAGAAGACTCCGGCGTGCCTGGAGGAAGTCGGCGAGCTGCCCGTGCTTGTTCATGGCACCGAGTATGCGCAGCACCACCGAGCCGCGCCGCACCCTGCCGGGGTGCGGATCCGCAGGGTCTGGCTGCTCCCCGTACCGGCCCCCACGATGAGCCGTATCACCCCTGTGCCGTCCTCACCCTCGGGAGAACCATGAGCACCACGACGTCCCGGAGCACCACGACGTCCCGGAGCACCGCTGCCGGCCCGCGGAGTCCGCTGGCCGGCCTCGATCTGACGCCCTTCACCTTCACCAGGCGGTGCTGGGTCGACTTGACGCCGGACTCCGTGTATCCCCTGATCAGCGACGTGTCTCTGATCGAGACGTGGAGCCCGAGCGCCAGCGCCGTGCGGTACGAGCCGGGAGACGGCCCATGGGTCGGCGCATGGTTCAGCGGCCGCAACCGCCGTGACGGGCGCGAATGGTTCACCCGCTCCGAGGTGGTGCAGGCCGACCCGGGTTCCGCGTTCGCTTTCGTCGTCGGCGGGGCCGCGCAGGGCATCGTCCGCTGGAACTGGCACCTCTACGAGCAGGGCACCGGCAGCATCGTCCAGCAGACCTGGCGACTGCTGCGCACCGACCCGGTCCTGGGCGACACACCCGAGGCTCTCCATGCCCTGCGGGACCACATGGCGAACAGTGCGGAGGCCACCCTGCTCTCCCTGGCGGAGTGGATCGCGGGCCACCGCACTCGGTGACCTTCCGTCGACCGGCCGGTCCGTACGGTGACAAGGTGTCCGGCGGGCCGAGGGGTTCAGCCGGCGCTTCGGGCTGTCGACGAGGCTGTGCGGAAGCTGGCGCGTCATCGGTGCCGTCCTGCCCGTCGGGTGCGGACTTCTCCACGGCGGTGCGAACCGGGCTGCCCGGGGCCTGTGTTCAGGGGCCGGTGACCGCCGTCCGATCGGCGCGCCGTGGTGGGAACGGGACGGGGAGCCGGGCGGGTGGTGCGCGCCGGTTCAGTGGAGGTCGGGGCCGCCGGCCTCGGCGAGTTCGCCGAGCAGGCTGATCGCCTCGTCGGCGTCGTCCGGGACGTCCGGGTCGTCCGGGTCGGTGTCGGGAAACGATCCGCCTGCTTCCTCGTCACCGAGGTGCGGGTACTTCTCAAGGAGGAACCGCCGCCGGTACGCCACGTCGGCGGCGTCGACGATCGCCTCCAGGGTGGTCCAGTTGAGCGCGCCTCCGACGAGGATCCCGAATGCGGGTACGGCCTTGCCGAGGCCCTTCTTGGTGAGGCGAAAACCGAAGGCCTTCGCGAACTGCGCGGAGACCTTGGCGACCACCGCCTCGTTCAGGATGTCCCACGACTTGCCGCGGACGAGTGCCTGGGTGAGCCGCGACATGTCGGCCATCGCAGCGGTCTTGGCGGTGGCCGACGTCGCCGTGCCGGCGTTGACGACGGACATCACGAAGAGCTTCTCGGCAGGCTCTTCGGGGTCGTAGCCGTAGAGCAGCGAGACCTGGCCGACGGAGCGGGAGGCGAGTCCGAGGACGACTGCGGCATCGACAGCGAAAGCGCCGACGATCGCACCTCCCGAAGGCGCTGCCGCGGCACCGGCGGAGGCGGCGGTGGCGAGCTGTCCTCCGGAGATCACCAGCCCTGCACCCGCGCCCGAGAGCGCCGCGCCGGCCGGGTAGTACCAGCTCGCCGCTCGTCCACGCACGGCGTCGATCTGCTGGAGGTCGAGGTGGCGCAGGTCGGACAGCGACGCGATGTCGTGCCCGCGCTTCTTGTGGAGCGCCACCACGCGCTTGGAGGAGAGTCCCGCTCGCGAGACCCGTCCCACGGTCTGCCGTACGGACTGAAAAGCAGTGCCGCTCCAGTCCGGTAGGGCGTCGGCAGCTCCGCGGGCCCCGGCGCCGACCTTGTGAGCGCCCTTCGCGACCATGTCCTGCCCCCGCGAAACCGCCGACCGGGCCCGGGGATGGTTCTCCAGGCGCTTCGAGGCGCGCCTGCCGAGTTCCGCGGCGCCGGTGGCCACGTGCTCGCCGGCGTTTCTCATCGCTCGCGACAGTGGGCGACCCTTGAACCGCTGGAGGTCGCGCCATGCCGAGAGTTCGTAGTCCGAGGGATCCGTCACGCCGCGATCGTAGCGGCCAGGACCTCTACGCAGAGGCTCATGCCCCTTTCTTCCTCCGCCAGTTGGGAGAATCGTGCCACCGGGCCGGGCCGGGTGGCAGCCCTGTCGCGGCGTACCGGTCTCGTCCCCGGCGACGTCTACGCCTGTCGTGAGGCGAGCTCGACGACGGTGATGTCCGAGGGTGCGCCGACCCGGACGGGTGGTCCCCAGGCGCCTGCGCCGCGGGTGACGTACAACTGGGTGTCGCCGTAACGGTCCAGTCCGGCGACGGTCGGATTGCCGAGTGCTGCGAGGAGGTTTCCGGGCCAGAGCTGGCCGCCGTGGGTGTGCCCGGACAACTGGAGGTCCACGCCGTGCCGGACCGCCTGGTGGATCATCACCGGCTGGTGCGCCATCAGGACCGCCGCGCGGGTGGTGTCGCGGTCACCGAGCGCGCGGTCGTAGTCCGGGGCGTCGCCGTGGTCCCCGCCGGAGATGTCGTTGACGCCGGCGAGGTCGAAGCCGGGCATCTCCACGCGTGCGTTGCGCAGCGGGTGCACGCCCAACTCGCTCACCCGGTGCACCCATTCCTCGACTCCCGAGTAGTACTCGTGGTTGCCGGTCACGAAGTACGAGCCGTGCCGGGCCTGCAGTCGTGCGAGCGGGTCCGCCGCGATGCCGAGGTCGGCGACCGTCCCGTCGACCAGGTCGCCGACGACGGCCACCAGATCGGGCTGGGTGGCGTTGACGGCGTCGACGATGCGTCGGGTGTGCGACCGGCCCAGGACGGGCCCCAGGTGGATGTCGCTGACGATGGCGATCCGGTAACCGTGCGCGGAGCGCGGCAGCTTGGCGAGCGGTACGGTGATCCGCTTGACACCCGGCCCGGAGAACACGTCGGCCATGCCGTACCCGACGGTTCCGGCGGCGGCCGCGGTGGCGGCTCCGCCCACGATCCGGGAGACGAAGAGCCGGCGGGTCACTCCGGCGGTCTGCGGTGCCGTTCGCTCCCGGCCGTCGTCCCCCGGCCCGTCCTGCGGGGGAGGAGAGGGCGTCCCGGCGGTCACGGCCACGGCCACGGTCTCGGCCGGTGCGTCGGCCGGCGTCCTCCTCGGGGTGCGGGCGCGCAGCAGCAGCGGCCTGACCGCCTCGCCGACCACGAGTGCGAGCACCAGGTACAGCAGCAGCGCCAGCCAGAGGAAACCGGGCCAGGCCAGCACGCGCTGGAGCCAGAACGGGGCGCCCGCCTGGCCCGCGCCCAGTGCACCGAGCGAGACCAGGGGCAGGACGACCGCGGCGATCGAGCCCGCGCGCCGTGCCGCGCTTCCGGCGGTGGTCACGTCCCGCACCAGCCGGCGCCATACGAACCCGTGCACTCCGGCGAACAGGACGACCACCACCGTGATCAGCAGCACGACCAGCACGAGCTCCAGCCCTCCGTCGACTTGGTCCGCGGTCCTGTGGCGCGCGGGCCGTACACCGCGTGACACGCGCGATCGGCCCGGGAGGACGGGCGCGTGACGTGTCCGGAGCTGTGAGTCTGGGGTGCGCCGTCGGCAGGGACCAGGGACGCTCCTTCCTGGTAACCCCGTTACCAGGCTCTTCCCCTGCATCGTGAAACGGTCCGTCGGGTCCGTCGGGTCCGTCGGCCGGTCGGCCGGTCGGCCGGTGACGGTGCCGGAGTCGTCGCCGGGCTGTTCCCGCGGCCGTCGCCGCGCAGCGGTTCATCCGCATCACGCTGGTACCGGCGGTACCAGGAAGCGGAGTCTCTTGTCGATCATCCGGCATGCGGGCAGCGTGGCGGCGTGACCGCACGCGATGCTCCCGCCGTGCGGACGGCTGGCCCGGTTCCGGGCCGGCATGCGGCTGCACCGTATCGACCGGAGGACGACGCGATGAGGAACGGCACGATGCTCACGGGCGCGCTGGCGCTTCTCGTCGGCCTGACGGGTTGCTCGGCGGCGGGTGCCGGCACCCGGGCCGTCGGCGGATCCGCACCCGCGCGCGCAGCGGCATCCGCACCCGGCAGCGCCGGGGCTCCTCGTGCAGGGGCGGGCCTGACGGGCACCGTTCCGATCCGGGACCTCCACGACCTGTTCGTGGCTGATCGGTCCCGCGCGGAGCAGCAGTGCTACGGCCGTTCCGTGACGGTCAGGGCCGTGGTGCTGAAGACGGGTGCGAGCGAGTACGGGACGCCCACGATCGAGGCGTCGGACGTGGAGAACGGTGCCCATCTCGTCAGCATCGTCCTGCCGTACGACGACCGTCGCGCAGCGTCGTTCCGCCGGTTGGAGAGCGTCGGGATCGGCCGGGAGATCGTTGCGACCGCGACCTGTGACGTCTTCGCCGACCGGAACGGCGTGCTGATTCTCAAGAATTCCGAGATCATCGAATGACCTGCCTCCCGGCGCCGTTTTCCGAACCGACGGGCGGGCGGGCGGCGATAACCGTCACGGAAGGGCCTGGAAAATCTTGGAAACGGATCCGAACCCGAATGCGAACGCGGCTTTCGTCAGGCGCGCGCGCATCGCGTCGTACGTCCTGGCTGTTGTCGGTGTCTTCAGTTCCGTCTTCGGCGAGAACACCCTGAGGGCGATCGACGCGGGTTCCGGGTACGCGGTTCCGTACGGGGTGTACTCGACCGCCCATTATCTGATTCTCGTTCTCGCGCACATCTGTGTTCCGGTGGCGGCGAGTCTTTTCGGTGCCGCGATCGTCCTGAAAAGGCTGTGACGCGGAAGCCGTTCCGCGGGTGGCTGTCACGCTTCCTGGTAACGGGAGTCCCAGGCTGTGCGCGCCCGGGGCTGCGAGCATGGGGGCATGAGTGCATCCGGTCAGCTGGCGGCGGTCCTGCGGGTGTGGCGTGAGCGCCTGACGCCGCAGGCGGCGGGCCTGCCGGCGAACACCGTGCGGCGCACCAGGGGGCTGCGGCGCGAGGAGCTGGCCGTGCTGGCGGGGGTGTCGGTGGACTACGTCGTGCGCCTGGAGCAGGGGAGGGCTTCCGCGCCCTCGGCTCAGGTGTGCGCCGCGCTCGCCCGTGCGTTCCAGCTGTCCGACGCCGAGCAGGAGCACCTGTTCCGCCTCGCCGGTCATGCCTCCGGCGGCGGGCGTGTCAGCCGGCTGGTGCCGATGAGCATCCGCCGCCTGGTGGAGCGCACCACGGACCGGCCCGTCGCGGTCTTCGACGCCGGGTGGAGCCTCCTGCTGTGGAACGCGATGTGGGTGGCGCTGATGGGAGACCCGTCCTCGCTGCGGGAGTCGGAGCGCAACGTCCTGTGGATGCACTTCGCCGGTCTCTCCGAGTGTCGTGTCCGCAGATCCACCAGCACCATGGCGTTCGACGCCTCCATGGTCGCCGATCTGCGGCGCAGCGCCGGCCGTTACCCGGACGACCGTCAGCTGCACCACCTGATCGTCCGGCTGAACGCGGAGAGCGAGGTGTTCCGCGAACTGTGGCAGCGCCACGAGATCGCGGAGCACGGGCCGGCTCTCAAGACGATCGCCCACCCCGAGGTCGGGCGCCTCGACCTGGACTGCGACATCCTGACCACCCAGCGAGGCGACCTGCGCATCGTCATGTACACGGCCGAACCCGGCAGTGACTCGGGCGGCAAGCTCGCGCTGCTCGCCGCCATCGGCGCCCGGCCCGTGCTGGGCGGGCCCGCCCGGTGACCGGCGGGCGCGTGACGCGGGCGGGGGGGCGTGCAGGCGTCCGGGGCGTCCTGTCCGTTCTGCACCGGCTGCCGGTCGTCCGGTTGTCCGGTCGTCCGGCAGCCGCGTGGCGGTCAGTCCGCGAAGCAGTCCATGATCGATGTGACGGCCGCAAGGGCGGCGCGGGCGTCCACGATCCCCCGGGCCCGCTGATCTTCCACCCGGGCGGCCTGCACCTCGCGGTACCGGGTGGCGGTCCGCCATCGCCTCAGCTCGTCAGGGCCGAGGATCCGCACGTTCGCGCCGGCTCGCCTCAGGTCCTCCACCTCGGTGTCGAAGCTGCTGTCCATCACCTGGCCCGCGGTCCGGTAGGACTTCTGGACGGCCCGCCGGACGGCCTGCCGGTCGTTCTGCGGGAGCCCGTTCCAGACCTCCCTGTTCATCGCGAGGAGGTAGGCGTGCCCCAGCCACAGCTCCTTCGAGACCAGCACGTCGGGGGCGGCGTCCTGGACGTTCAGCAGGTGTCCGGCGTCGAGGTTCACCATGACGCCGTCCAGCGTCCCCGCTCTCAGGGCGTCGAGGACTCCCGGCCCCCACGGCACGGCCACGGGGGTCGCACCGGAGTTGACCAGGAAGTCGTGGTGCCAGAAGCTGGCGGACCGCCACGTGCCGCCCCGCAGGCCGTCCAGGCCGGGCAGGGGCGGGGCGCTGAAGAACGCCACGGGATACCCGGTCCCGAAGAACAGGTGAACGGCGTTGTTCTTCTCCAGTTCCGCCGGGAAGGCCGGCACCTCCGCGTAGGCGCGGCGGAAGAAGTCGATCTGCGTGTCACCGGTCGGGCCCAGCGGGAAGCTCTTGAAGAGCTGGTGCAGCGGCAGCTGGCCGGGTGTGTACTCCGGTACGACGGTGGCCATGTCCACGCCGCCGGGGGTGCCCACCGCGCGCAGGGCGTCGAACGAGCCGGCGATGTCACCGTTCCAGTGGGCCTCGATCACCAGGCGGCCGTTCGACTCCCTCTCGACGGCCGGGAAGACGACCTCCTTCAGGAACCTGGTGCGCATGCCGCCCAGTGGTTCATGGTCGGAGTATCTGATGATCCGCGGCTTTTCCTGCCCCGCCTGTGCGACTCCGCCCGGCAGCAGGAAAGCGGATGCGGCGCCGGCCGCCGACGCCAGGACCATTCTCCGCCCGATGCCGTTGCCGGTCGGCATTCCGCTGTCATCGATCATGGAATATTCTCCGATTGCCTCGACGGCCGCTTTCGAAAAAGCGCGATGGCTGACCGTACCTGAATGACCTTTCGGTCGGTGAGGCCTTTTCGCGCGCTCCGGCAAGTGACATCGGTCACGGGCCGCGGTGATATCCGCGGAACCGCGGCTGACCGTATATTCCGAGGATTCGGTCCGGGAGGTCGGCCGAAAAACCCGGGCCTGGTCCCGGCCTCGTTCCCGGCCTCGTTCCCGCCTTGTTTTCGGCTCGTCCCTGTCCGGTCCCTGTCCGGTCCCCGTCCGGTCCCTGCCTGCTCCCCGGCTCGTCCCCGGTCGTCAGTAGAGGGCCGACTCGGCGGGGAACGGCGCGCCGTGACCGGGAACGACGACGTCCGCACCGGCCAGCACCCGCAGCCGGGAGGCGCGCAGTTGTGCGGGATCGGGCGCGACCGGGTCGAGCACCGGGCCGTTCGGCCGCCACCAGAGGTCGCCGACGAACGCGACCACGCCCTCGGCCGTCCCGGCGAGCAGGGTGATGTCCTCGGCGCTGTGCCCGGGCGTGCGGATGAGCCTCAGCGACGGGGTGAGCAGGAGCCCTTCGGCATCCCGGTCGAGCCACTGGTCGTCGAGGTACTCGGCCTTGTGGTCGTGCACCCGGGCCCGCTGGAACAGGCCGACGTTCATGGTGTTGTCCGGATGGTGGTGACTGAGCACGACGTCGGTGATGTCGTCGGCGCAGACCCCCAGTCCGGCGAGCGGGCCGAGGATCCGGTCGCGTCCGGCGACCATGCCCGGGTCGACGATCACCCGCCGGTCGCCGTCCGCGACGTAGGAGACGGTCGCGGCCACGCCGGGCCCGGTCGAGAGCGTGTAGCCGGTGGTCAGGACGTGGTACCGGGCGCTGCGGCCGGCCGGCGCGTCGGTCGTCGTCGCGGTGCTGTTCATGCTGGCCCCGTTCGTGGTCGTCGTGCTGCTCACACGGAGGATCCTGCCCGAGGCCGGGAGGGCCGACGAGTGGCAGACATGCCACTGATCGCAGGTTCTGTGCCAAACTCCGGGGATGCCGAAGTTCGCCACCGTCGCCGCCTACGCCCCGCCCGGGGTGGGCATGCTCGCCGTCGGCGTGGTCGCCGAGGTGTTCGCCGAACGCGGCGGTGACCTGCCGCGTTTCGAGTTCGCGCTGTGCAGCGACCGCCCGGGGCCGGTCGTCACCGACGTCGGCGTCCCCGTCGCCGTCGCGCACGGCCCGGAACGGCTGGCCGAGGCCGACCTGGTGCTCGCCCTGCCGTGGGCGGGCTTCCGCGACCCGGTGCCCGGGCAGGTGCTGGACGCCCTGGCGACCGCTCACGCGCGCGGCGCCGTGCTGGGCGCGCACTGCGTCGGCGTCTTCGCCCTGGCCCGGACCGGACTCCTGGCCGGCCGCCGGGTGACGACCCACTGGCGGTTCGCCGAACTGCTCGCCGGCCGCCACCCGGACGTCACGGTCGAGGCGGACGCCCTCTACGTCGACGAGGGCGACATCGTCACGGGCGCCGGTGCGGCGGCCGGCTTCGACCTCTGTCTCCACCTGCTGCGCCGCGAGTTCGGCGCGGCGGTCGCCAACGCGATCGCCCGCGACCTGGTGCTGCCACCGCACCGGGACGGCGGGCAGGCCCAGTACGCCGCGGCCCCCGTCGCCGAGGACTGCCGGGACGAACGGCTCGCCGACGTCCTGGCCTGGGCGCGCGAGCACCTCGACCGGCCGCTGCCGGTGGCCGAACTGGCCGAACGCGCGCTGATGAGCCGCCGTTCCTTCGCCCGCCGCTTCACCGCGGCGACCGGCAGCACCCCGCACGCCTGGCTGCTGAACCAGCGCCTCGGCCGCGCCGAGGAACTGCTGGAGACCACCGATCTGCCGGTCGAGGAGGTGGCCCGCCGGGTCGGCTACGGCAGCGCGGCGGTCCTGCGCGAGCAGTTCGTCCGTCGCCGCGGTGTCCCGCCGAGGGCCTACCGCAGCGCCTTCACCCGGACCGTACGGTCCCGCTGACCCCGCGTCCGACCGGTGACGCTCCGTCAGCAGGGGCCGGGCGGAGGCCACGCCGGTGGCCCGGTCGTTGCTATCGTGCCGTTGGTCCAATGGTCCATTGGTCCGGCGGTCGCGGAGCTTGCTGCGGTCCGTCGGCAGACTCGGGGGAATCCATGAATCACCCGCCGCAGCCCAGCCACCAGCCCGACCAGCAGCCCGGTCATCAGCCCGGCCACCAGCCCTGGCCGCCGCACGCACCCGTTCCGGCGGGGGCCGGCGGGAGATCGAACGTGAAGCTCTGGGGAGTGGTGGCCGCAGTGGTCAGCGCGTGCGCCGGGGTCGCCAGCGCGATCGCCGCGTTCACGGGCGGTACGGCACACCCCTCCGCCGCCCCTGTCGCCTCGGCGGCCGTCGACGTGGCGCCGCCGCCCGGTACGGGTTTCGCCGGGACGAGTCCCGCCGTGGCACCGGCTCCGTCTCCCGCGGGGGCCTCGCCGGTGCGTTGGACGGGCAAGTGGGTGCTCGGCCTGGAGGGCATCGACCTGACGAAGGTGCCGCCGGCACGAAGCACCTCCTTCGTGTTCTTCCGGCCGGCCGCTGGGCGCAGCGGCAGCAGCGGGATGATGGTCAAGGGCACGGTCGCACGGTGGACCGGGCCCGGAGAGCCCACTGCGCAGGGCTGCCGGGACCTCCTGCTGACCCAGCCGCACGACCAGGTCGACGTGGTCGAGGGCGACAGCGTCTGCGTCGTCAACGAGAACTCGCCGATCGCCGTGATCAAGATCACCGAGACCCACTACGACCAGGGCAGCTATGGCGAGCTGGACACCGAAGTCACCATCTGGAACCTGCGGATGACGCGCTGACGCGATGACCGCTGACGCGATGACCGCTGATGCGCAGGCCGCTGACAGGGCCGGGCCGCTGCCGGGCGGTGCCCGGTCTAGCCGGCCGCGGTCGGCTGGCGGACGGCGGGGGCGGGGGCGGGGGCGGGGGCGTCCTGGGCCTGGCCGGTGAGGGCCTGGAGGATCGCATCCACGCTCTGCTTGGCGTCCCCGAAGAGCATGCTGCTGTTCTCGCGGAAGAACAGCGGGTTCTGCACTCCCGCGTAGCCGGACGCCATCGAGCGCTTGAAGACGATCACGTGCTCCGCCTCCCACACCCGCAGGACCGGCATCCCGGCGATGGGGCTGGACGGGTCGTCCATGGCCGCCGGGTTGACGGTGTCGTTGGCGCCGATGACGAGGACGACGGAGCTCTCCGCGAAGTCGTCGTTGATCTCGTCCATCTCCAGGACGATGTCGTACGGCACCTTCGCCTCGGCCAGCAGCACGTTCATGTGCCCCGGCAGGCGCCCGGCCACCGGGTGCACGCCGAAGCGGACGTCGACGCCGCGTTCGCGCAGCCGCCGGGTCAGCTCCGCCACGGGGTGCTGGGCCTGGGCCACCGCCATCCCGTAGCCGGGGGTGATGACCACGGACCGGGCCCGGGCGAGCAGTTCCGCGGTCTCCTCGGCGCGGATCTCGTGGTGCTCGCCCTGCTCCTCGTCCCCGCCCGACGGGGCCTCGATGCCGAAGCCGCCCGCGATGACCGAGACGAAGGAGCGGTTCATCGCCCGGCACATGACGTACGACAGGTAGGCGCCGGAGGAGCCGACCAGCGCCCCGGTGACGATGAGCAGGTTGTTGTCGAGGAGGAACCCGGCGGCGGCCGCGGCCCAGCCCGAGTAGCTGTTCAGCATGGAGACGACGACGGGCATGTCGCCGCCGCCGATCGAGGCGACCAGGTGCCAGCCGAGGGCCAGCGCCAGGACGGTCACCGCGATCATCAGGCCCGGGCCCGGGCTCACCGTGAACCAGACCGTCAGCCCCGCGAACGCGGCCAGCGCGCCCAGGTTGAGGGCGTTCTTGCCGGGCAGCGTCAGCGGGCGCGAGGCGATCCGGCCGGACAGCTTGAGGAAGGCCACGACGGAACCGGTGAAGGTGACCCCGCCGATGAAGATGCCGATGACGACCTCGGCGTGGTGGATGCCCAGCAGGCCGCCGGCGACCACCGCCTGTGCCGGGCCGTGGGCCTCGACCTCCAGGTAGCTGTTCCAGCCGACCAGGACGGCGGCGAGGCCGACGAAACTGTGCAGGACGGCGATGAGTTCGGGCATCTGCGTCATCTCGACCCGCCGCGCCCGCCACAGGCCCGCCGCGCCGCCGAGCACCATCGCGAGGACGATCAGGGCGACCGCTCCGGCGGTGATGCTCTGCGCCGCCAGGACGACGGTGGCGACCAGGGCGAGGGCCATGCCGGCGATGCCGTAGACGACGCCGGCGCGTGAGGTCCGGTGCTGGGACAGCCCGGCGAGGCTGAGAATGAACAGCAGGGCGGCGACCAGGTCCGCGGCGTGGGAGGCCGTCGTGGAAGTCATCGGGCTCAGCGCCTTTCGGGGGCAGTCGAGAACATGCTCAGCATGCGGCGGGTGACGGCGAAGCCTCCGAAGATGTTCACGCTCGTCAGCAGCACCGCCACGAACGACAGCGCGGTCACGACCCAGCTCTCGTGCCCGATCTGCAGCAGGGCGCCGATCACGACGATCCCGGAGATCGCATTGGTCACCGACATCAGCGGGGTGTGCAGTGCATGGTGCACCTTGCCGATGACGTAGTAGCCGATGACCACGGCGAGCGCGAACACCGTGAAGTTCTCGGCGAGTTGGGCCGGGGCGAAGGCGATCAGCAGGAAGACCGCCAGCATCCCCAGACCGATCAGGCCGAACCGCACCGCAGGGGTGCTCCGGGACGGCTTCGGCGCCACCGGCACGGCCGGGACCGCGGGCGCGGCCCCGGGGGCGGCCGACACGGCGACGGGCGGCGGCGGCCAGGTGACCTCGCCGGCCCGGACCACCGTCACGGCCCGCTGCACCACGTCGTCGAAGTCGACGGCCAGCCGGCCGTCCTTGCCGGGCGTCAGCAGCTTCAGCAGGTTCACCAGGTTGGTGCCGAACAGCTGCGACGCCTGGGTGGCCAGCCGGCCGGCCAGGTCGGTGTAGCCGATGATGGTGACGCCGTTGTCGGTGACCACCGCCCGGCCGGGCACGGTGCCCTCGACGTTGCCGCCCTGGGCGGCGGCCATGTCGACGATGACGCTGCCCGGCTTCATCGCCGCCACGTCCTCCGCCGTGACCAGCCGCGGGGCGGGCCGGCCGGGGATCAGCGCGGTCGTCACGATGATGTCCACGTCCTTGGCCTGCTCGTGGTAGAGCGCGGCCGCGGCGCGGTCGTAGTCGGCGGAGGTCGCCTTGGCGTAACCGTCGGTGCTCGCCTCCTGCGCGACGTCCACGGCCAGGTACTCGCCGCCCAGCGAACGCACCTGGTCCGCGACCTCCGGCCGCGGGTCGGTGGCACGGACGATCGCGCCCAGGCTGGACGCCGCGCCGATGGCGGCGAGTCCGGCCACGCCGACGCCCGCCACGAAGACCTTCGCCGGCGGCACCTTGCCCGCGGCGGTGACCTGGCCGGTGAAGAATCGCCCGAACACGTGGGCCGCCTCGATCACCGCCCGGTACCCCGCGATGTTCGCCATCGAGCTGAGCACGTCCATCGACTGGGCCCGCGAGATCCGCGGCACGGCGTCCAGCGCGAGCGCCGTGACACCGCGCGAGGCCAGCGCCTGCACCAGCTCGGGCCGCTGCGCCGGCGCGAGCAGGCCGACGACGGTGGCGTCCGCGCGCAGCCGGGCGATCTCGTCGTCCGACGGTGCGTTGACCTTGAGGACCACCTCGGCCGCCCAGGCGTCGCCGATGCTCGCACCGGCCTCGGTGTAGGCCCCGTCGGTGAATCCGGAGGCCGTGCCGGCCTCCGGCTCGACGACGACCTCGTAACCGAGGCCGAGCAGCTGCCGCACCGTCGCGGGCGTCGCCGCGACGCGGGTCTCCCCGGCGGTCGACTCGGCGACCACGCCGATGCGCTGAGGTGGGTGGTGGGTCGGGACCTGTGCAGACATGTCTGGTGTCTCTCTCGTCGGAGGCGCTGCTGACCGGGCATCTGCGAAAGCGGCGGGAGTGCTTCACCCGCTGGTCGCAGGAACGTACACCTACCCGGTGGTGCGGACCGATACCGTGAGCCAGTGATTAGCCTCACTGCGTGAGCGGGTGCGGCCCGTGCGGGCGGGCGGCGGGTCACTCCTTCCGGCGACCCCGGCGACCCCGGCAGCCGGCCGGCCGGCACCGCACGGGCACGGTGCGACGCCTGACCGGGCCGGTGGCGTGGCGCCCGCGGTGCGACACCCCGTCAGGCCGGTCCGCGTCAGGCCGGTCCGCGTCAGGCCGGTCCGCCGGCGGCCCCGGACGGGGCGACGGCCGGCGGCGCAACGACGGCGCAACGGTGGGTGCCGCCGGTCGGCGGACGGTGTCGCCGAACCGGCCGACCGGGGATACGGCCCCGCCGCGACGAGCGGTGCGGCTCCCGGACGCGACGGCGGCGACTTCTCCACCGGGCGCGAGGACGGTGCCGGCCGGGCCTGCGCGGTCCGGGCCGAACCGGAGGAGCATGTGGTGCTGGGGGGCGTGCACGGCGTCACGCACCGCCGAAGGGCGACGGACGGCAGCGGGGGTGGACGCGAGGAGGAAGGCCATGATCGTCGACTGCGCGCACTACCGCGACGGGCACCGGCAGCACCAGGGCACGATGCCGCTGGAGGAGGCGGCCGCACGCTGCACCCAGGACGGATTCGTGTGGCTGGGCATGTTCGAACCGAGTGCCGGGGAGCTCGACAAGGTGCGCGAGAGCTTCGGTCTCCACGAACTCGCCGTCGAGGACGCCCAGGCCTTCCACCTGCGGCCGAAGGCCGAGCAGTACGAGGACGGCACGGAGCTGGTCATCCTGCGCACCGCGCGTTACGACGACGAGCGCGAGGAGGTCGACACCGGCGAGATCAGCATCTTCCTCGCCGAACACTTCGTGATCACCGTCCGCCAGGGTGTCGCCAGCGAACTGGCCGACGCCCGCAGCCGACTCGAACACCGGCCCGAACTGCTGCGCACCGGCAGCACCTCGACACTCTGGGCGATCCTCGACCAGGTCGTCGACGGGTACGCGCCCGTCGTCGCCGAACTCGAACGCGACATCGAGCAGATCGAGGCCACGGTGTTCTCCGGGGCGGTCGCCCCGACCGAGCGGATCTACTTCCTCCGCCGCGAGGCCACCGACTTCTACCGCGCCGTGCACCCGTTGCTGGGAGTGCTCGGGCGGCGGCTCCAGCCCGGCAGGGCACCGAACGGGCTCCTGCCGTACTTCCGCGACGTGCACGACCACCTCCTGCTGGTCGACGAGGAGGTCGCCGCCCAGCGCGACCTCCTGACCACCGTGCTGGAGGCGAACATCGCGGTCATCTCCGTCGAGCAGAGCAGGATCAACCTCCGGCAGACCGCCACGATGGAGCGGCTGACGATCATCGCGACCGTGTTCCTCCCGCTGTCCTTCGTGGTCGGCTTCTTCGGGCAGAACTTCGAATGGCTGGTCGCCCACATCACCGGCTTCCCGGAGTTCATCGTCCTCACCGCCTGCGGACTCCTGCTGCCGTGCCTGCTCCTGACCCTCTGGCTGCGCCGGGAGCGCCGCGCGGCAGCGCCGCCGGTGCCGACGACGGGCGGCGCCGACACGGCCGACGGGAAGGGCTGACGTGCCGGCCCCGGCCACGGACGCCGACGGGAAGGGCTGACCGCGGTGGTCCGTACGGATGGACTCGCGGTGCGTGCGCCGGGTGCGCGGGGCCAGGGGCGGTGGCGGGTGGTGATCTGGGCCTCCCGAGGTCCGCCCACTGCTGGAGGAGACATCCCGTCATGCGCCGTGCGCCTGCCCGCCGACTCGCCACCGCCCTGCTCGCCATCTCGACCCTGGTGCCGCTCACCCTGATCGCGCCCCCGGCGCAGGCCGTCCCGCCGCGTCCGGCGGCCGCCGCCTCGGCCGACCCGTACGCCGACGACTGTCCGCCCCACGGCCTGGACCCCGCGCTCGTGGCCCGCCTCGACGAGGCGATCGAGGGCACCCGTCAGGAGACCGGCACCCCGGGGGTGATCGTCGGCCTGTGGATGCCCGGCCGGGGCAGCTACATCCGGGCGACCGGGGTGGCCGACACGGCGACGGGCGCGCCGATGACGCCCGGCCTCAACATGCGGATCGGCAGCGAGACCAAGACCTTCACCGCCACCGCCGTCCTGGAGCTGGTCGACGACGGCCTGGTCGGGCTGGACGACCCGATCTCCGACTACCTCGACGGTGTGCCCGACGGCGAGCACATCACCGTCCGGCAGCTCGCCGAGATGCGGAGCGGTCTGTTCTCGTACAGCGCCGACCCGGACTTCGTGCAGGCCCTGCTGAGCGACCCGACCCGGCCGTTCACGCCGCAGGAGCTGCTGGCGTACGCCTTCCGCCACCCGAACGTCTTCGCCCCGGGCGCGCAGTTCCAGTACTCCAACACCAACTACATCCTGCTCGGTCTGCTCGTGGAGAAGCTGAGCGGTGTGCCGCTCGCCGACTTCCTCCGCGAGCGGGTCACCGGGCCGGCGCACCTGCACCGGACCTTCCTCCCGAAGGGCGCGGAGTTCCCGGAGCCGCACGCGCACGGGTACACGAACCAGACGCTGTCCGGCGCGGTCGCCGACACCACGGACTGGAACCCGAGCTGGGGCTGGGCGGCCGGGGCGGTGATCTCCGACCTGCGCGACCTGCACCGCTGGGCGAAGGTGGTGGCCACCGGCACCCTGCTCACCCCGGAGACCCAGGCGGAGCGGGAGAAGTTCATCACCGTACCCGGCTACGACGGCGCCGGGTACGGCCTGGGCCTCTTCGAAACCCACGGCTGGATCGGGCACAACGGCTCGCTGCCGGGCTACGAGAGCGTGACGGTGTACCTGCCGGAGCAGGACGCCACCATGGTGATCCTGATCAACACCGACATCCTGCACGACGGCTTCGAGCCGAGCACCCTCTTCGCCCGGGCGATCACCTCGATCATCACCCCGGACCACGTCTACGAGCTCCCCGCCGAGGGCTGAGCACACCGCACCGCCTGCCGCGGCGCGGGACCGGCGCAGCCCGTCCCCGGGGGTTCCGGTCCCGTGCCGCCGTTGTGCGCGCCGCTGTTGTGTGCCGCCGCCGCGTGTTCACCCGCGGGCTCCGCCCGGCCGCGCCGGGCTCACCCCTGCGGGTGCTCCTGCTCCGCACCCCGGTCGGGAAGGCGGGCGGCGATCGCCTCCAGCAGCAGGTCCAGGGCGAACGGGTAGCCGCTCCGCCGCATGTCGGCGGCGAGGAGGGGGGCGGTGGCCGCGATGTTGGGGTGGGTCTGCGGGTCGAGGTGGGCGTAGCGGGCCCGCCAGACGTCCCGGTCGGCGGCCCGGGCGGGCGCGGGCATGGCTGCGGCGGCCGCGTCGAGGGCCGCGAAGGCGAGGCCCTGGTCGACCAGGGCGTGGTAGATCCGCACCGCCTCGGGGTCCGGGAAGCCGGCGGTGCGCAGCACGCCGAGGATCGCCTCGACGGCCCGGGTCTCGTGGTCGCGTCCGGTGGTCCGGTGGGCCGCCAGCATGGCGGCCTGGGGGTGTGCCTGGTAGGCGGCGTGGATGCGCAGGCCGATGTCGCGCAGGTCGGCCCGCCAGTCGCCGGTCGGCCGCCAGCCGCGCTGGGCGTGGCCGACCAGTTCGTCGGTGAGGGCGAGCAGCAGGTCGTCGGTGTTGCGGAAGTACCGGTAGACCGCGCTCGGATCGGCGCCGAGTGCGGCGCCCAGCCGCCGTACCGTGAGCGCCTCCGCGCCGTGCAGGCCGACCAGCCGCAGGGCGGTGTCGACGATGACCTGTTCGGAGAGGACCGTGCCCTGTTTGGTCGGTCGTCTCCGCCGTCGCTGCGGCTCGGGAATCACTCGCTCGGCCATGGGGGCACCTTATGACAACGCCATTGACGTGTGAAGGGCTTCCCGGTTGCATGGCTCGCCACCCGGCCTTCCGGCCGATCCCCCCCACGCGAACACGGCGGTGACCCATTGGCAACCATGCACAAGGACACGGACCCGGCCCCGGGATCCCGGACCACCGGCAGCGCCGCGCCCGCGATGCGGAGGTCGCTCGGCATCGGCGGCGCCGTGGCGCTCGCCGCGTCGAGCACGGCGGCCACCAGCAGCATCGGCATCGGGCTCGGCCTGATGGCGGGCGTCGTCGGCCTCCACCTGCCCGCGATCATGATGCTGGCCTTCCTGCCCGTCCTCGCCATCGCGGGCGGCTACGGCCGGCTCAACCGCGTCGACCCCGACGCCGGCAGCAGCTACCGGTGGGTGGGTGCGGCCCTCAGCCCCTGGCTGGGCTTCCTCTCCGGCTGGGTCGGCATCCTCGGCACGATCGTGTTCATGGCCTACACCACGGCGGTGACCGGATCGGCGGTGATCCAGCTGTTCGGCTCCGCCTCCGTGCACCGGGTCGCGGGGGTGTCCCTGAGCCCGGACTCCACGCTCCAGTGCACTGCCGTCGGCATGGTCGTGCTGATCGTCTCGGCGCTGGTCGCGGTGCGCGGGATCGACCTCGCCGCCCGGCTGCAGAAGTACCTGCTGATCTTCGAGTACGCCGTGCTGCTCGGCTTCTGCGGGTACGGCCTCGTCGCCGGCGACCAGCCCTTCTCGGCCGGCTGGTTCGACCCGTTCGCGATCCCCTCGTTCCACGCCTTCGCCCAGGGCATGGTGCTCGCGGTGTTCTGCTACTGGGGATTCGAGTCGGTCTTCAGCGTGGGCGAGGAGGTCCGCGACCCGCGTGACGCCTCGCGCGGCGGTTTCATCGCCCTCACCGTGATGATGCTGCTCTTCGTCCTCGCCGGCACGGCCTTCCAGCGCGTGCTCCCCCTCGACGAGCTGGTCGGCAACGGCGCGCAGGGCCTGACGTACTTCGGCGACCGGCTCGCCGACCAGCCGCTCGCCGCACTGCCGCTGGTCGCGCTGACGTTCTCCGCCGCGGCCTCGCTGCAGGCCTCCGTCGTGCCCACCGCGCGCGGCACGTACGCGATGGGCCGCGACGGCACCCTCGGACCCGTCTGGACCCGCCTGCACCCCCGCCACCGCACCCCCGCCGCGGGCACGCTGCTGATCACCGGTGCCGCCGTCGCCCTCGCCCTGCTCTCGCTGGTCATCCCCACCGTCACCTCCCTCATCTCCGCCACGGTCAACTCGATCGGCATCGTCGTCGCCCTCTACTACGCGCTCACCGCCGTCGCCGCCGCCGTCCGCTTCCGCCACCTGCTGCGCACCTCGCCCGTCGAGGCGCTGCGGGCGGTCGTCGCCCCGCTGCTCGGCGCGCTCGTCCTGCTCGCCGTCGGCGGGTACCTCGTCCGGGCCTTCTACGAATCGGCCGACCACTTCGAACTCGCGGCGGACAACGGATGGTTCGAACTCCTCGTCCCGGTGCTGATGATCGGCTCCGGTCTGCTGGCCGCCGCCTGGGCCCGCTGGCACCGCCGCTCCCCGTACTTCACCACCGGGTCCGGAACGGCCGGCGGCGGCACCGCCCGGGCCGGCGGCGACCTCCCGGCCGGTGAGGGCCTGCCGGCCGACGCCGTCTGACGCGGCGCTCCACGGCCCGCGCGCAGCACGTACGGGCCATCCTCGCGGGCAGTCCGAACCGCCAGGCCCCCAAGGCCAGTTGGCACCTCCCTTCCCTTTCCCGCGGTCCCCGGGGACCGCCGACCCTGTTGGAGCATGTCCATGCATCAGGCCGATCTCGTCTTCACCCGCGGCCCCGTCCACACCACGGATGCCGCCCGCACCCGGGCGAGCAGTCTCGCCGTGACGGGGGAGCGGATCACCGCCGTCGGCCACGACGAGGTCAGGGAGTTGATCGGCCCCCGGACCGAAGTGGTCGACCTGAGCGGCAAGTTGCTGCTCCCGGGCTTCCAGGACTCGCACATCCACGCCGTCTACGGCGGCGTGGAGCTCGCCCAGTGCGACCTCACCGGCACCACCGGCGTCGACGAATACCTCCGGCGCATCCGCGAGTACGCGGACGCCCACCCCGAGCGGGAGTGGATCACCGGCGGCGGCTGGTCGATGGAGAGCTTCGACGGCGGCCTGCCGACCCGGCAGCTGCTCGACTCCGTGGTGCCGGACCGGCCCGTCCACCTGCTGAACCGCGACCACCACGGCGCCTGGACCAACACCCGCGCGCTCGAACTCGCCGGCCTCACCCGGCACAGCCCGGACCCGGCCGACGGCCGGATCGAACGCGAGCCCGACGGCACCCCCAGCGGCGTCCTCCAGGAGGGCGCCACCGGACTCGTCGCCCGGCTCGTCCCGCCGACCGGCCCGGCCGAACGGCTGGCCGGGCTGCTGCGGGCCCAGGCGCTGCTCCACTCGCTCGGCATCACCGGCTGGCAGGACGCCCTGCTCGGCGTGTTCAACGGCCAGCCGGACCCCTCGGACGCCTACCTCACCGCCGCCCGGGACGGCTCCCTCACCGCCCGGGTCACCGGCGCGCTCTGGTGGGACCGCGAGCGGGGTGCGGAGCAGATCCCGGAGCTGGCCGCCCGGCGGGCGGCGCTGCGGCACGGCCGCTTCCGCGCGGACTCCGTCAAGATCATGCAGGACGGCATCGCCGAGAACTTCACCGCGGCCCTCGGCAGCCCGTACCTGGACGGCTGCGGCTGCGCCACCGCCAACTCCGGCCTGAGCTTCGTCGATCCGGTCGCGCTGCGGTCCCACGTCACCGCGCTGGACGCGCTCGACTTCCAGGTGCACTTCCACGCCCTGGGCGACCGCGCGGTGCGCGAGGCGCTGGACGCCGTCGAGGCCGCCCGCACCGCCAACGGCCGCCGCGCCACCCGGCACCACCTGGCGCACCTCCAGCTGGTCCACCCCGACGACGTGCGGCGCTTCGCCGCCCTCGGGGCGATCGCCAACATCCAGCCGCTGTGGGCCGCCCACGAGCCGCAGATGGACGAGCTGACCATCCCCTTCCTCGGTCCCGAACGGGCCGCCTGGCAGTACCCGTTCGGCTCGCTGCTGCGGGCCGGTGCCACGCTCGCGGCGGGCAGCGACTGGCCCGTCAGCAGCCCCGACCCGATCGCCGGCCTGCACGTCGCCGTCAACCGGACGGGCCCCGGGGCCACCGACGGCCGGATCTTCCTGCCCGAGCAGCGCCTCGACCTGGCCAGCGCCGTCGCCGCGTACACGGCGGGCTCGGCGCACGTCGGCGGCCAGGACGACACCGGCAGTCTGCGCCCCGGGCACCTCGCCGACCTGGTGGTGCTCGACCGCGACATCTTCGCCGCCCCGCCGGAGGAGATCTGCGAGGCCCGGGTGCTCCGGACGTACACCGGCGGCGCGCTGGTGCACGCCGCGGACTGACACCCCCGGCGGGCCCGCCGGCCGCACCGCAGGACGGCCCCCGCCGCCCGGCGGCGCGGCCGGCGCGGCGGGCCGGGGCCGGCTGTCGGAGGGGGACCGTAGGCTGGACGCATGACTCCGGAGGACCTCGCCAACCTCGGCCACCTGCGACGGGCGCGTGACCTCATCGACCGTGAGTACGCCCGCCCGCTCGACGTGCCGACCATGGCCCGCCACGCGCTGATGTCCCCCGCGCACTTCTCGCGGCAGTTCCGCGCGGCCTACGGCGAGACGCCGTACAGCTACCTCATGACGCGTCGGATCGAGCGGGCGATGGCCCTGCTGCGGGCCGGGATGAGCGTGACCGACGCCTGCATGACGGTCGGCTGCACCTCGCTCGGCTCGTTCAGCTCGCGCTTCAGCGAGGTGGTGGGCGAGACGCCGAGCGCCTACCGGGCCCGCGAGCACTCCGCCGTGCTGGCGATGCCGGCGTGCGTGGCGAAGCTGCGCACCCGGCCGAGCAGGGCCGGTTCGCCGGCGAGCAGGAACGGAGAAGCAGGCGGCCCGGCCACCGCCTAGCGTTGCTCCCATGGACATCGCTCTTCAGTACTGCAACATCACCGTCAACGACGTCGACGACTCGCTCGCCTTCTACCGCGACGCGCTCGGCCTGGAGGTCCGCAACGACGTGGCCTCGGGCGAGTACCGCTGGGTCACCCTCGGCAGTGCGGTCCAGCCGGGCCTGGAGATCGTGATCTCCGAGCCGCACGCCGGCCGGTCGCAGGCCGACGGCGACGCCCTCCAGGCGCTGCTGACCAAGGGGGTCCTGCCGACGATGGTCTTCCGTACGGACGACCTCGACGGCACCTTCGAGAAGGTCCGGGCCTCCGGCGCCGAGGTGCTCCAGGAGCCGATCGACCAGGCCTGGGGGCCTCGGGACTGCGCGTTCCGCGACCCCTCGGGCAACATGGTCCGGATCTCGCAGGCGGCGAAGTAGCACCGGCCGCGGCTCTCTTCCGTTCCTCCGTGCGGGGCGGGTGCGTTCCGGGGCTCCGTGCGCGGCCGTCCGGGCGTCGGGGGCTAGGCGCAGGACGGACAGAGCCCGCGGTAGGTGACCTCGACGTTCGCCACCGTGAACCCGAACCGCTCCTCCGGGGGGAGGTCGGCCAGCGGGTCGCCGGTCGGGTGGACGTCGCGGATGGTGCCGCAGCGGGAGCACACCAGGTGCTGGTGCGGGTGGTGCGCGTTGGGGTCGTAGCGCTTGGCGCGGCCGTCGGTGGAGACCTCTATGACCTCGCCGAGGGAGACCAGCTCGCCGAGCGTGTTGTAGACGGTCGCCCGGGAGATCTCGGGCAGCCGCCGGGCCGCTCGGGCGTGCACCTCGTCGGCGGTGAAGTGCACGTGGTCGCCGTCGAGGACCTCCGCAACGACACGCCGCTGGGAGGTCATCCGCCAGCCGCGTCCGCGCAGTCGCTCCAGCAGGTCACTCATATCGGTTCACCTATTCAGGCTGATGGGGGATGTCCGGACTTTACCAGCGGTTTTCTCGATCCGACCTGCTACGGGGCTGATGCGCTTCTTGACTTGGACTCTGTCCATTGTAGGATCGGTTCCAGTGATGGCAAGGGGCAGAAGAGCCCGGTACGGCAGGAGTGGGTGACGTGACGGCCACCGCGGGGAAACCGGGCGGGCCGTCGGCCCGGCCCGTGCCGCGTGCCGTGCCGCCGTCCGTGTCGGCCGCGCCGCCCGCGGATCCCCTGCCCGACCGTCCCCGACAGTCACGGCCACAGTCACGGCCGTGGCCGCGGCTCCCGGACGGGCGGGGTCGAGGCCGCCGGTCCGGTCGGCTTCCCCCGCTCGTCCACCGCCCGCAGATTTTCAGTACCGTCGTCCGCCAGGTCCGGAGGGATTCCCATGTCTGACAACCATGACGCAATCGTCGTCGACGCGAAGACGGAGGGCGGGGGTGGCTGCCCGGTCGCGCACGGACGTGCCTCGCACCCGACCCAGGGCGGCGGGAACCGCCAGTGGTGGCCGGAGCGGCTCAACCTGAAGATCCTGGCCAAGAACCCCGCCGTGGCCAACCCCCTCGGCGAGGAGTTCGACTACGCCGAGGCGTTCCTCGGCCTCGACCTGCCGGCCGTGAAGCAGGACATCGCCGAGGTGCTGACGACCTCGCAGGACTGGTGGCCGGCCGACTTCGGGCACTACGGCCCGTTCATGGTCCGGATGGCCTGGCACAGCGCCGGCACCTACCGGATCAGCGACGGCCGTGGCGGCGCCGGCGCGGGCCAGCAGCGCTTCGCCCCCCTCAACAGCTGGCCGGACAACGGCAACCTCGACAAGGCCCGCCGCCTGCTCTGGCCGGTGAAGAAGAAGTACGGCCGGAACATCTCCTGGGCCGACCTCATGATCCTCGCCGGCAACGTCGCCCTGGAGTCGATGGGCTTCGAGACCTTCGGCTTCGGCGGCGGCCGCGCGGACGTGTGGGAGCCCGACGAGGACGTCTACTGGGGCCCCGAGACCACCTGGCTCGACGACCGGCGCTACACCGGCGACCGCGAGCTGGAGGAGCCCCTCGGCGCCGTCCAGATGGGCCTCATCTACGTCAACCCCGAGGGCCCCAACGGCAACCCGGACCCGATCTCCGCGGCCCGCGACATCCGTGAGACGTTCCGCCGGATGGCGATGAACGACGAGGAGACCGTCGCCCTGATCGCCGGCGGCCACACCTTCGGCAAGACCCACGGCGCGGGCCCCGCGGAGAGCGTCGGTGCCGACCCGGAGGCCGCGCCGATCGAGCAGCAGGGCTTCGGCTGGGCCAGCTCCTTCGGCACCGGCAAGGGCGGCGACACGATCACCAGCGGCCTTGAGGGCATCTGGACGAACACCCCGACCACCTGGGACAACACCTTCTTCGACATCCTCTTCGGCTACGAGTGGGAGCTGTTCAGGAGCCCCGCGGGCGCCCACCAGTGGCGGCCGAAGGACGGCGCAGGCGCCGGCACCGTGCCCGACGCCCACGACGCGTCGAAGAGCCACGCCCCGACCATGCTCACGACCGACCTCTCGCTCCGGTTCGACCCGGCCTACGAGCAGATCTCGCGGCGCTTCCACGAGGACCAGGCCGCGTTCGCGGACGCCTTCGCCCGCGCCTGGTTCAAGCTGACGCACCGTGACATGGGCCCGGTCGTGCGCTACCTCGGCCCGGAGGTCCCGTCCGAGACCCTGCTCTGGCAGGACCCGCTGCCCGAGGTCACGCACGCGCTCGTCGGCGCCGCCGACGTCGCCGCCCTCAAGGAGCAGGTGCTCGCCTCGGGCCTGTCGGTCTCCGACCTCGTCTCCACCGCGTGGGCGTCGGCCTCGTCCTTCCGCGGCAGCGACAAGCGCGGCGGCGCCAACGGCGCGCGCATCCGCCTCCAGCCGCAGAGCGGGTGGGCGGCCAACGACCCCGACCGGCTCGCCACGGTGCTGAGCACCCTGGAGGGCATCCAGGAGTCCTTCAACACCGCCCACGCCGGCGGCGTGCAGGTCTCGCTCGCCGACCTGATCGTGCTCGCCGGTGCCGCGGCGGTGGAGAAGGCCGCGAAGGACGGCGGCTCCGTCGTCGAGGTCCCGTTCACGCCGGGCCGCGTCGACGCCTCGCAGGAGCAGACCGACGTGGAGTCGTTCGCCGCGCTGGAGCCGACCGCGGACGGGTTCCGCAACTACCTCGGGAAGGGCAGCCGGCTGCCGGCCGAGTACCTGCTGATCGACCGGGCGAACCTGCTGAACCTGAGCGCCCCCGAACTGACGGTGCTCGTCGGCGGCCTCCGGGTCCTCGGCGCGAACCACCAGCAGTCCTCGCTCGGCGTCCTCACCGAGACCCCCGGCGTGCTGTCCAACGACTTCTTCGTCAACCTGCTCGACCTGGGCACGGTGTGGACGGCGACGTCCGGCGACGCGAACACCTTCGAGGCCCGCGACGCCGCCACCGGCGAGGTCCGGTGGACCGGCACCCGCGCCGACCTGGTGTTCGGCTCGAACTCCGAGCTGCGCGCGGTCGCCGAGGTCTACGCGAGCGACGACGCGAAGGAGAAGTTCGTGCAGGACTTCGTCGCGGCGTGGGCCAAGGTGGCGGACCTGGACCGGTTCGACCTCGTCTGATCACGGCGTCCGGTGATCACGACGTCCGGGCCGGCCCCCGCCGGCCGGCCCGGACGTCCGCGGCCCTCCCGGCCCGTCCGCCTCCGGCGCGGCGCCGGGAGGGCCGTCGCCGTGCGGGCCTACGGGTGGATCGTCCGGCCCTCGGCGAGCATGGCCACGTACGTCGCGATCCGGCGGGCCCGGGTCTCCGGCCGCTTCGCCTCCTGCACGCGGTACAGGATCGCGTAGCGGTTCTGCCGGTCGATCGTGGCGAAGGCCGCCGCCGCGGCGGGCTCGGCCTGCAGCGCCGCGGCGAGGTCGTCCGGCACCGCGGCCGTCCGCGCGCTGTCGTACGCGGCCTCCCACCGGCCGTCCGCCCGGGCGCGCTCCACCTCGGCGAGCCCGGCGGGCCGCATCCGGCCCTGCTCGATCAGGGCCAGCGCCTTGTCCCGGTTGATCCGGGACCACCGGCTCCGCGCGGAGCGCGGGGTGAAGCGCTGCAGCCACCACCCGTCCTCCTCGGACCGGGCCTTCTGCCCGTCGATCCAGCCGTGGCACAGGGCCACGTCGAGCGCCTGCGCGTAGTCGAGGGAGACCACCCCGGGGGTCTTCCGGCGGAGCTTCAGCCAGATGCCCGGCGAGGCGGCGTGATGCCCGCCGAGCCACGCGTCGAAGTCGGCCGCCGATGCGAAAGCGATGATGTCCAGCTCCTGAGCCACGCCGGCAGTCAACCACAGCCCGCCGACAGCGGCGGCCGCCCCGCCGGACGCCCGGTGACGGCGGGTCGGCCCGGGCCCCGGGCGGGGGCGTTCAGAGGGGGAGCCGCAGGCCCTCGGCGTCCGGCCCGTCGAGCGCGAGCGCCGCGGACACGTCGTGCGGCAGGCCGCGCAGGCCCAGCAGCCCCGCGGTGAGCGCGGCCGTCGCGCGGTGCCACGCGGCGGCGCGCCGCAGCATCGCGTGGCCGCTCCCGGCGACGAGGTACCCGGCGGTGCGGGCGCCCGCCGACCTGGCCAGTGCGGCGAAGCGGACGGTGTCGTCCGGGGCGGTCACCCGGTCGCCGTCGCCGTGCAGCACCAGCACCCGGCGGCCGGCGAGGTGGGCGTACGGTTCGCCGCCGGGGCACCAGGGGGCCAGCGCCACCACGCCCGCCACGCACGGGTGCCCGCCCGCGGCCAGCGCGGCCCGGCCGCCCATCGAGTGGCCGACCAGCACGGTCGGCACCGGACCGAGCTCCTCGGCGAGCTCCTGCAGCGCGGCGGCCGCGTCGCGGGCGGCGTCCGCCCGGTCGCCGTTCCAGCCGCGGCAGCGGTACCGGACCACGCCCACGGCGACCTCGTGTCCGGCGGTGACCCGTTCCACGGCCCGGGCGAACGGCCGCATCCGCAGGCCGGGCAGGTTCAGCGGGCCCGGGCCGCGCAGACCGTGCTCCTGGCCGCCGTGCAGCACCAGCACCGCCGCACCCGCCGTCGCGGGCCGCTCGCGCCACACCAGCGCGCGGTGGCCGGCCGGCCGCAGCACCGCCTGTGCCTCCATCGCCGTCACTCCTGTCCGTCGGGGCTGTCACTGTACGCGGCGACGTCCGCGGACCGTAAGCGCGCACGGACGGTACACCCGGCCGCCGCTCTCGTAGGGTGGCGACGGCGCACCGGCCTTCAGGACGCCGCACCGCACGAAACCCCTAGGAGAGGCCATGCCTGACGCCCCCTCGACGCCCCGCACCGCCGGCGCCCCGCCGCGGGCCGAGATCGGCGTGATCGGCGGCTCCGGCCTGTACGCGCTGCTCGACGACGTCACCGAACTCACCGTGGAGACGCCGTACGGGCCGCCCAGCGACTCCGTCTTCCTCGGCGAGGTCGCCGGGCGCAGCGTCGCCTTCCTCCCGAGACACGGCCGCGGCCACACGCTGCCGCCGCACCGCATCAACTACCGGGCCAACCTGTGGGCGCTGCACGCGCTGGGGGTGCGGCAGGTGCTCGGCCCGTGCGCGGTGGGCGGGCTGCGGGCCGAGTACGGGCCGGGCACCCTGCTGGTGCCGGACCAGTTCGTCGACCGCACCGCGGGCCGGGTGCAGACCTACTACGACGGGCTGCCGCTGCCCGACGGCTCCGTGCCCGAGGTCGTGCACGTCTCGATGGCCGACCCGTACTGCCCGGACGGCCGGGCGGCGGCGCTGGGCGCGGCCCGCGACCACGCGTGGGAGCCCGTCGACGGCGGCACGCTGGTGGTGGTGGAGGGGCCGCGGTTCTCGACCCGCGCGGAGTCGCGGTGGTTCACGGCGAACGGCTGGTCGGTGGTCGGCATGACGGGGCATCCGGAGGCCGTCCTCGCGCGCGAACTCGGCGTCTGCTACACCTCGCTGGCGCTGGTGACGGACCTCGACGCCGGGGTGGAGACCGGTGAGGGCGTGACCCACGCCGAGGTGCTGGAGGTGTTCGGGCGCAACGTCGAACGGCTGCGCACCGTGCTGTTCAAGGCGCTGGAGAGCCTGCCTGCCACCCGCGACTGCGTGTGCGCGCACGCCCTCGACGGCCTGGAGACCGGGCTGCACGGCGTCTGAACCACCCCGGACGGCCGTCCCGGCAGCCGTCGTGACGGTGGGTACGGCAGCCGGGTACGGCGGTGGGGGGGGGCCCGGGGGGGGGGGGGCGGCCCCCCCCCCGCCCCCGCGGGCCCCCCCCCCCGTGGGGGCGGGGGCCCCCCCC
>NZ_BPRL01000031.1:0-39120 GCF_045862635.1 Kitasatospora sp. NE20-6
CGGGCGGGCCGGGCCGGGGGGGTGTGGGGGGGGGGGCGGGCGGGGGCGGGGGGGGGGCGGGGCCGGGGGGGGCGGGGGCCGCCCCACCGCCGTCCTGTGCGGCCGTCACCAGTAGTGGCTGCGGCCGCCCACCGCGTGTCCCACGGATCCGAGCACCCACAGGATGAGCCCCACGACCAGCAGCAACGCGCCGATGGTCCACAACATCGCGATCCCGGTGAGGAATCCGATGACAAGCAGAATGACTCCGAGGACGATCACGGGGTGCCTCCTTCGGCGACGTGGTCCGTCGTCCGGCGTCTGCCCGGTCCGGACGTTTCCAACCGCGGTGCCGGGTGCGACCCGCCGGGCCGCGGCCGGATGCGTGCGGGGCGTCCGGCCGCGACGGCCAGCGCGACGGCGAGCAGCCCGGCCGCGACGGCGAACGTCACCCGGGTGCCGGTCGCCACGGCGCCGGGCGCCGCCGTGTCGAGGCCGGCCGGTCCCGAGGCGAGCGCGAACACCGCGCCCATGGCGGACGCGCCGGTGACGAGCCCCAGGTTGCGGGACAGCGTGAGCAGGCCGGAGACGACACCCCGTCCGTCGGCGGGCGCGCCCGTCATGACGGCCGTGGTGTTGGCGGTCTGGAACACCGCGTACCCGGCGGTGACGACGGCGAGGGGGACGAGGTACCCGGTGATGCCGAAGGAGGTGGGCACCACGGTCAGCGCGAGGGATCCCGCGGTCATCGCGATCAGCCCGGCGGCGGTCGTGCGCCGCGTGCCGAAGCGGTCCGCCACCCGGCCTGCGGGCACCCCGGTCAGGGCGGCCACCAGCGGCCCGGCCGAGGAGGCGAGGCCGACCAGGGCCGCGTCCAGCCCGAGCGCGCGGGAGAGGTGGAACGGTCCGACGACCAGTGTCGCCATCATCACCGCCGAGACGAGCGCGCTCGGGACGAGGCACCTGAGCAGCACCGGATCGCGGAGCACCGCCGGCCGGACGAGCGGGGACGCGGCCCGCGTCTCCGTGCGGACGAAGAGGACCGCGCCGACCGCGGCGGCCAGGAGCAGGGCCGCGCCGAGCGGGCCGCCGCCGCTGCCCGTGGTCATGGCGAGCGCGTAGGCGCCGAGCGTCAGGGCGAGCAGCAGGGTGCCCGGGTGGTCGAAGCCCGGTGTGCGGCCCGCGGGCCGGCGCGGGTCGGCGGGCAGGTGGCGGTGGGCGAGGACGAGGGCCAGGAGGCCGAGCGGTGCGTTGACGAGGAAGACCGCCCGCCAGCCGGGGCCGGAGATCAGGACGCCGCCCAGCGACGGGCCGAGGGCGGTGCCGACCGCGGACACCGTGCCGAGCAGTCCCATCGCGCGGCCGGTCCGCGCGGCCGGCACCGCCTCGCCGACGAACGCCATGGTGAGGGCCGTCATGACGGCCGCGCCGAGGCCCTGCACCGCCCGGGCGGCGATCAGCAGCGGCAGGGTGGGGGCGAGGCCGCACAGCACCGAGGCGACGGTGAAGAGCAGGATCCCGGCGAGCAGCAGCCGTCGGCGGCCGGTGAGGTCGCCGAGCCGTCCGGCCCCGACGACCAGGGTGGTGACGGCCAGCAGGTAGGCGAGCACGACCCACTGGACCTCCGGGAAGGAGGCGCCGAAGGCCTCCGCCAGCGTCGGCAGGCCGACGTTGGCGATGCTGGTGCCGAGCGAGGGCAGCAGCACGGCGAGCGCGAGCGCGGCGAGCGCCCACCCCGGGGAGGGGGCCTGCTCGGGGCGGGCGGCGGGCACGGCGTTGCGTTCGGTGCGGAGGGGCTTCACCACGGGTTCCTCTCTCCGGTGCGGAGTCGTGCGGGCAGCGTGCTTCCCGGTGTGCGACTCCGGCAACATTCGTTGCCGTTTCCGGGACGGCACGGTGGAATGCCCGCATGGACGAACCACCGACCCATCAGGCGGTCCTCGACGAGGTCGCGCCGCGGCTCCGACGGCTGCGCGCCCGGAGCGGTCTCACCCTGGCCGCGCTCTCCGAGGCGACCGGCATCTCCAGGAGCACCCTCTCCCGGCTGGAGTCCGGTCTGCGCCGCCCGAGCCTGGAGTTGCTGCTGCCGCTCGCGGCCGCGTACCGGGTGCCCCTGGACGACCTGGTCGGTGCCCCGGAGACGGGTGATCCGCGGGTCCGGCTGAAGCCGCGTCCGCTGGCGAGCGGGGGCACGTTCGTGCCGCTGACCCGGAGTCCGGGCCCCATCCAGGCGTACAAGCTGGTCATCGCGGACCGGGGTGCCGAGCCGGACCTCCGGACGCACGAGGGGTACGAGTGGCTGTACGTGCTGGACGGCCGGCTGCGGCTCGTCCTCGCCGGGCACGATCTGGTGCTCGGGCCGGGCGAGGTCGCGGAGTTCGACACCCGGCTGCCGCACTGGTTCAGCAGTGCGGACGGGCGTCCCGTCGAGGTGCTCAGCCTCTTCGGGCGGCAGGGGGAGCGCATGCACGTCCGCGCGAAGCCGCGCGCCTGACACCGCCGGGCCGCCGGGCCGCCGGGCGCGCAGACCCGGCGGCGGCGCGGTCTGGACGACTGGCCCGGTGCGGTCGCAGACTGCCGGGATGGACCGGACCGAACCCCGCGGCGTGCGCCCGGCGCCCGTCCCGTGAGCGGCGGTACCGCCCGGCGGGGGACGGCGGTGGAACTGCACCGGCTGGCGGTGCCCGCGCCGCACCTCCTGCCGTTCGCCATCGGCTCGTTCGAGAGCATCGGGCCGGAGTCGCTCGCCGCCTACCCGCACCGGCACACGTTCTTCGAGATCGCGATCGTCACCGGGGGCCGGGGCCGCCACGTGCTCGACTTCGTGCCCGACCCGCTGGAGCCGCCCCGGCTCTGGGTGGTCAGCCCGGGCCAGGTGCACCACTGGCAGGACGCCCGGGACGTGACCGGCTGGGTGATCCTCTTCAACGAGGACTTCCTGCTCGGACACCCGGACGACGCCGAGGCGCTGCGCGTGGTCGCCGCCGGTCCGCAGCCGGGCCCCGGCCCGCGGCTCGCGGCCCGCATGACCGCCCTGGCCACAGAGATGCACGACGAGTACCGCTCGGGCGGCGAGGGCTACGTCGAGGTGCTCCGCGCCGCACTGCACATCCTGGTGGTCTGGGCCGTCCGGTTGTCGGCGCCGTCGCCCGTTCCGCAGCCCCCGTCCCCGGCAGGGCCTTCGGCCGGACGCGGGGCCGAACTGGCCGCGGGCTTCGCCCGGCTGGTCGCCCGCGCCGGCCCCGGGGACCGCTCGATCGGCCGGTACGCACGGGAGTTGGGCGTCTCGGCCGCCCACCTGCACGAGGTGGTCCGGCGGCAGGCCGGCCGCACCCCGGGGCAGCTGATCCGGGAGCAGCAGACGCTGGAGGCGAAACGCCTCATCGCCGCGACGAATCTGACGATCAGACAGATTGCGGCGGAGGTCGGCTTCGACGATCCGGCGTACTTCTCGCGGTTCTTCCGGCGGGAGACCGGGCTGTCGCCGGTCGCGTTCCGCCGCGAGGTCCGAGAAATGCACCCGGACTGCCGGATCGAGTCCATCGTCGCGCCCGACGGGCGGGCGTAGCTTCGTACCGGTTCCCCACCGGGGCCGCGGCCCCGAAGCCCCGCCCCCCGGGGCCCCCGGCTCCCCGGAGCCCGGCTCCCCGCCCCTGCTCATGTCATGGCAGTGTCACATATTGCGAAGGAGTGCGCCGTGCCCACCCCCCACCCTCCCCAGGCACCGCAAGGCCACGAACCGGCAGCAGCGGGTCACCGGCCGATCAGCCGCAAGAGCCTCCTGAAGGCCGCAGCCCTGGCGGGAGCCGTCCCGCTGATCACCGGCGGCGGCATCGCCCTGGCCCGCGACGCCGGCACCTCCGGCCTCCCGCTCGCCGCCACCCCTGAGTGCCAGGACGACGACGACCCCACCGTCCCGCAGATCGAGGGTCCGTACTTCAAGCCGAACTCGCCGCTGCGCACCTCGCTCGTGACCGCCGGGACGGTCGGCACCCCGCTCACCCTCACCGGCTTCGTCCTCGGCCGGGCCTGCCGGCCGATCACCGGCGTGCTGCTCGACTTCTGGCAGGCCGACGACGCGGGCAACTACGACAACACCGGCTTCACCTTCCGCGGCCACCAGTTCACCGACGCCAAGGGCGCGTTCACGCTCACCACGATCGTCCCCGGGCTCTACCCGGGCCGCACCCGGCACCTCCACGTCAAGGTGCAGGCCCCCGGGCGTCCCATCCTCACCACCCAGCTGTACTTCCCCGGCGAGCCGCGCAACAGCACCGACACCCTCTACGACCCCCGGCTGCTGATGGACGTCCGTCAGGTCGGCAACGGCCGACAGGCGGCCTTCGACGTCGTCCTCGACATCGCCCAGACCCCCACCCCCGACCCCACCGCCCCCACCCCCACCCCGACCGCGACCTCCACCCCGACCTCCACCCCGACCACGCAGCCCGGCGGCACCTGGGCCGCCGGCACCGCCTACCGCACCGGCGACCGGGTCACCTACAGCAGCCTCACCTACCGCTGCCTGCAGGGTCACACCGCCATCACCGGCTGGGAGCCGCCGTACGTTCCCGCGCTCTGGCAGCGCGTCTGACGGCACCGCCGCCACCCGCTCCGCACGTCCGCGCCCCGCACCCGGTCGGGAACGCCCGGTCCGGAACACCCGGTCGGGAACACCCGGACGGAGCAGCGCGGGCCGACGGGTGCGCCGGTCCGGCCCGGCGGCCGGAGCGCCCGGCTCCTGAGGACCCGTCCGCCCGTGCCGTACCCGGCCCGGCGCGCCGCGGAGACCGGCCGGGCCGGTCCGCGGAAGCCCTCCGCGGCGCCGTGCGGATGCCGGGGCCGGTCGGATGCGCGAGCCTGGTGCGGCGCGCAGCATGAGGTCATGCACGACACGGTGGACGACCACCCGGATCCGCTGCGGGGCGCGTACGGCGCCCGGCCGGGTCCGCCGTGCTGCACCTCCACCGGGCCCGGCGTCCCGGCGAGGTCCGGCCCGCCGCCCGGCGAGCCCCCGTCACCCGCCGACCCAGCCCGCAGCCAGGGCCGACCCGGGCTGCACCGGGACAGGAGATCAGAGCCATGAACCTCGCGGTGAACCTCGCGGCGGACTATCCGCTGCTGAACATCTTCTGGACCGTCTGCTGGATCTTCCTGTGGATCCTCTGGCTCGTCCTGCTCTTCCGGATCATCGTCGACCTCTTCCGCGACGACGACCTGAGCGGCTGGGCCAAGGCCGGCTGGGCCGTGTTCCTGGTCCTGCTGCCGTTCCTCGGCGTCTTCGTCTACCTCATCGCCCGCGGCCGGGGCATGGGCGAGCGCGAACTCCGCACGGCGCAGAAGAGCGACGAGCGGTTCCGCGCGTACGTCCGCGAGACCGCGGCGAGCTCCGGGCAGAGCTCCACGGCCGACCAGCTGGCGAAGCTGACCGAGCTCCGCACCGCCGGCCAGATCACGGACGAGGAGTTCGTCAAGGCCAAGGCCAAGATCCTGACCTGACCTGACCTCGCCGGGCCGGGAGCCGCGGGCTCCCGCCCTCCGCACCCCGCACCCCGGCCACCGGCGCCGGGGTGCGGGGTGTGTTCAGACGGGGTCCGTCCGGCGGCGGCGACGGTGCCGGACGGCCGCCAGGACCGCCCAGGCGGCGGTGACGACGGCGAGCGCGGCGAGGGCGAGGAGCCAGTTGCGGAGGTAGGGCAGCGGCAGCACCGAGGAGTTGCCGCCGTCGTCGCCCGCGCGGAGCACGGCGGGGAGGGCGACGGCGGTGACGGCGGCGGCGACGACGAGGCCGGTCCGCACGGGAGTGGTGCGGGCGAGGGTGGCGCCGAGCAGGCAGAGCAGCGGCACCCAGAGACCGTCGTGGAGGAGGACGCCGCCGACGGCCCACCGCAGGACGCCGAGCGGGTCGGTGACGTAGGCGTCGGTGAGGAGTCCGTACAGGCCGTAGCCGGTGAGGGCGAGGCCGGCCGCGCCGAGCAGCAGTCGCAGGGTGCGCATCAGAGGATCTCCATCCGGGTGACCCACTTGGTCTGGAGGACGCCCGGCCGGTCGGGGGCGATGATGCGGGCGGGGTAGCCGTGGTCCGGGTCCAGGACGTCGCCGTTGACGCGCAGGGCGAGCAGGGTGAGCGGGTCGCGGGCGTGGGCGGCGGGCATGTCCGTCACGCGGTACGGGCCTTCGGCCTCCAGCGAGGTGATGCGCAGCCGGGCGTCCCCGGGGGCGCCGGCGAGGTCGAGGAGGTCGCGGACGCGGACGCCGGCCCAGCGGGCGGAGGCGCTCCAGCCCTCGACGCAGGCGATCGGGAGGTCCGCCTCGTACTGGGGCATGGCGAGGAGCCGGCTCATCGTCAGCTCGTACGGCCTCGGCCCGTCGACCCGCAGTGTCCAGTCGGCGGGTGCGGTGGTGGTGCCGGCCTGGGCGGCGGTGCGGTTGACGGGCAGGCCCTGCGGGCCGATGTCGGGACGGCGGGGCGCGAAGAGGGTGAGGGCGCGCAGCCAGGGCACGGTCTGGCCGGCGGTGGTGAGGGTGACGACGGCGACCGAGGCCGTCACCCCGGCGAGGAAGGCCCGGCGCTGCGCGGGGGCGGGCCCGGTGCGTCGCCGGTGGGCGGCGACGAGCGGCGCCTTGGCGGCGAGGTGGAGGAGGAGCCCGCCGGTGGCGAGCCAGCCGAGCCAGAAGTGCGTCTGCCGGAACGGGAACGGCCACGGGTACCACTGCACGGTGTTGAGCAGGCCGGTGAAGAGTTCCAGCAGCATGGCGGCCACCAGCACGGCGATGCCGAGCCGTTCGAGGGCGTGCGCGACGCTGCGGACGGGCGGCCACTCGAAGAGCTTCGGGTAGACCGTCCAGAGTTTCGCGCCGAGCAGCGGGATCGCGGCGATGCCGCTGATCACGTGGAGGCCCTGGGTGACGCGGTAGCCCTGCACCGGGCGGCTCGGGAGGTGGTCGCGCAGCCAGGTCGGCGGTTCCTGGAGGAGGTGGCTGAGCAGGCCCGTCGCGAAGCACACCAGCAGGGCCGTGCCGAGCAGGCGGCCGACGACCACGGCGGTGCGCGGTCCGTGCAGTTCCGAGGTGAAGGTGCCTTCGCGCAGCGGCCCGCGGCGGAGCGCCCGCGGCGGGGTGGGCAGCGGGAGGTCGTACGGCGCTCGGCGCGGGGAGGGGGTGTCGTCGTCCACCTCCCCATCAGACCCCCCGGAAGGCGGCGCGGGGCGCTTCGACCTGCTTACGGAAGTCGTACGGGCGCCGGACCGCCTCTGCCGGACCGCGCCTGCCGGACCGCGGCGGGCCCGGCCTTACGGAAGTCGTACGCCGGGCCCGGTGGACGGCCCGGCGGCCCGGCCCGGTGGCAGGGTGACGGTGTGCGCCTCGCCGTCGTTCCCGCCCTGATCGCCCTCGTCGCGGCCCTCGCCCGCACCGTGACGGGCGGCGGCACCCTGGGCCACCCCCGCCCGCTGTACGGCTGGTACGCGGCCGATCTCGCGCTGTTCGCCCTCGCCGTCGCACTGCTGCGGCACGCGCCCCGGCGCCACCGGACGGCGCTGGTGCTGGCCGGCGCGGCCGCCGTCGCCGCCACCGGCCTGCTCGCCCCGCCGCGCACCAGCGACGACGCCTACCGCTACGTCTGGGACGGCCGGGTGCAGGCCGCGGGCGTCCCGCCGTACCGCTACGCACCGGACGACCCCGCCCTGGCCGGCCTCCGCGCCGCCTCGCCCGACCTCTTCCCGCCCGGCGGCCCGTGCACCGGCTGGGACGAACGCCGCACCGCCGCAGGCACCTGCACGCACATCAACAGGCCCGCCGTGCACACCGTCTACCCGCCGCTCGCGCAGGGCTGGTTCCGCGGGCTCGCCGCGGCCGGCGGCGGTGTCCGCGCCGCCCAGGCGGGCGGCGCCCTCCTCGCGGTGGCCACCACGGGCCTGCTGCTCCTGCGCCGCCGACCGGTGCACGCCGCCCTGTGGGGCTGGTTCCCCGGGGTCGCGCTCTGGGCGGTCGGCGACGCCCACGTCGACACCCTGGGCGCCCTGCTGATGACCGCGGCCCTGCTCCTCACCGCCCGCCGCCGCCCGGTGGCCGGCGGCGCGCTGCTCGGCGCAGCCGCCGCCGTCAAGCTCCTGCCCGGCCTCGCCCTGCCGGGCGCGATGTCCGGGGTGCTGGCCCGCCGCCCGGCCCCGCGCGACCTGCTGCTCCCGGCGGCCGCGGCCGGCGCCTTCCTGCTGGCCTACCTGCCGTACGTGCTCGCCTCCGGCACCGGGGTGCTCGGCTACCTTCCCGGCTACCTCCAGGAGGAGGGCTACGAGGGCGAACCGGCCCGGTTCGGCCTGGTGCGGCTGCTCCTCCCGGGGGCCGCGGCCCCGTACGGCGCGGCCGTGCTGCTGCTCGCCGTCGTGCTGCACGTGCTGCGCCGCGGCGATCCGGCCCGGCCGTGGGCCGGCGCCCTGCTGGTCACCGGCACCGCGCTGCTGCTGGCCACCCCGGGCTACCCCTGGTACGCGCTGCTGGTGGTGGCGCTGGTCGGGCTGGACGGCCGGTGGGAGTGGCTCGCCGTGCCCGCCGCGGGGCAGGCCGTCTACCTGCTCGGCGGCGACACCCAGCAGGCCTGCTACGGCGTGGCGGCGGCCGTGGTGCTGACCGGCGTCCTGCTCCGCCGCCTGCTCGGGCCCGGACGGGCGGTCGTGCCCCCCGCGTCCGGGGCGGAGCGGCGCCCCACCGGCCGTCCAGCCCGCCGGACGCGGGGGCGCCTGTCCAGGTGACCCGGGGCATGAGCCGTCCCGTTCCCGGGGATCCACCACGGTATGCCGGAGCGACAGGTCACGGAAGTCGAGGGCCGCCGCCTGGTCCTCTCCCACCTCGACAAGGTGCTCTGGCCGGTCACCGGCTGGACGAAGGGCCAGGCGCTCTACTACTACGCCCAGGTGGCGCCGTTCCTGCTGCCGCACGTCCGGCGCCGACCGGCGACACTGCTGCGCTTCCCCTCCGGCGTCGGCGAGGAGGGCTTCTTCGCCAGGAACCCGCCGCCCGGCCTGCCCGACTGGGTGCGCACCATGGTCGTCGACAGCCGCGAGGGCCCGCGGAACCGCGTCACCGTCGACGACCTCCCCACCCTCATGGCCCTCGCCAACGGCTACGCCCTCGAACTCCACGTGCCCCAGTGGAGCGCCGACACCGGGCGGGACGCCCACGACCGCCTCGTCATCGACCTCGACCCGGGCCCCGGCGCCGACATCACCCTCTGCTGCCGGGTCGCCCTCCTGATCCGCGAGCGGCTCGCCGCCGACGGCCTGTCCGCGCACCCCAAGACCTCCGGCAGCAAGGGCCTGCACCTGTACGTGCCGCTGCGCCCGGCCGACGCGGCCGCCGTCGTCGGCTACGCCCGCAGCCTCGCGGAGAGCCTCGCGGCCGCGCACCCGGCCCACGTGGTGCACCGGATGACCAGGAACCTGCGGCCCGGCAAGGTGTTCGTCGACTGGTCGCAGAACACCAGCGCCAAGACCACCGCCGCCCCCTACACCCTGCGGGCGACCGCGGTCCCCGGCGTCTCCACCCCGCTGACCTGGGCGGAGGTCGAGCAGTGCCGGTCGGCGTCCGCGCTCGCCTTCACGCCGGAGGACGTGCTCGCCCGCGTCGCCGAGCACGGCGACCTGCTCGCGCCGCTGCTCGGCGAGGCGGCGGAGCTGCCCCTGCCGGGCGGCTGACGGCCCGGCACCGCAGCCTCCGGCGGGCCCTGGTGTCAGGCCGCGCCGTCCTCCTCCGCGGGCCCGGCGATCAGTGCGGTGCCGATCCGCCGGAACCCCACCCGTCCGTACAGCCGGGCCTGGGCGTCGCCGCCCGCGGTCAGGAAGACGGTCTCCGCGCCGCGCGCCCGCGCGTCCGCCGCCAGCACCGCGGTCACGGCCCGGGCGAGGCCCCGGCGGCGGGCGGTCGGCAGGGTGCCGATGCCGACGAGCTCGGCGACCGCACCGACCGGCTGGTACTGTCCGGCGCACTCGGCGGTGCCGTCCGCCGCGAGGGCCGCGGCGGTGACCGTCAGCCCGGCCCGGGCCCGCGCCGCGGCCCGGTCCACCGAGCCGTCGGCGGCCATCCCGGCGGCCGCGGAGGCGAGTTCGGCCGGCCCCGCGGTGCCGACGCCGGTGCCGGGGTCGGCGAAGGCCAGGTACGGCACGGCCAGCGCACTCGCGAACGCCGGATCGTCCGGGCCGACCGGCCGCACGTCCGGGCCGGCGGGAGCGTCAGGGCCGTCCGGGCCGGCGGGAGCGTCAGGGCCGTCCGGGCCGGCGGGAGCGTCCGGGCCGTCCGGGTCGGCGGCCAGCACCATCAGCGGGTAGGCGTGCACGGTGAGCCCCGCCTCCTCGGCGGCGGCCCGCAGCGCGGGGGCCGTCTCCGCCACCCACTCGAAGCTCTCGGGGAGGCCGAGCGCGCGCTGCCGTTCGCGCACCCGCCGCACGTCCGCCGCCGTCACGGCGTCCGCCGCGGCGCAGCGGCCGAGGCCGGGCCGGGCGTAGTACGGCATGCCCTCGTCCTCGCGGACGAAGAGCGTGAGCGGGCCGAGGTCCTCGGCGCGGGCGGCGGACCGCGGCACGCCGTCGTAGAAGCGCTCGATCAGGTCGAGGGCGGCGGCGCGGTCGGCTGCGGTGCCGAACAGGGCGGTGTGGTCGGTCTCGTGTGAAAGGGGCACGGCGCATCGAAGCATCCGGGCCGACGGCCCGCCACCGGATTAACCGGGTCCGCGGCCGCCGGGTCACGGTGCCCACAGCCGGTGGGTCACGGCGTCCACAGCTGCCGGGCCTCGGCGACCGCCTGCCGGGTGACCTGCCACGTGCGGTGGCCGTTCCAGGGCCCCCACCAGTCCGGCGCGAGCGGGCGGCCGGGCCGGGAGGCCGGCTGGTCGGGGTGCAGACCGAGGCGGCGCAGGGCGTCGGCCCGGATCCGGAGGGTGTGCCATCCGCGCCACCGTCCGCCGAGGGCCGGGTCGGGGCCGCAGGCGAGGCCGCCGCGCAGGTCGCTCTCCTCGAAGGGCCACCAGTCGATACCGCGGTCGCGCAGTCAAACGGTGAGTGCGAACCCGGGCTGCGGCAGGCCGGCGGCGTTCTCGACGGTGATGATCCTCACCCATTCCTCGTCCATGTGCGCAGGATGCCATGCCGGGTGACGTCGCGTCGCCCGGTTTCCCGGGCGTTGCGGAGCACTTCCCTCCGACCGGTAGGGTCGGGGCCATGACACAGGGGTTCGATCTCGTCGAGGGTGTCGCGGCCGGTCTTGAGGACCGTGCCGAGGCCTGGTGGTTCGTGGAGGACTTCGCCCGGCACTGGGTCGCGCCGCTCACCGACACCGACGGCTGGAGCGAGGCCGATCTGGTGGCGGCCGAGCAGCGGCTCGGCCTCCGGCTGCCGGCGGCACTGCGCGAGGCGTACGGACTGTTCGGCCGGCGACGCGACCTGACGGCCAGTCACGACGTGCTGCTGTGCCCGGCCGACCTCCACGTCGACGACCTCGGCGTGGCCCTGGTGTTCCGGCACGAGAACCAGGGCGCCGCGGCCTGGGGCGTCCTCCTCACCGAGCTGCACCGGCCGGACCCGGCCGTCGTCGTCCGGATGGACGCGACCGGCGCGCCCTGGCAGGGCTGGCTCGACCGGCTCTCGGTGGCGTTCGTCGAGCTGGTGCTCTCCGAGTCGCTCCACGCCCCGGCCGACCGCAGCGACTTCCTCGACGCGCTCGACGAGAAGGCCCTGCGCCTCGTCGAGGAGCAGTACGTGCAACTGCCGTTCCCCGCCTACCCGACGTCCGCCGTCACCGGTGGCAGCCGCTGGTTCGCCGGCGCCGACGTCCTGTTGCGCGAGGACGACGGCGCGGTGCTGCTGGTCCGCACCCGCACCGTGCCGGCCCTGGACGAGCTGCGGGCCGCCGTCCCGGGGGACTGGCTGAACGCGTGAACCGGCCGGACGCGTGAACGGCGGGGACGTGAACGGAGGAGGCGTGAACGGCGGAGGCGTGAACGCCGGGGACGTGGGCCGCAGTGCCCGGGCGGCGGGCGCCGTCGTCGGCTCGGCGGTCGGCGACGCCCTCGGCGCCCCCTTCGAGTTCGGCCCCGCGGACGCCTTCTCGGCGCGCTTCCCGGCCCCCGGCGCGGGCGGCGAGATGTGCGGCGGCGGCGGATGGGATCCGGGCGAGGCCACCGACGACACGCAGATGGCGGTGCTCGTCGCCGACTCGCTGCTGGCGCACGGCGGGCTCGACCTGCCGGACCTCTTCGCCCGGTTCCGGCACTGGGCGGCCTCCGGGCCCAAGGACATCGGCCTGCAGACCGAGGACGTGCTCACCGGCGGCATGCCGTGGGACCTCGCGGCCGCCGTCCACTTCCAGGTCAACCTCCGTGCGGCGGGCAACGGTTCGCTGATGCGCGCCGCGACCTCGGCCGTCGCGTTCGCCCGTACGGGCCGGACGGGGACGATGGACGCCGCCCGCCGGATCGCCGCCCTCACGCACGGCGACCGTGCGGCGTGGGAGGGCACCGCGCTGTTCCACGACCTCGTCCGGGTCGCCCTGGACGGCGGCGACCCGCTCGCCGTCCTGCCCGAGGCACTGGCGGCCGTGCACCCCGACCACCGCATCCGGTACGCCGTCGTCCTCGCCGACGGCTGGCACCCGGAGGACGCCACCGAGTTCAACGGTGCCGTCTGGCCCTGCCTGGGCTCCGCGGTGTGGGCGCTGCGCACCACCACCGGTTTCGAGGAGGCGCTGCGGGCCGCGGTCGACCTCGGCGGCGACACCGACACCGTCGCCGCGGTCACCGGCGGCCTCGCCGGAGCCGTGTACGGCCTCGACGCGATCCCGGCCCGCTGGACGGAGCCGCTGCACGTGCCGATGCCCGGTTCCGGCGGCCGCGTGCTCCGGCTGCCCGACCTCCTCGACCTGGCCCGCCGCCTGGACGCCCCACCGGGCCCACCGGGCTGAACCGGCCCGCCGTCCGGCGACGGCCCGTCAGGGGCGCCGGAGCGCGAGGAACCGCCGCCCGTGGGACACCCACCGCTCGGCCTCGGCGAGTCCGGCGGCCGCCGCGCGGGCGGAGGCGGCGGCGGCCCCCAGGCGGGCCCAGGCGAACTGCGGCCCGGAGCGGCCGCCGGGACCCTCGACGCGGACGAGCAGCCGTTCGTCGACCTCGGCCGGCTCGACCTCGACGAGCAGGGTGCCGCCCGGCGCCAGGAGCTGCGCGGAGCGGCGGAGCAGGACGTCCGGGTCGCCGCCGATGCCGAGGTTGCCGTCGGCCAGCAGGGCGGTGCCCCAGCGGCCCTCGCCGGGCACCCGCTCGAACACGGACCGGCAGAGCGCCGCCCCGCCGAGCCCGGCCGTACGGGCCACCGCCGCGCGGGTCACGTCCACCCCGAGCGCGGGCACGCCGCGCGCCAGGAGCTCGGTGACCAGGCGGCCGGGGCCGCAGCCGATGTCGAGCACGGGCCGCCCGGCCCGTACGCACCGCTCCAGCAGGCCGTGGTCGGCGCCGTCGGCGGCCGCGCACCAGCGCTCCACGTCGAGCACGACGCGTCCGCCGTCCGAGCGGCGCAGCCAGAGCGGGCCGCGGCCGGTGCGCATGGCCTCGGCGAACGGGTCGTCGACCCAGGGCAGGGTGAGCGTCACCCCGTCGCCCCGGCCGGTGCGCGGAGCGACCGCAGGCGGGCGGCGAACCGCCCGTGCGGGGCGAGCGCGGCGACCGCGCAGGCGTCCGCGGCGGTGTCGACGTCGCGCAGCACGGGCAGCCGCGCGACGGCCAGACCGGCGGCGGCGAGCCGCAGCTCCAGCACGCTGCCGGTGTGCGGAGCCGACATCGGCACGCCGACCAGCAGGCGGCGGGCCAGCTCCGGGGTGGGCCGGGCCAGGCCCAGCGCCCAGAAGCCGCCGTCCGCCGCCGGGCCGTACCAGGCGTCGACGCCGGGCCGCCGGGCCGCGGCGAGGGGCTCGGCGAGGGTGCGGGCGGTGAGCTGGGGGGTGTCCATGCCCACCAGCACGGCCGGCGCCTGCGGCCCGGCGTGGGCGAACGCGGCGGCGAGGCGCTCGTCCAGCCCGCCCGCGGCCTGCGGCACTACCTCCCAGCCGGGCGGCAGCCACGGCCCGGGGGAGCCGTCCAGCACCAGCAGCCGCCGGCCGGCCGGCACGGCGGAGAGGGTGCACAGGGTGTCGACGAGCGCGTCGGCGGCGAGGGCGGCCGCCTGGTCGGGCGTGAACGGCGGGGTGAGCCGGGTCTTCACCCGGCCGGGCACCGGCTCCTTCGCGATCACGAGCAGGGTCGGCGGCGGCGCGGCGAGCACCGCCCGCATGTCGCGGACGGCCTGCCGGACGCCGCGGACGGTGCCGGTCACCTTCGACCGTCCGGCGCGCGGCCGGTAGTCGACCGGCACCTCGGCGATCCGCAGGCCCGCGGCGGCCCCGGCGAGCACCATCTCCAGCGGGTAGCCGGAGCGGCGGTCGCCCAGCCCGAGGGCGAGCAGCCGTTCGCGGCGGGCCGCCCGCATCGGGCCGAGGTCGTGGAGCGGCGCACCGGTGCGGGCCCGCAGACGGCGGGCCAGCTCGGCGTTGGCGAGCCGGGCGTGCAGCGGCCAGGCCCCGCGGGCGGTGGGCCGGCGCCGTCCGAGCACCAGGTCGGCGGTGCCGTCGGCCACCGGGTCGACCACGCGGTGCAGCTGGCGGGGGTCGAGCGAGGCGTCGCAGTCCATGAAGCAGACCGTGTCGGCGGTGGCGGCCAGCAGCCCGGCGTGGCAGGCCGCGCCGAAGCCCCGGCGCGGCTCGACGACGACCGTGGCGCCCAGCGAGCGGGCGAGCCCGGCGGAGCCGTCGGTGGAGCCGTTGTCCACGACGACGGCCCGCCAGCCGGCCGGCATGCGGCCCAGCACCCAGGGCAGCGCGGCGGCCTCGTCGAGACAGGGCAGCACCACGTCGACGGTGGCCGCCGGGCCGGCGGCGGCCGGGTCGGCGGCGGAGGGAGGAGTCACGTCACCGAACGTACCCGCGGCGGGGCGCCCGACCGTGCTGCCCGCACCTTACGGAAGTCGTACGGAGCAGCGGCGGCGGCTCCGCCGGGGCCTGCGGGTTTCCTATCCTCGGGGGTGTGAACACCACCCCACCGCCCGGCCGCATCCTGGTGGTCGACGACGACCCCACCGTGGCCGAGGTCGTCACCGGCTACCTCCGGCGGGCCGGTTACGACGTCGACCGCGCCGCCGACGGGCACCAGGCACTGGCCGCGGCCGCCCGCCGGCCCGACCTCGTCGTGCTCGACCTGATGCTGCCCGGCATCGACGGGCTGGAGGTGTGCCGCCGTCTGCGCGCCACCGAGCACGGCGCCGCCCTGCCCGTGGTGATGCTCACCGCGAAGGGCGACGAGGCCGACCGCATCCTCGGCCTGGAGCTCGGTGCGGACGACTACGTGACGAAGCCGTTCAGCCCGCGCGAGCTCGTGCTGCGCGTCCAGTCGGTGCTGCGCCGGGCCGGTGCGGCGGCGCCGGCGGCCGGGACGGTCGTCCGCGGCGACCTCACGCTCGACCCGCAGGCCCGCCGTGCGTACCGCGGCGGGCGTGAACTCACCCTCACCCTGCGCGAGTTCGACCTCCTGACGTTCTTCCTGCGGAATCCGGGCGCGGCGTTCGGGCGGGAGGAGCTGATGCAGCGGGTGTGGGGCTGGGAGTTCGGCGACCTCTCGACGGTGACCGTCCACGTGCGGCGGCTGCGGGAGAAGATCGAGGACGACCCGGCGGCGCCGCGCCTGATCAGCACGGTGTGGGGCGTCGGCTACCGCTTCGACCCGGCGGGGAGCTGAGTGCCGTGAACGACATGCTGCTGATCGCCCTCTTCGCCGCGCTGGGGGCCGGCGCCGCCGGTCTGGTGGGCTGGCCGGCGGTGCGCCTGCTGCGCCGCCGCTCGGTGGCGCTGTCGCTGCTGTGCGTGGCGGCCGTGACGGTGCTGGCGATGACCGCGGGCACGGTGTCCGTGGCGCAGGCGATGTTCCTCTCCGACCACGACCTCGGCGTGGTGATCACGGTGACCTGCATGGCGGCGGTGGTCTCGCTGGTGACCGCGGCGCTGCTGGGCCGGCAGGTGGTGGCGGGCAGCCGGGCGCTGGCGGCGGCGGCCCGCACGGTGGGCAGCGAGGCGGGTTTCGCCGCGCCCGCGCAGCCGCTCGGCAGCGAACTGGCCCAGCTGAGTGCCGAGCTGGCGGCGACGAGCGCGCGGCTGGCGGAGTCGCGGCAGCGCGAGCAGGCGCTGGAGCACTCCCGCCGGGAGCTGATCGCGTGGATCTCGCACGACCTGCGGACCCCGCTGGCGGGCCTGCGGGCGATGGCGGAGGCGCTGGAGGACGGCGTCGCGGAGGACCCGGCCCGCTACCTGGTGCGGATGCGCACCGAGGTCGACCGCCTGAACGGCATGGTGGACGACCTGTTCGAGCTGTCCCGCATCCAGGCCGGTGCGCTGTCGCTGTCGCCGTCCCGGGTGTCGGTGTACGACCTGGTGGGTGACGCCATCGCGGGCGCCTCGCCGCTGGCCCGTGAGCGCGGGGTGCGGCTGGAGGGCGGCCGGGTGGCGCCGGAGCCGGTGGAGGTGGACGGCCGGGAGATCACCCGGGTGCTGGCGAACCTGCTGGTCAACGCGATCCGCTGCACCCCGGCGGACGGCGTCGTCGCGGTCGCGGCACGACGGGAGGCGGACGAGGTGCTGGTGTCCGTGACGGACGGCTGCGGCGGCATCCCCGAGCCCGATCTGGGGCGGGTCTTCGAGACGGGCTGGCGCGGTGCGGCCGCGCGGACCCCGCGGGCGGCGGCCGGCTCGGGCCCGCACCACGGGGACACCGGGGCGGGCCTGGGTCTGGCGATCGTCCGGGGCATCGTGGAGGCGCACGCGGGGCGGGCGACGGTGCGCAACGTGACCGGCGGGTGCTGCTTCGAGATCGCGCTGCCCGCCACGGCGGCCGCCCGGGCGTAGCGTGCCGCCGGGTCGGCCGTACGGCCGCCGTGGCGGGCAGTGGGGGCGGTGAGGGGAGCGGTGGGGGAGCGGCGGGGCGGGCCGACGGTGCGGCGGCGGGTGGCGGTGACCGGTGGGGCCGGTGTTGGCGGTGTTCCGCCAACATATTTGTCACCGCCGTGACCGAATCCATTTACAGGTGTCCAGGGCCGCGCTACGTTCCGAATGGGAGCGCTCCCATCCTTCGTCCAGCGGCACCACCCCCCCACCCGTCGAAGGGACACCCGCCCCATGAAGAGGTTCCGTCACCGCTTACACCTGCTCAGCCTGCTCACCCTCCTCGCGGCACTGCCCGCGCTGGTGATGGTGTTCACCACCGGCCCGAAAGCGGCTGCCCACGGCGCTCCGATGACGCCCGGCAGCCGCACGTTCCTCTGCTGGCAGGACGGCCTCACCTCCACCGGTGAGATCAAGCCGCAGAACCCCGCCTGCGCGGCCGCCCAGGCCGTCAGCGGCACCACGCCGTTCTACAACTGGTTCTCCGTGCTCCGGTCCGACGGCGCGGGCCGCACCCGCGGCTTCGTCCCGGACGGCGAGCTGTGCAGCGGCGGCAACACCAACTTCACCGGCTTCAACCTGCCCCGCACCGACTGGCCGCTCACCCACCTCACCTCGGGCGCGACCTACGGCTTCACCTACAACTCCTGGGCGGCCCACCCCGGCACCTTCATCCAGTACGTCACCAAGGACGGCTTCGACGCCTCGAAGACGTTCACCTGGGACGCCCTGGAGAGCTCGCCGTTCTACTCGGTGACCGACCCGCCGAAGACCGGCTCGGTCGGCACCGTGGAGGGCAAGTACTCCTGGACGACCAAGCTGCCCGCCGGCAAGTCCGGGCGCCACATCATCTACACCGTGTGGCAGCGCTCGGACAGCACGGAGACCTTCTACAGCTGCTCCGACGTGACGTTCGACGGCGGCAACGGCGAGGTCACCGGTGTCGGCGGGACGGGCACCCCGACCTCACCCGCCCCGAGCTCCCCGGCACCCAGCTCCCCGGCACCCAGCTCCCCGGCACCCAGTTCGCCGGCCCCGAGCTCGCCCGCCCCGAGCTCCCCGGCCCCGGGTTCGCCGTCGCCGACGGTTCCGGCCACCGATCCCTCCTGCTCCGCCGTCTACCGGACGGTCGGCAGCTGGAACGGCGGCTACCAGGGCGAGGTGACGGTGAAGAACACCGGCAGCCACCCGATCCTCGGCTGGATGGCGCACTTCACCCTGCCGAGCGGCCAGACCCTCGCACAGGTCTGGAACGGCGTCTCCACCGGCACCGGGGCCGAGACGACGATCGACAACGCGTCCTGGAACGGCTCGCTCGCCGCCGGTGGCACCACCACCTTCGGCTTCCTCGTGAACGGCGGGGCGCCGAGCGCGTCGGTGACGTACAGCTGCATGGTCATGTGACCCGGGCCCTGCCCGGATGACCCGGCCGGCCCGCCGTCCCCCCACGGGCGGCGGGCCGGTCGCCGTACCGCCCGCACCACGCGGCCCGCAGGGTGCGGTCGGCAGGGTGCGCCGGTCGGCTGCCGCCGGTCAGCCGCCGCCGCGCAGCGGGGCCGCCGCGAACTCCCGCATGCCCGCGGCGAACCCGACCCGGGCCCGGACCCCGAGCTCGGCGCGCAGCCGCCCGGAGTCCGCCGTGACGTGCCGGACGTCCCCCAGCCGGTACGCGCCCGTCACCACCGGGGCGGGGCCGCCGTACGCGTCGGCCAGGGCGTGCGCCATCGCGCCGACCGTCCGCACCTCGCCGCTGCCGACGTTGTAGACCCGGGCGCTGCCCGGCGCGGCCGACCCGACGGCGTCGAGGGCCGCCGCGTTGGCCTCGGCGACATCGGTGACGTGCACGAAGTCCCGCCGCTGGCCGCCGTCCTCGTACACCTGCGGCGCCTCGCCGCGGGCCAGTGCCGAGCGGAAGACCGAGGCGACCCCCGCGTACGGCGTGTCGCGCGGCATGCCGGGCCCGTACACGTTGTGGTAGCGCAGCGTCAGCACCCGCCCGCCGCAGGCGCGGGCCCAGGCGGCGGCGAGGTGCTCCTGGGCGAGCTTGCTCGCCGCGTACACGTTGCGCGGGTCGGGCCGGGCGTCCTCGCCGACCGGAGCCGCCGTCAGGGGGGCGCCGCAGCGCGGGCAGGGCGGGTCGAAGCGCCCGGCGTCGAGGTCGGCGACCTGCCGCGGCCCGGGGGCCACCTCGCCGTGCACCGCGCAGGCGTACCGGCCCTCGCCGTAGACGACCATCGACCCGGCGAGCACCAGGTCGCGGAGCCCGGCGCGCGCCATCGCGGCGAGCAGGACGGCGGTGCCCAGGTCGTTGCACCCCACGTAGGCGGGCGCGTCGTCGAGATCGAGCCCCAGGCCCACCATCGCGGCCTGGTGGCAGACCGCGTCGACGCCGTGCAGCGCCCGCTCCACGGCGTCGCGGTCCCGGACGTCGGCGCGGACGAACTCCACGCCGTCCGGCAGTTCCGGCGGGCACCCGTCCGGGTGCACGGCGGGCAGCAGCGCGTCCAGCACCCGCACCCGGTGGCCCGCCGACGCCAGCCGGCGCGCCACGGCCGACCCGATGAACCCGGCACCCCCGGTGAGAAGAAGCTCCATGCCGCCGACGCTAGTCCGCCCGCGGGCCCTCCGGGCCGCGGTGTGGCGCGCCGTCAGCGTCCCGTAAGACCCGGGGTCCGGGTGCGGGGCCGTGCAGGGGTCCGCGCGGGGTGCCGCACTAGGCTGGGCGGCATGAGAGCACTGCACACGCTCGACCGCCGTCTGTTCGCCCGGGTCGCCGAGAGCCGGCTGCGCGGTGCGCACCCGGTGCTGCCGCGGCTGAGCACCGCGGCGAACCACGGCGTGCTGTGGCTCGGTACGGCGGCCGTGCTCGCGGCCTCCGGCAGCCGGACGGCCCGCCGGGCGGCGCTGCGCGGGGTCGGGTCGCTCGCGCTGGCGTCGCTGGTGGCGAACCTCCCCGCGAAGTCCGCCACGCGCCGCCCGCGGCCGCTGCTCGACGCCGTGCCGCTGGCCCGCCGCCTGCGGGTGCAGCCGCTGACCAGCTCCTTCCCGTCCGGCCACTCGGCGTCGGCGGCGGCGTTCACCGTCGGCGTGGCCCTGGAGTCGCCGGCGCTCGCGCTGTGCGTGGCCCCGGTCGCGCTGGGCGTGATGGCCTCCCGCGTGTACGTCGGCGTGCACTACCCGGGCGACGTCCTCGCGGGGGCGGCGTTCGGTGCCGGTGCGGCCCTGCTCACCACCCGCTGGTGGCCCCGCGCGGCGGAGGCGCCCGCGCAGGCGGCCCCGCCGAAGGTGCACGCGCCCGCACTGCCGCGCGGCGCGGGGCTCGTCGTCGTCGTCAACGCGGACTCCGGCCCGGACGGTCCCGACGCGGCCGTCACCGAGCTGCGCCGCCTGCTGCCGGAGGCCGACCTCGTGCTGCGCGGGCCGGGCGACGACCTGCCCGCCCTCGTCGAGGAGGCCGCCCGCCGGGCCGCGGCGGACGGCGGCGCGCTCGGTGTCTGCGGCGGCGACGGCTCCGTCAACCTCGCCGCGGACGCCGCCCGGCGGGCCGGGCTGCCGCTCGCGGTCTTCCCCGGCGGCACGCTCAACCACTTCGCCCTCGACCTGGGCGCGGCGAGCCTCGCCGACACCGCGAACGCCGTCGAGGACGGCAGCGCCGTCTCCGTCGACGTCGGCCGCGCACAGGGCTCCGACGGCACCGACCTGCACTTCCTCAACACCTTCAGCATCGGTGTCTACCCGGACCTCGTGCGGATCCGCGAACGGCACGAGAAGCGGATCGGCAAGTGGCCGGCCCTGGGCGTCGCCCTGGTGGAGGTGCTCTCCCGGGCGGAGCCCGTCCGGGTCTCGGTCTCCGGGGTGCCGCGCAGCCTGTGGCTGCTCTTCGCCGGCAGCGGCGCGTACGACCCGCCGGGCTTCGCACCGACCCGGCGCGCCCGGCTCGACGACGGCATCCTCGACGTGCGGATCGTCGACGGCAGCCACCCCTTCGCCCGCACCCGGCTGGTGGCGGCCTTCCTCACCGGCACCCTCGGCCGCTCCCCGGTCTACAAGGAGGCCCGGCTGCGCGCCCTCGACGTCTCCGACCTGCGCGGCGTCCCGCACGCGGCGGTCGACGGCGAGGTCGTCGACGCGCCCGACCGCCTGCTGCTCGGCAAGCGGCCGGGCGGGCTCACCGTCTACCGGCCGCACCCGGGCGGCGCAGGCGGCGCATGACCGGCCGGCGGCGGCACCCCGCCCGCGCTGCGAGGCGGCGGCCCGCCCGGGCCGCCGGGCGGGCATGATGGGGGAGTGCCCGAAGGCGACACCGTCCACCGCACGGCCGCGGAGCTCCGCGAGGCCCTGGCCGGCCACCGGCTGACCGCGGCCGACCTGCGGGTGCCGGCGCACGCCACCGCCGATCTGACGGGCCGCCTGGTGCTCGACGTCGTGCCGCGCGGCAAGCACCTGCTCACCCGCTTCGACGGCGGCCTCACCCTCCACACCCACCTGCGGATGGACGGCCGCTGGTCGGTGTTCAGGCCGGGCGAGCGGTGGAGCGGCGGGCCCGCGTACGAGATCCGGGCCGTGCTCGCCACGGCCGGGCACACCGCGGTCGGGTTCCGGCTGCCGGTCGTCGAACTCCTGCCCACCGCCGACGAGGCCCGGGCGGTCGGCCACCTCGGCCCGGACCTCCTCGGCCCCGACTGGGACGCCGCCGAGGCACTGCGCAGGCTCACCGCCGACCCGGCCCGCCCGGTCGGGGAGGCGCTGCTCGACCAGCGCAACCTCGCCGGGATCGGCAACGTGTACGCCAACGAGCTCTGCTTCATGGCCGGGACCACCCCCTGGACCCCGGTCGGGGAGGTCACGGCGCTCGACCGGGTCGTCGCCAAGGCGCACCACCTGCTGGACCTCAACAAGCTCCGCACCGAGCGCCTCACCACCCGCGAGGACGCCCCCGGCCGCCGCACCTGGGTCTACGGGCGGGCCCGCCGTCCGTGCCCGCGCTGCGGCACGACGGTACGCACCGCGCCGTACGCCCGGGACCGGCCGGCGTTCTGGTGCCCGCACTGCCAGCGGGGACCGGCCCCGGACCGGCCGCCGGCGGCCTGACGGCCCGGCACCCGGCGGCCGGTCAGACGCTCTCGACCAGCGCCGGATGCCGCGGGTCGTCCACCTTCACCGTCAGGTCGGCGAGTTCGCGCGGCCGGGTCTCCTCCTCGTACCGGGCGAACGCGGGCAGCGTCCAGCGGTCCGCCTCCGCCGTGTGCCGGGCCAGGGCCGGCCCGCCCATCGCCAGGTGCACCGTCAGTTCGAAGGGCAGCCACCGGCCGAGCAGCAGCGGGCCGTCCAGCAGCAGCACCCCGCCCGGTGCGAGCTCGGTGTACGGTGCCCGGGTGGCCCGGTCGGCGGCCGCGTCCCACAGCGAGGGCAGCACCCTGCCGCTCCCGCCCGGGTCGAGCGGCGCCAGCACCTCGCGCAGCAGCGCGCCGTCGTCGAGCCACAGGTCGTGGAAGGCGTCGGCGTCGTGCCGGCCGTACTCCAGGCGCAGCGAGGCGGGCCGCAGGAAGTCGGCCGCGGAGACCCGGACCACCGGGTGGCCGCGCAGCCGGAGCGGGCCCACCAGTGCGTCCGCGAGCACGTGCGGGCGGGCCGCCGCGGCGCCGTCCACGGCGACCCGGACCCAGGGGGCGCCCGCGCCGAACGCGTCCGCGACCCGGTCGGCGGCCAGCCCGGCCAGCCGTTCCGCGGAGATCGGGGTGACCCGCACGCTGCGCTCCTTCCCTGAGGCCGACACCACTGTAGGGCGCCCCGACGGACGGGTCGCCGGAGACCGAGGAGGACCCCGCCGTGCCCGAGCTGACCCTTGCCGACGTCGACGCCCTGGCCGCCGCGGCGCACGCCGGGCAGGTCGACAGGACCGGTGCGCCGTACGTCGCGCACGTCCGCGCGGTGGCCGCCGGCATGGCGCCGTTCGGCACCGGCCTGCAGATGGCCGGGCTGCTGCACGACGTGCTGGAGGACACCGACCTGACCGCCGACGACCTGCTGCGCGCGGGCGTGCCGTCCGCGGTGGTCGCCACCGTCCGGCGGCTCACCCGGGACGAGGACACCCCGTACGACGTGATGGTGCGGGAGGTCGCCGCCGACCACGCCGCCGTCCTCGTCAAGATCGCCGACAACGCGCACAACTCGCTCGCCTCCCGCAGCGCCCTGCTCGCCGCGGACGACCGGGCCCGGCTCGCCGGGAAGTACCGCGCCGCCCGGCAGGTCCTGTGGCCGGCCGCCGGTGCGGCCGACGTCCGGGCGATCGTGTCGATCGTCAACCCCGCGCTGCTCGACGAGACCCCCTGACCGGACACCGGCCGGGTGTGTGGCAGCAGCGCCGGGGCAGGAGCACGCTGGAGGCAGGAACGCGGCCGTGCCGGCCGCGCCCGCACCGGCGACGGCCCCACCCGCCGAACCCGGCCCGGGCGCCCGCCGACCGCCCGAACACAGGGAGCCGGTCATGTCGGACATGTACGAGCGGCTGAACGACAAGAGCGAACGCGAGGACGAGAACGTGCGCTCGCGCGACCCCGAGGAAGGCATCACCTCCTACCAGACCGCCCACGCCCAGGACGAGTCCGCGGCGGAGGGCGACCGCCTCGACGACACCGTGCAGGACCTCCACCGGTGAGCGGCCCGCTCGCCGGAGGCGGCCCGCACACCAGCGAGTGGCAGGTGAGGCTGCTGGTCACCGAGGACGGCGACCTCACCCGCGCGCACGCCGTCCTGGAGCCGGGCACCGCGCTCGGCGGCACCCCCCTCGCGGCCGACGCCGAGGCGCGCCGCAGCGCCCACGACCCGGTCGAACCGGCGATCGGCGACGAGCTCGCCGTCGGCCGCGCCCTGCTCGACCTCGGCCACCGCCTCGTGCACGCCGGGTCGGTGGCGGCCGAGGCCGCCGAGTCCGCCCGCCGTCGCGACACGGAGTGACCGTGCACGACCGGTCCCGCAACGCCCGGCCCCCGGGGACGGGCCGCGACACGTAGTGTGCGAAACAGCCGAATCGTGACCTTCCACCGCCCGCGCGCCGGAACCCTCCGGCCCGCGGGTGCGTCACTCCCGGTGGCCGTACGACCGTACGGTGCACGGACACCAGGGTGGCGGGAACGGTGGAAGACAACAGAGGCACGAGCGGCCAGCAGCCTCCGGCGGCGCCGCAGGACGCACGCTGGGAGCTGCCCGGCTACACCCACGAGCGGGAGCTCGGCGCAGGAGCGGCCGGACGCGTCGTCCTGGCCCGCCACGACGCCACCGGCACGCCCGTGGCGGTCAAGTACCTCACCGGCGAGCATGCCGACCACGCCGATTTCCGTACCGAGGCCGAGCTCCTCGCCGCCCTCTCCTCGCCGCACGTCACCCGTCTGTACGAATACGTCGAGGGGCCGCGCGGCGCCGCCATCGTCATGGAGCTCGTCGACGGCATCTCGCTGCGCGACCTGCTCCGCGCGGAGGGCGCCACCGCGCCGGAGGCCGCCCTCACGGTGCTCAAGGGCTCGCTGCTCGGCCTCGCCGACGCTCACCGGTCGGGCGTCGTGCACCGCGACTACAAGCCCGGCAACGTCCTCGTCACCACCGGGGGCGTCTCCAAGCTCGTCGACTTCGGCATCGCCCTGCCCAGCGGCGCGAAGGGCGACATCGCGGGCACCCCCGCCTACATGGCGCCCGAGCAGTGGGCGGGCGAACCCGCCACCCCGGCCGGCGACGTCTACGCCGCCACCGCCACCTTCTACGAGTGCCTCACCGGGGCGAAGCCGTACGCCGGCACCACGCTCATGGAGCTCGCCGTCCAGCACAACGAGGCGGACATCCCCGACGAGCACGCCCCCGAGGCCCTGCGCCCGCTGATCCGCGCGGGCCTCGCCAAGGCCCCGCACGAGCGCCCGGCCGGAGCCGCCGCCCTCGTGACCGAGCTGGAGTCGATCGCCGTCGGCGCGTACGGCCGGGAGTGGGAGGAGCGCGGCCGCGGACAGCTCGCCGGGCTCGTCGCGCTGCTCCCGCTGCTGCTGCCGTACCCGCACGGCCACGCGGTCGGCAACACCTCGCTCGCCACCACGACGATGCCGGCCCTGCCGTCCCCGCCGGCCGTCCCCGTCGCCGTGCGGCGTTTCGGCCCGCGCGCCAAGCTGCTCAGCGCCGCGGCCGGCCTCGTCCTGGTCGGCGGCGCCCTCGCCGGTGTCGCCGCGGCCGGGGCGTCCGACGCCACCGGCACCACCGCCCTCGCCTCGCCGGAGGCGACCACCACCTTCGGGTCCGGCGCGCCGGACGGGGGCTCGCCGAGCCCGTCCGCCCCGGGCTCGCCGTCGGCCCCGGCCTCGGCGTCCGCCTCGCCGTCCGCGAGCGCGAGCCCGTCGGCCTCGCCGAGCGCGTCGCCGAGCAGCTCGCCGACGAAGAAGCCGAGCCCCAGCCCGTCGAAGACGACCTCCGCCCCGTCGCCGAGCCCGTCCGTGACGACGAGCGCCCCGCCGGCTCCGGTGCTGCACGTCTCCTTGGTCGCCGTCTCGCCGGTCTGCGGGGTCAACGGCGCATCGTCGGCGAACGTGACCATCCGATCGGACGACGCGGGTGCCGGTACGTTGACCGTCACCTGGTACAACGCCGCCGGTGCACCCGCGGCCACCACCTCGGTGCCGTTGGCGAAGGGTCAGGCGACCGGAACCCGGTCGGTCCCCGCACCGACGAGCCGGATCAGGTTCTGGGCCGTCAGCGCGGGTACTGATCCGGCGGCGAGCAAAGGCCAGAACAACATCGTGAACTGCCCCCCTGTCATCGGCTGAGCCTGGAACTGATCACATGACCACACCGCAGCAGCCCGACGACGACCGCACGATCCACCTGGGCCCGCCCGCGACGCCGCCGGACGACGACGGCACCGTCCGGCTGGGCCCGGCGGCCCCGCATCCGGAGGAGACCGTCCGGCTGGGCCCGCCCGCCGTGGCGCCGGACGACGGGACGGTACGGCTGCCGCAGGCGAAGCCCGGACCGGACGTCGAGGGCACCGTCCGGCTGGGCCCGCCGGTCCCGCATCCGGACGCCACCGTGCAGTTGAGCGTGCCGCCCGCCGACCCGGACGGCACCGTCCGCCTGCCGCTCGCGAAGCCCGCGCCGGACGTCGAGGGCACCGTCCGGCTGGGCCCGGTGAAGGGGCGGCCCGCCCCCGCGCCCGCCCCGCAGCCGCCCGCTCCGCAGCCCCGGCCGCCGCAGGAGGAGGGTTTCGAGAGCGCGACGTTCCTCGACCCGCAGGTGTGGCCCACCCCGCCGCTCGGCACCCAGGTGCCCGCCCCGGCGCCGTACCCGCAGCCTTACGCCCAGCCGCAGCCCCAGCCCCAGCCTTACGCTCAGCCGCAGCCGTACCGGCAGCCCCAGCCGTACGTCCCGCAGCCGCAGCCCCAGCCGCAGCCCGCTCCCGGCCCGCAGGACGGGTTGCAGCGGTTCGGCCCCGGTGTGCCGCCGCAGGCGGCCGCGGTCTGGCACGGCACGGCGGCGGAGCCGCCGGAGCCCGCCCCGCGCAAGCGCCGCCGGCGGTGGCTGGTCCTGCCGCTGCTCCTGCTGCTCGCCGTGCTGGCGTGGCTGGCCTGGGACCGCTACGGCCGTCCGGTGGCGGTCACCGGGGTGTCGGTCCGTACGGACGCGGCGCAGGGTCCGGGGTGCGACGGCACGGCCGTGATCACCGGGACCGTGCGGACCGAGGGGGGTGCGGGCACCGTCCGCTACCGCTGGCGGCGCAGTGACGGCACCGACTCGGGTGTGCTCACCCAGCCGGTGCCGAACGGCCGGCGCAGCACGGACGTGGTGCTGCGCTGGACGTTCCAGGGCAAGGGCACCATGCAGGCCACGGCGACGCTGGAGATCGTCGGGCCGGGCAGCGGGTCCGCCTCGGTCGCCTTCCCCTACACCTGCCGCTGACGGCAGCACCCGGCTGAACAGCTGTCAGCAGACCTCCGGGGACACCCTGTTGGGCGTCCGGCCGGGTGCCCTACGCTGCCGTCATGATCCGGTCCACGATCCGCTTCGTGCTTGCCCTGCCGCTGCTCGCCATGGGCTCGGCCTTCCTGACCGTGTGCGGGATCCTGCCGATCGCGCTGTTCGCCGACGACCCCGAGGCCGACCGGGCGCTCGCCGAGAGCGACGGCCAGTGGCTGGTCATGCTCGCCGTCGCGCCGTGCGTCGCGCTGTTCATCGCCTGGTGCTACCGGCCCGACCGGCGCCGCCGCCTGGCGCGGCGGAGGCTCGCGGCCCGGGCCGCCGCCCTCATGGCGGCGGCCGGGTTCGGCATCGTCCGGGCCTACGCCTCCGGCGTGGAGTCCCTCTGGTCGTTCCCCGTGCTCGGCGGTGTCGCCACCCTGACCACCGCCCTCTGCGTGATCGCCTGGGGCGTGCTCAACCGCGGTCCGCGGCAGGGCCCGGCGATCGCCGGTGCCGCACTGGTGGCCGCCGTGGCCGCGGTGGTCCGCGCCCCCGCGGACCCGCTCGTCGCCGTGGCCGCCGGTTCGGCCTGCGCGGTGGCGGCGGCGACCGCGCTGGTCGCCGTCTGGCGCATCCCGGCGGTACGGCTGCGCGTCGGCCTGCCGCCGGTCGACTGGACCCGCGGCGGCGTCCACCACCCGCAGCGGCAGCCCGTGCCCGGTGAGATCTGGTGGGCCGATGTGCCGTTCGCCAACGGGCCCGGATCGAAGGACCGGCCGGTGCTCGTGGTGCGTACCCTCGGCGACCGGCTGGAGACGCTCAACAGCACCAGTCAGGACTGGCTCAGCCGCAGCGACCACATCCGGCTGCCCACCCGGAGCTGGAACCCGGACGCCGACCATGACAGCTGCCTCGACCTGCGGCTGCGCACCCTCGACACCGACCGGCTGCGCCGTTACGCCGGGCCGTGCCCGACCGGCGTGTGGCGGGTGGTGCGCGGCCGCACCCTGCCGCTGGTCCGGACCGCGGCGTCCGATCCGCGCGGCGGGCAGGGCAGCGGGCAGGGCGGCCGGCAGGGCGGCGAGCGGCTGGGCGGCGGCCGGGACGAGGCGTGGACCGCCGGGGGAGCGGGCCGGCGGACGCCGGTCGAGCAGGTGCCGCGTCCGGTGGGGGACGGTTCCGGGCGCCCTGCCGCGGACCGTCCCGAGCCCCCGGTGGAGCGCATCCCGACCCGTGCCCCGGGCGGCAAGCCGTGGGGGCGCCGCCGTTCCTAGGGCGCCGTCGGCCGTCGGCCGTTGCGCGGCCGCGCGGGACCGGTCCGCGAGCCTGCGCCGGGTGCAGCCCGGCTCCGGAGGCGGGTCCGGCTCCGGACGCGGGCCCGGGTACGGGTCCGCCCCCGGTGCCGGTGGGCGTTCCGGGGGCGGACCCGTCGGGGCAGGTCAGCAGCGGCCGATGGTCTCGCAGTCCTCCCAGCGGGTGCCGGTGGCGGTGCCTGCGGCGTCGCCGCGGTCGGGCGTCTGCTGCGAGCGCAGCTTCGGCGTGACGGCGGTCGTGGCGGGTGCGGCCGCGGCGGCCGGGTGCCCGGCGGCCAGGCGGACGGCGATGGCGTCGATCACCGGGCGGGGGCTGGTGCCGGCGTAGTTGCTCACCATGACGGTGAAGATGAGCTTGCGGCCGTCGGGCGCGGTCACGTAGCCCATGAGGTTGTCGACGCCGCTCATCGAGCCGCTCTTGGCGTGCACGTTGTTCTCGGCGGCGGTGCCGCGCATGCGGGCCGCCAGCGTGCCGCCGACCATGCGGGCCGGGTTGCCCGCGACCGGCAGGGCCTCGTACCAGGCGGAGAACCAGGGCTTGTCCTGCGCGGTCTTCAGCAGGGCGGCCATCTTGCCGGGGGTGATGAGGTCGTAGCGGGAGAGGCCGGAGCCGTCGACCTGGCGCCCGGCGGGGCTGGCCAGGTTGTTGGCGGTGAGGAAGCCCTTGATCTGGTTGATGCCGGTGCCCCAGTCGCCGGAGCCGCCCTTGACCTTGCCGACCTCCTTGACCAGGTGTTCGGCGATGCCGTTGTTGCTGATCTTCAGCATCGGCACGATCAGCTCGCCCAGGGTCTTCGAGTCGTGCGAGGCGAGTGCCTGGGAGGTCTCGGTGCCGGTGGCGCTGCGCACCTCGTGGCCCACGGTGACGCCGTGGCGGGCCAGCGCGCCGGCGAAGACGCGGGCGGCGTAGGTGGCCGGGTCCTCGACGGTCAGCCACGTGGTGGTGGGGGCGGCGCCCTCGGCGATGCTGCCGGAGAGCTTGAGCTCGTTGACGCCGCGGCGGCGCTGGACGCCCGCGGTGGCGGCGCTGCCGGCGGCGCCGGTGGTGATGGTGCCGGTGAGCTTCATGGGTGCCTCGGCGGGCACCAGGGTGACGGCGGCGGGGCTGCCGGCGGTGCCGGGGGTGACGGTCACCTGCACGGTGTCCATCGTGTACTCGGTGTCGTTGGCGACGGTCAGGCCGGATATCTGGGGGCTGTAGGAGTACGGCTCGTCGTCCCAGGCCCAGCCGGCGCCGAGGGGGGTGGTGTCGTAGCGCGTGCCGTCGGCCAGCACCCGGCCGGTGACGGTGGTGATGCCGGTCGCGGCGACCTTCGCGGCGAGGTCGTCGAGGTCCTGGACGAGCAGGCTGGGGTCGCCGCCGCCGCGGAGCACCAGGTCGCCGCGGAGCCGTCCGGCGGCGGTCGTGCCGGTGGTGCGGACCTCGGTGGTGAAGCGGTGGTCGGCGCCGAGCAGGTCGAGGGCGGCCGCCGAGGTGACGGTCTTCAGGGTGGAGGCGGGGGTGAGGAGTGCGCCGGGCTGGCGGGAGTACAGGACGGCGCCGGTGGCGGCGTCGAGCACCTGCACGCCGGTCTGGGCGTTGGCCAGGCGGGCGTCGGCGAGCAGCGCGTCGAGGTCGGCGGTGAGGGTGGCGTCCGCCGGGGCGGGGTCGTCGGCCTGGGCCGAGCCGGCCAGCAGGGAGGCGGCGAGAGCGGCGGCCGCCAGGGGCAGGGCGCGGCGGTTCAGGCGTGCGGGCACAGATGCTCCAGGAATCGGGTGCGGCGGAGGCGTGCGCGGCACCCCACGCCCCCCGTGACCTGCACATTATCACCTGACGGACCGTCAGTTGATCTTGGGGTGGGGCGGGACCTTCCCCCTTCCTCACGCCTCGGCGGCCGCGAAGGTTGCACACCGACGAAAAAAGAGCGGGTCCGGCGGACGTGCGCGTCCGCTGAGCGGTGCCCGGGTGTGTCCCGGGTGCCGCCTGCGTCCGTGCGTCCGCCGGACCCGCCCGCGCCTGCGTGCGATCACGGAGGGAGCCCCGCGGTGCGTCCGCGGGGCCCGTCTGCGGCAGGGTCAGCCCGGTGCGCCCGCGCCGCCGCCCGCCTTCACGGCCTCCACCATCCGCTGGTGGAGCTCGCGGGCCGCCGCCTCGTCCCCGGCCTTCACCGGGCTTCCCTCGACGGTGAACCAGTCCAGCGCGCCGCTGTACTGCACCGTGAGGCGGGCCTCGCCGTCGATCCACGTCGTGTGGACCGTCAGGTCGCCCTTGATGACGCCCAGCTCGACCGTCCGCACCCCTCCGGTGCCGGCGAGAATGCCCTGCGTGGTCCAGGTCGCCCAGGTGTTCACGGAGCCTCCCCGATCTGCGGCCGACAGTACGAACACGTCATGCCCCAAGACATACCGGGTGACACTCCTCTTTCCGGCCGAATCACCCTGCCGTGGGCATGTCGGCCCCGACCTGCGGCCGGACGGCGGCACCGGGCAGGGCGACCGGGGCGCGGCTACCATCGGCGGTATGGGAGAGCGACCCGCCGCGCTCACCGCGCCGCAGCTGGTACTCGAGACCGAGGGCGACTCGCAGGTCATCAGCCCGAGCCGCACCTATCACCTCGGCCGTGACCCCGCCAGCGAAATCGTCCTCAGCGACCCCCGGGTCTCCTGGCACCACGCGGTGCTGCACGCCGACGGCACGCACTGGATCCTCGACGACTCCGGTTCCACCAACGGCACCTTCACCGACGGCCACCGCGTGCAGCACCTCGACGTCGGCCCCGGCAGCGTGCTGCGCTTCGGCAGCGCCGCCGACGGGCCGTGCTGCACCCTCCACGAGGTGCCCGAACGGGTCACGCCCGAACGCCGGCCCTCCGCGCTGACCTTCATCACCGGGTCGATGCGGCCGCCGACCACCGTGCGGCCGCTGCCCGCCAAGGTCGTGCGGATCGGCCGGGCCCTCGACAACGACCTCGTCGTCGGCGACCTCTCGGTCTCCCGGCGGCACGCCGAACTCCGGGCCCGCCCCGACGGCCGCTACGAGATCGCCGACGTCGGCAGCCACAACGGCACCTACCTGAACGGCAGTCCGGTGCTGAACGCCCTGGTCGGCGAGGGCGACCTCATCGGCATCGGCCACTCCGTGTTCTGCCTCGTCGGCGACGAGCTGCAGCAGTACGTCGACACCGGCGACGTCGACCTCGACGTCGACGGCCTCACCGTCACCGTCGCCGGCGGACGCCGTCTGCTCGACTCCGTCACCTTCCCCGTGGGGCAGAAGACCCTGCTCGCGGTGGCCGGGCCGAGCGGCGCGGGCAAGTCCACCCTGCTCAACGCGCTGACCGGCCTGCGCCCCGCCGACCAGGGCACCGTCCGCTACGACGGCCGCGACCTCTACCGCGACTACGCCGAGCTCCGCCGCCGCATCGGCCTCGTGCCGCAGGACGACATCCTGCACACCCAGCTGCCGGTGCGCCGCGCCCTGCGGTACGCCGCCGAGCTCCGCTTCCCCGACGACACCGCCGCCGCCGAGCGCGAGGCCAGGGTCGAGGAGGTGATCGCCGAACTCGGCCTGGGCAAGCGCGCCGACCAGGTCATCTCCAGCCTCTCCGGCGGTCAGCGCAAACGGGTCAGCGTCGCCCTGGAGCTGCTCACCAAGCCCTCCCTGCTCTTCCTCGACGAGCCCACCTCCGGCCTCGACCCCGGCATGGACCGCTCGGTCATGCAGATGCTCCGCAACCTCGCCGACGACGGCCGCACGGTCGTCGTGGTCACCCACAGCGTGCTCAGCCTGGAGCTCTGCGACCGGCTGCTGCTGCTCGCCCCCGGCGGCCGGATCGCCTACTACGGGCCGCCCGGCGAGACCCTGGACTTCTTCGGCTTCCAGCAGTGGCCGGACGCCTTCGACGCGTTCGAGAACGACACCGACCGCGACTGGGCCGGCGACTACCGCGGCTCCGCGCCGTACCGGCGCTACGTCACCGGGGCGATGGACCACCCGCGGCCCGCCGGGGTGCCGGCCCCCGCCGCCGGGACCACCGCGCCGCCGCCCAGGCCGCCGCAGCGCTGGACGAAGCAGGTCTCCACCCTCGTCCGCCGCTACGCCACCGCGCTCACCGCCGACCGGACCTTCCTGGCCGTCATGATCGCGCTGCCGTTCGTGATGGGCGCGATGGCCCGGGCCCTGGCCGGCAGCAGCCTCGACGAGAACAGCGTCTTCAACGCCCTGCTGATCCTCTGCGTCGGCGGCGTGCTCACCGGCGCCGCCAACGCGGTCCGCGAGCTCGTCAAGGAACGCGTGATCTACCAGCGCGAGCGCGCCGTCGGGCTCTCCAGATCGGCGTACCTCTGGTCCAAGATCATCGTGCTGGGCACGGTCACCGTCGTGCAGGCCGTGGTGCTCACCATGGTCGCCCTGCTCGGCGTCGACATCAGACCGGACGGCGGGAGCGGCGTCTTCCTGCCACCGCTCGTCGAGATCACCCTCGCCGTCGCGCTGCTCTCCTTCACCGCCATGATGCTCGGCCTGCTCATCTCCGCCCTCGTGAAGAAGGAGGAGGTGACGATGCCGCTGCTGGTGCTCGTCGCGATCGTGCAGGTGGTGTTCTGCGGCGCGCTCATCCGACTGGACGCCACCCCCGTCCTCGCCCAGCTCTCCTGGCTGGTGCCCTCCCGCTGGGCGTTCGCCGCCATGGCCGGCACCGTCGAACTGCGCAGCACCGTGCCCAAGCCGCTCACCGCCGACCCGTTCTTCGCCCCCACGTCCGCCGCCTGGCTGCTCAACATGGGCATGATGGTGGTGCTGTCCGTGGCGTACGGCCTGGTCGTCGCGCGGCTGCTGCGCCGCCACGAGCCCGCCGTGATGCGGAGGTGACCGCCGGATGACCGCACCGCTCGCCTTCCACCCGACGCATGTCGCGCCCGCCGACGGCCTCCAGACCTGGGCGAGCCCCGACCCGTCGCGTCCGTCGGTGCGCCTCGACCCGCTCCTGCCCGTCCGGCTCGCCGACAGCAGCGGCAACTGGGCGCGCATCGTGTGCTCCAACGGCTGGTCGGCCTGGGTGGACGGCCGGCTGCTCGTCGCCCTGCCGCACCCGCCGCCCGGCACCGACCGGCCGCTCGCCGGCGCCGACGACCCGCGCCCCCTGCTCGCCGCCCTCGAACAGGCCCTCGCCTCCTACCGCCGCCTGGTCGGCGAGTACGCCGACGGCCTGATCGACCTGGAGACCTTCCGCGACCGCACCCGCAACCTGCGGCTCGGCGCCGTGCTCGACGGCCCCTCCGCCTGGCTGCTCGACCTCGACAAGGGCCGCTGGTACTACAGCGACGGCACCGGCCTCCAGACGTACGCCACCGTCGAGCCGCCCGGCGCCGCCGCCTCCGGTGCGGGCCCCCGGGGTGAGGGCGGATGACCACCGCCGCGCCGACCGACCTGACCGGGCGGGAGCTCGCCGGCTACCGCCTGGAGGAGCTGATCGGCCGCGGCGGCATGGCCGTCGTCTACCGCGCGGAGGACCTCCGGCTCGGCCGCACCGTCGCCGTCAAGCTGCTCGCCCCCGACCTCGCCCGCAACGACGTCTTCCGCGAGCGCTTCGCCCGCGAGTCGAAGATCGCCGCGGCCATCGACCACCCGCACATCGTGCCCGTCTACGAGGCGGGCGAGGCCGACGGCCTTCTCTACATCGCGATGCGGTACGTCCGCGGCCGCGACCTGCGGGCGCTCCTCGACCGCGAGGGCCCGCTCTCGCTGCGCCAGACCGTGCGGATCACCACGCAGGTGGCGTCCGCGCTGGACGCGGCGCACGCCCACGAGCTCGTCCACCGCGACGTCAAGCCCGGCAACATCCTGGTCGCCGAGGGCACCGACGCCGACCACCCCGAGCACGTCTACCTCACGGACTTCGGCCTGACCAAGAAGTCGCTCTCGCTCTCCGGCCTGACGACGGTCGGCCAGTTCGTCGGCACCCTCGACTACGTCGCGCCCGAGCAGATCAACGGCAAGCCCGTCGACGGCCGCTGCGACGTCTACAGCCTCGCCTGCGTGGTGTACGAGATGCTCGCCGGCGACCCGCCCTACCGGCGCGACGACGACCTCGCCCAGCTCTGGGCGCACCTCAACGACCCGCCGCCGCTGATCGGCAGCAGCCGCCCCCAGCTGCCCGCCGCCCTCGACGCGATACTGGTCAGGGCGCTCGCCAAGACCCCCGACGAGCGCTACGACAGCTGCCTGGCGTTCGTCGGGGCGCTGCACGGCGCCGAGCACGTCGCGGCGATCCCGGTGCCGACACCGACCGAGCTGGTGCCGCTCGTCCCCGACGGCGCGCTGCCCGATCCCCAGCAGCTCCCCGGTGCCCGGCAGCTGCCCGCCGCCTCGCAGCCGTCCGGTGCCCCGCAGTCGCCGGATCCCGTCCGGTCCCCTCCGGCACCCCGGCCGGCCGGAGTCCTGCCCGGCCCGCCGCCCTGGGCGCTGCCGGTCTACGACGCCTCCTGACGCGCCCTGCCCGTCCTACCCGTCCTGCCCGGGACGGTCGTGACCGTGGGGCTGCGCGTGGTCGTGGGGCTGCGCGCGTCGCACCCGCGCGGCCGTCAGGCCGCCGAGCAGCCCGGCCACCGCCCCCCACAGCGCCCCGGCCGGCACCAGGGTCACCAGGTCGGGCCGGAGCACCGCCGACCCGCTGCCGCCGAAGCCGAGCAGCGTCAGCCCGTACGCGGCGGTGATCCGGGTCAGCAGGCCGACCAGCAGCATCGCCACCGCCAGAGCCACCGCCAGGTGCAGCGCGTGCCGCAGCGGCTTCACCTCGGGCGGCGCGTGCATCGCCATGCCGACCCCGGTGACCAGCAGGGCCACCACGGCCAGGGCGACGAGCAGCCAGGCGCGGGTGTCCTGCGCGGTCAGGGTGCCGATGTCGAGCCGCACGTCGCGGTCCTCGCGGAGCACGTCGGCCAGCGGCTTCGGCATCGGCAGGCCGAGGCTGCCCCCCACATGGCCGTGCCAGGACGCGCCCATGCCGATGCCGAGCGCCAGCCAGGCGAGGTTCGGCAGGCCCAGGAAGATCACGGCGAGGGTCTGTCGGGCATGGCCGCCGACCGCGGCCTCCACCAGCCCGGCCGGCACCGCCAGGCCCGCGTAGACCAGCAGCAGCGTCAGCGTGGCGTGCGCGGCCGGGCGCACCGCCGCGTGGAAGCGCAGCAGCGGCAGCGGCAGCGGGGTGCGCCGGGACACGGCGAGCGCCAGCGCCAGCACCACGGCCAGCCAGAGCAGGCCGTACCCGACCGCCGGGCCCGGGTCCACCGCGAACCCGACCGTGGGGGAGGCGCCGAGCAGCCCGCCCAGCTCGTCGACGATCGGTTCCCCGGTCGTGACGGTGAAGCTGTGCCGGGCCGCCCACGACAGGAGCAGCAGCACCGCCACCCACAGCACGGCGATCCGGGCCGCCCGGACGGCGAGCTCCCGGCCGCCGACGGTCGCGTGCAGCCGCATCGGCCGCAGGAACAGCAGGCCGAGCAGCAGGGCGCCGATCACGCCGACGGTCAGCGGCAGCGCGGTGATGCCCCCCTGGGCGCCCGCCACGAAGGCGGCGCCGCCCTCGATCCGGGCGGGCGCACCGAAGGCCATCAGCACGGTCGCGGCGACCACCGGGCCGAAGCCGCCGGACGGCAGGTCGTTCGCCCCGGCGAACAGCAGGCCGAGCGCGGCCGTCACGAGCATGGCCGCCAGGGCGGCCGCGACGGCGGTCAGCGCCTCGACCCAGCGGCGCAGCTCGCCACTGCCGCCGGTCGTCCGGGCCCCGGGCCCGCCAGTGGTTCCCACACCGATCTCCTGCCGGGTCGCGTCCCCCGTGGCTTTCCTTCCAGACTCCGTCAGCGGCCGGGGAACGGCGACTGGTCGCGCGGGCCGCGGCGGGCGCGCGGAGAATGGGGCGGGGATGCCGAGGACGGGAGGATCACCCGTGAGCCCGCAACCGCCGTCAGCCGACCGGCCGTCCGGTCCGCAGCCGGAGGAGCCCGCCGGCCCGCCGTCCGGCCCGCTCTCCGGCCCGTCCTCGCAGGGCCCGCCGCCGTCCGACTCGCACCCCGGCTCGGCCTCCGGCCCGCCCTCCGGGCCGACCTCGGGCCCCGGCGCGCACCCGGGCGGTCCCGCGGCTCCCGGCGGCGGCCCCGGTGGTTCGTCCGGGCCGCCCTCCGGTCCGCGCACCGTCGTCACCGGTGGTGCCGCCGGTGGTGTCGGCGGCGGTGAGGGCGGGGGCGGCGGCGGAGGCGGAGGTGGCACAGCCGGTGCCGGCGGCGGGGCGCACCGGGGCCCGGTCTGGTGGCGCAGGCCCCGGACGCTGGCGGCGGTCGCGGTCGTCGCGGGCGGCGGCATCGCGGCGGGCCTCCTGCTCACCGCGGGCGGCGGAGGCACCGCCCAGGCCGCCCAGAAGGTCGCCCTGCAGCCGGTCGGCGCCGAGGGCAAGGACCCGTTCACCGGGTCCGTCGCCCAGCAGACCGCGACCCCGACCGCGGCCGGGGCCACCGCCTCCTCGACCGGAGGCACCCGCGGCGGCGGCGACGCCGGGCTGTACGGCGGCACGCTCAACACCGCCAGCTGCGACGTGCCCAAACTCAGCGGCTACCTCAAGGAGAACCCCGAGAAGTCCGCGGCCTGGGCGGGCGTCGAGGGCATCCAGCCGGACGCGGTCGACCCCTACCTCAACAGCCTCACCCCCGTCCTGCTGCGCGTCGACACCCGCGTCACCAACCACGGCTTCGCCGACGGCAAGGCCACCCCGTACCAGGCGGTGCTGCAGGCCGGCACCGCCGTGCTGATCGACGGCCAGGGCGTGCCGCGGGTCCGCTGCGCCTGCGGCAACCCGCTGCTCCCGCCGGTCGACCCGCAGGGACCGGCCAGCTACTCCGGGACGGCGTGGCCGGGCTTCGACGGCCAGGACGTCGTCGTGGTGTCGCCCGCGCCGAGTCCGGTGCCGACCGTGGTGCTGGTCGACGTCGGCAGCGGCGGGATGTTCGCCCGGCCCACCGGTGGTGCCGCGAGCGGTGACAACACGGCGGTGCCGTCCACCTCGCCGTCGGCCTCGCCGTCCTCGGGCGAGCCGTCGTCGGGCGAGCCGTCGTCGCCGGGCGCGAGCTCCGGCGGACCGTCGTCCGGCGAACCGTCCTCGGGCGGGCCGTCCTCCGGGCAGCCGTCGTCCGGTCCGACCTCGGCCCCGTCCGAGCCCCCGTCGTCCGCGCCCCCGTCGGCGCCCGCCTCGGAGGGTTCGAGCCACTCGTCGGCACCCGGGCCGAACGGCCCGGCGAGTCCGGCCGACGGCTCCGGGGGAGGGGCGAGCGCCCCGCCGTCCTGACCACCGTCCGTCCTGCCGTCCAGGCCCGCCGGCCGCGCTTCTCCGCACGCGACCGAACCGCAACCTCCCGGGCCTGGACGGGTCCTCCGGGCACCGGCCATAGTGACCGTCATGCCGCCGGAACGCCGTGCCCACCCGCAGACCGACGCCCCGTGAGCAGCGGACGCGACCGGTACGTCGACCTGCTGCGCGCCCTCGCCATCTGCCTGGTCGTCTCCGGCCACTGGCTGATCACCGTGCTCGCCCACCGCGACGGCGCGCTCGTCGCCCCCGAACTCCTCGCCGTCCTGCCGTGGACCCGGTGGCTCACGCTGCTCTTCCAGATCATGCCGGTCTTCTTCCTCGCCGGCGGGTACGCCGCCGCCGGCTCGTGGGACCGGCACCGCGCGGCGGGCGGCACCGCGGCCCGCTGGGTGCGCCGGCGTGCCGTCCGCCTGCTGCTGCCCACCGCCGCGTACGCCGCGCTCGCCCTCGCCGGCCTCGCCGTCGCCCGGACGGCGGGCGCCGACCCCGCGCTGCTCGGCATGGTCGGCTGGGCGCTCGCCATGCAGTTCTGGTTCCTGCCCGTCTACCTGCTGATCACCGCCCTCACCCCCCTGCTGGCCGCCGCCCACCGGCGGTGGGGTGCGGCCGTGCCGGTCGTCCTGGCAGCCGTGGCGGTGGCCGTGGGCCCGACCCCGCTGCGCGACCTCGACCACCTGCTCGTCTGGGCGGTGGCCTACCAGCTCGGCTTCTGCTGGCGGGACGGCCTGCTCGCGCGCCGTGGCGTCCTCGTGGCGCTCGCCGCGGGCGGGGCGGCGGCCTTCGCGCTGCTCGTCGCGTACGGGCCGTACCCGGTGAGCCTGATCCTGGTCACCGGGGAGGAGGTGAGCAACACCGATCCGCCGTCGGCCGCCATGCTCGCCTGGGCCGTCGCGCAGTGCGCGGTGTGCCTGCTCCTCGCGCCCGCCGCCGAACGCGCCCTGCGCCCGGCCCGCGCGCGCCGGGCCGCCCGGGCGACGGCCGCGGCGAGCATGGCGCTGTACCTGTGGCACATGGTGCCCGTCCTGGTCCTCGCGGCCGTCCTCCACCTGCCCGGCCTCGCGCCGGAGCCGGTCGTCGGGTCCGGCGCGTTCTGGGCGCTGCGGGCGGTGTGGATCGCGGCCCTGGCCGCCGTGCTGGTCGCCGTGCTGCGTGCCCTGCGCCCGCTCGACCGGGCGCTCCGCCGCCTGCACGCCGCGGCCCGCACCGAGGCGGAGCCGCACAGCCCGCTGGCGCTGGTCACCGGGTACGCGGCGGCCGTCCCCGCGCTCGGGTACTGGGCCGGGCACGGCTTCGCGCACGGCGGGGTGCTGCCCGGGCTCGCCTTCGCGGCGGGCACCGCGCTCGTCCTGCTGCCGCCGGCCGCGGTGCCCGCCGGGGAGGCGCCGGTGGAGTCCGCGGAGGCGGTCGCCTGAGCCCTGCCGCACCCGGGCCGGTCCTGCCCCGGTCCGTCCGCCTTGGTCCGTCCGCGGGTGTCGGTGTGACGGGGGCCATGTGGGGGGTGGTGGTGCGGGTGTGGTTGGTGGGCGGGGGGTGGGGTGGTGGTGACGGTCTGTCGATGGTGT
>NZ_BPRL01000032.1:0-45191 GCF_045862635.1 Kitasatospora sp. NE20-6
GCGTCGAGGAGGCCGCGGGCCTGCAGGGCCTGCTCGACGGCCAGGACCGAGTCGTGGGCGCCCGGGGTCTGTGTGCTGTCGGCGCGCCGGGGATCGATCTGCGCGGCCAGGACGGTGGCTTCCATGTTCACCACGGGCAGCGCGGCAGCGGTGGCCGCCGGCGCCTCGGTGGGGGACGACGGGGTCGTGGCGTGGGCCTGTGCGGCGCCCAGCACCAGGCCGCTCAGGACGGCGACGGCCGTGAGCAGTCGGGTGGAGGTGTTCCGGGTCTTGCTGGTGGATGCCATGCGGTGATTCCTTCTGGTGTGATGGAGGATCGGCCCTGACCTCGTCCCGGTGTCGGGCACCGGGCGGGTGAGGGCTCCGATGGGAGGGCTCCCGGGCAGTGCTCAGCGGCGCCGCTGGTGGGTGCTGCTGCCGCTGACGTGGTTGCTGCGGAGGAGGGCGGCGCCGGCGCATGTGCGCGTGCCGCTGCCCGGGGAAGCCGGGTGGCCGGTACCCGTTCCGGTGCCGGTTCGGGGACCGGTACTGCTCGATGGACATGACCGGCTTCGGAGGATCCGCCGGGCAGTCGGCGACAGCCGTTCCGGGGCCGGCCCACGGCGGTCGCCGTGGGCCGGACGGTCAGCAGCGGACGTCGGTCTTGACGGCGATTTCGCCGGAGTAGGGAATGGGGCCGGTCCCGTTCCAACCCAGCGCCTGGGTGCACTCCGACAGGGTGGCGGCGCCGGAGGACCAGATCTCCACGGAGTTGTGGTCGCACTGGGGGTCCTGGACGTGTCCGCCGGTGGTGACGATGGCCGTGCACACGTCCCAACTGCTGTGGGAGGAGCGGTAGCCCTCCCACACGTACAGGTAGGAGTAGTTCTTCCCGCAGCCCTTGTACTGCTTCACCGACGCCATCGTCTGCCCGCCGACGTTGAGGTAGGCGGTGCTGCCGATCTGCGTGACGCTGGAGCAGCCGCCGGGGGTGGTGGCGCTGGCGATCCCGGGAACGGCAATGAGCATCGGCACGGCAAGGGCCGCGACGGCAGCGATCTTGGCGAAGACACGCATGGTGGACATCCTTCTTTCAGGAAAAGGGAATGGAGGAGGTACCCCCGGCCGCAGCCGGGGCGTTGGAGTGAGTTCTTCCGCGGACAGACCGCACTGCCGAGCCCCCGGTACCGGACGGGGCGCTGAGGAGGGCGGTGCCGGCGCAGGCACGCTTGCCGCTGCCCGGCGAAGCCGGGTGACCGGTACTGCTCGATGGACATGACCGGCTTCGGAGGATCCGCCGGGCAGTCGGCGACAGCTGTTCCGGGGCCGGCCCGCGGCGGTCGCCGTGGGCCGGACGGTCAGCAGCGGACGTCGGTCTTGACGGCGATTTCGCCGCCGAACATCGTAGCGGCGGCCGCGGGAGCGGCGGCGAGGACGGGTGTCCCCGGCGCCGCGGCGGCCACCGCGAGGAGCGAAGTGAGAGTGCGGATGAGTTTCGTGCGCATACGGGCGTGCATGCCCAAGGTCCTCGATGAGTGGGGGCGGTGTGGCGGCCGGCTGGTCGCGAATCCAAGGGAATCCTCCATGCTGCGCGTATCACGCCCGTCATTGGTCAGTAACTCGGCCTCTGACTCGGGATATGACCACGTCGCAGGTGCCGCCAGGCCGTGAACTCCGTGTACAAGCGAATTTGCAGCTCGCTTCTCGGGCCGAGCGGCGCGATACCGGTCCGGGACGGCGGTGGTACGCGGAGTCGTCATGCTCGCGTGGCGGCCGGCAATCCGATCTGCCCCCCCCTCCTGGATGAACGGCACAATTCCACGGGACGGAACTGTGCCGTAAACGTCAAGACCGGCAGCCTCTCCGGCACGCCGGCCCTGACCCAGGTCGCGCTGATCGCCTGACGCCAGGACGGCCCAAAGAGCGGCGGCCCGGCCGGTGCACGGCCATCGAGTGCCCGATGGATCCGGGCCGCTCCGACATCTACTACAGCTCCTGCGCCGGTCCGGTCGCCGTGTGCGGCGCAGGGCGCTGCGCCATGGTGACCGGCATCACCTACGACACCGACGGTACGAGGGCCGACCACCGCCGCCCGGTGTTCCATTGCTGAGCCGACCTGACGCAGCGTCCGGCCGCCGCCGGGCCGGGCCACGCGGTGGCCGGACGCCGCGTCAGACCTCAGTGGCCCAGCGCGTACCCGGAGTCGGCGAGCGTGACCGGCCGTTCGGCGGCGGCGCGCCTGTCCTGCTGCGCCGGCACCATCCCGGGCCGCAGGCCGCCCTGCTCGCGAGCGAAAGCCCGCAACAGGGCCGGGTAGCGGTATCGGCCGGGCGCGTCGGTGAGCAGCAGGTGTGCGTCGACGAGCTGTTCGAGCAAGTGCTCTGCAGCGGGCAGCGGAAGGTGCAGTGCCTGGGCGGCCTGCACGGTCGAGAGGGGGCCGTTCGTGGCCGTGGCGAGCAGCCGGAAGGCCCGGGCCGCGGCGGGCTCGAGTGCCCGGTAGCTGGGCTCGACACTGGCCCTGATGTCCAGGCTGCACACCCGCAGTTCGTTCAACAGCATCAGCTGGTCGGCCAGCCGGTCCGCGAGGTGCCGCATGCTCCAGCCGGGGCGCGCGCCCAGCCGGGCCGCGCAGATCCGCAGCGCCAGCGGAAGTCGTCCGCAGGCGGCGATCACCTGGGCGGCCGCCTGCGGATCGGCTGCCAACCGTGCGGTTCCGACCAGCTGCCGCAGGAGCAGCTCGGCCTCCGCCGCCGACAGCACGTCCAGTTCGAGCGGCAGTGCCCCGGCCAGGTCGGCGAGTCGGTAGCGGCTGGTGACCAGCGCCGCGCAGCCGGGGTCGCCGGGTAGCAGCGGGCGGACCTGGGCGCTGTCGCGGGCATCGTCCAGCACCACCAGGACCCGACGGCCGGTCAGTAGGGAGCGGTAGAGCGAGATCCGGTCCTCCAGCCCGACCGGCACCAGGTCGGCGGGAACGCCGAGCGCGATCAGGAAGGTCCGGAGCACGGCGGCGGGAAGGGCCTGGCTGTCGCCCGTCCCACGGAGCTCGGCGTGCAGCGTGCCGTCCGGGAACGCGGCCCGGGTGGCGTGCGCGACCTGGCCGGCCAGCGCGCTCTTGCCGACGCCGGGCTGGCCCGAGATCACGGCGGTGAACGGTGCCGTGCGGTCCACGGCGGTCAGTCGGCCGGTGAGCAGGGACGTCTCCCCTGCACGGCCGGTGAAGTCGGGTAGCGCCGCAGGCAGCTGACATGGCGTCACGGCGAACGCCGGTCGACCGCGCGCGGTCCGGTCGGGTGCCGGGTGCCCGGCCGCGCCTGCGCCCGCTCCGGCCCCTGTGTCGGCTCCGGCCCCCGTGCCCGCTCCGGCCTCCGTGTCGGCTCCGGCGTCTGCTGCCGCGCCGGCGCTCGCGGAGTTGATGCTGATCGGCTCGGGGCGGGGCCGTGTCGGCCCGTCAAGGGCAGGGTCACCGCGCAGGACACGCTGGTGAACCTCGCGCAGTTCACTGCCGGGCTCGACGCCGATCCCCTCGATCAATGTCTGCCGCACCCGCTGGTAGACGGCCAGCGCCTCGCTCTGCCGACCGCTGCGGTACAGCACCGTCATGAGCTGGGCCCAGAGCAGTTCCCGCTCCGGGTGCTCGGTGGTGAGCGCCTGTAGCTCGGCGGCGAGCGCCCGGACGTCGCCGCCCAGCCGCAGCTGTGCCTCCAGCCTCGCCTCCACGGCGTCCAGGCGGGCTTCGGCCAGCCACCCGGCCTCCTTGCGGAGCAGCGTGTCCGAGGGGATGTCGGCCAGCGCGGGTCCGCGCCACAGCTGGAGGGCAGTGTCCAGCCGGGCGGCGGCGCGCTCGAAGTCCTGTCGGCGCAGCGCGGCGATGCCCTCGTCGCGCAGGACGGTGAAGCTCTGGAGGTCGAACTCCTGCGCGTCGACGTTGATCTGGTAGCCGCCGGCGGTGGTCTCGATCCGCTCGCCTGCCGCGCCGAGCGTCTTGCGCAGCCGCATCACGTAGTTGCGCAGGGCGGTGGAGGCGCTCCTGGGCGCGTGCTCGTCCCAGATGGCCTCCGTCAGGAACTGCGCCGACGTCGGTTGCCCGTGCCGGATCAGGAGCGCTGCGAGCAGCGCCCGCTGCCTGCCGCCGGGGACGGTGCGGGTCTGCACTCCGTCACGGACCACAAGGGGCCCCAGGATCCCGAATTCCACTCGTCTGTTCTCCTGCGTCGTCGGTGTTCCGAACGGTGCACGCGGGTTTGCCGGGTGCACCGTGCTGACGGACATGATCTTGTGCGACGACTGGTTGTCAGGACAGCTGAGTTGGCGATGGACAATCAATTCCGTACAAGCGCACGGTGTTCCGCTGTCCTGACAAAGTCCGTACAACGTCCTGACAACGTCCTGACAGCGCCCTGACAACGCCGAGCGCACCGTCGGGCCAGCCGGACAACCACCGTGCGCAGGGACGATCGGAAGTCGGCCGCAGTGGCTCCAGCCGCTTGTCCACGAGGTGCCCGTGCAGAAGCCGCCCTGGTGCACGCAGGTGTTCGCCGCGCTGAGGGTGACCGAGCCGGCGTCGTACGTGAAGTTGTCCGGATTGCCGGCCGAGATCCGCCCTGCGCGGCCGGTGTCGCGTCCATTGCCACCTTGCCACCCGGGTCGGTGGCCACGGTGGTGACGCAGTTCTGAGTGGAGGAGCCGTTGCTCAGCAGGTGGACGACCGCGTCGCCCGGCAGGATCTGACGGCTGCGGGCCGGTAGGAGGCGGAGGTGTGCAGGGTGCCGTTGTTCCGGCCGTAGGTGTGAAGGCCGGCAGCACCGGCGTCCGACCCGCCGGTGTGGAAACCGGAGTTCCGCCGGACCCACTGCACGAAGACGGCGCACCAGTACTCGGGACCGCCCGAACCCTCACCGGAGCAGCTGGTTTCGAACTGCGAGCCGCCGAGGCTGTTGTGAGTCGGCGTGTTGGCGCAGGTGCCGGCCGTCTTGTCGATGGTGGCGGCAGCAAGCGAAGCGGCGGCCGCGCCCGTGGCGGCGGAGGGGCGGAAACATTGGCGAGGTTCGGCAGAACGAACGCGACGGTTGCGACCGCGGAGCCGACCATCCACCCCACCAGGCGGTCAAGGTGACGGCGGCTCACTGCTTTCCTTGTGAGGGAGGGACAGGACGTGGCCCCGGCGCGGCCGGCGGTGCCGTCCGGCAACCAAGCCGCGCCGCGTCGGACATTCTTCGCGTGCGCGGTAACTTTTCTGTCGCACCCGGCGGGCCGGATCAGGCCCTGGTACTCCAGCTGTAGTTCTTGATCACTGTTGCGGAGCGACCTGTCGTTGCCGCCGCCCGTCGTCGATCGTGGGTGGCCTCGTCCGTGCCGCTGCGCCGGGCGGACTGGAAGGCTGAGCTCATGGCTTCGAGCATCGTCTCCAGTACACCGAGTATCTGCGGACTGGTACGAGCGCCCTCCGGGTTCGGTTGCGGGAGCTCCTTCAGGACCAGGGGCTTGACCCTGAGGTGACGGTCGTCGTCGGCCTCTTGCAGGAGGGCCCCGATCACGAGGATGGCCAAGTCTCCGGCGACGGCAGGGTCTACAGGTCCAGCCTCTTCTATTGATCAGAAACGGCTCGGGTTCTCATCAACATGAGGGGTCTTCACCGGGGTCCCCTGATCCGCCTCGATGGTCCTGGCCGCCTCGGCTGCTTCCCGGAAGGTGACGACCGCCTCGCCGTTCTCCCGCGCCCATGCGGTGAGCATCCTGATGGGCTCCTCCAGGGTTCGCCCGAGATCGGTCAGGCCGTACTCCACGCGCGGCGGCGCCTCGGCGTACGCGTGCCGCTCGACGAGCCCGTTGGCCTGGAGCCGGCGCAACGTCTGGGTCAGTACCTTGCGCGAAATGCCACCGCTCAGCTCGACCAGCTCGCCGTGGCGCAACGGGCCGTCGGTCAGCGCGAAGAGCGTGACCATGGACCACTTGCTGGCGATGATCTCCATGGCCAGGAGAGCGGGACAGTCGGCGAGGAAGACAATTCCGGGTCGCAGGCTCATGCCCCGAAGGTTACCTGGAGGTACCTGGTGGCCGCCTATCGTCGTCGAGGTGCGCACGCCCCGTTACTCGCATCTCGCACGATTGAGGTTTCAGCCATGTTCGTCTCCCTTGCCGTCGTCACCGTGTTCATGTCGGCGCTTCTCCTGGTATCGGCCGGGGCCAAGTCTCTGCGGACGCGGCACATCACCGAGCAGATGTCCACCCTCGGAGTGCCGCAGAGCATGATGGCTTTCCTGATCGGCGCTCAGATCGCGGGCGCGGCCGGTGTGATCGCCGGACTCTGGTGGGGACCCGTCGGAATCGCCGCCGCGATCGGCCTGACGCTCTATTTCGCTGGGGCGGTCGCCTTCCACCTGCGCGTCGGCGACCGCAAGGGCGCGTCTCCGGCGGTGGTCCTCACTGTGGCCTCCGTCGCCCTGATCGTGCTGCGTGCTGCCACCCTCTGACTGCGGACAGCCGGTCTGACGCTGGCCTTGATCGTGCTGAGTGAGGTTGGTCTCCGATGAGGACGGCCACCGTTGATCATCGTGAGTCGTGTCGACAAACGAAGATCAGCCGGTGGCCGTGGGCCACAGCGTAGATCCTGCTCGGTGGCAATCGGTGTTCGAGGGCCTGATGCGCAAGGTGGCGGGCCGGTTCGCCCGGGTGGAACCCCGCCGCCGAGCAAGGGCGTTCGTGCTGGGGCTGCTCGCGGACCTGCCGAGGAAGAACTGCTGGACGACCGCCGAGCACGCCGGTAACGCCAGCCCGGCCGGCATGCAGCACCTGCTCAGCCGGGCCTGCTGGGATGCCGACCGAGTGCGTGACGACATACGGGACTTCGTAGTCGAGCACCTCGGCGACGAGGACGCCGTACTGGTCGTCGACGAGACCGGGGACCTGAAGAAGGGCACCGCGAGCGTCGGGGTCCAGCGCCGGTACACCGGAACCGCGGGCCGGATCGAGAACTCCCAGGTCGCCGTCTACCTCGTCCACGCGAGTGCGGCCGGGCACGCCGCCATCGACCGCCGCCTCTACATCCCACGGTCCTGGACCCAGGACCCGCAGCGGTGCCGCTCGGTCGGCATCCCCGACGACCTGAGGTTCGCGACCAAGCCCGCCCTGGCCACCGAGATGATCGCCCAGGCCCAGGCCCAGGCCCTGGACGCCGGAGTCCGGGCCAGGTGGGTCACCGGTGATGAGGTCTACGGCGGCGACCCGCACCTGAGCGCCGACCTGGAACAGCGTCAGATCGGCTACGGCCTGGCCATCTCGCGCAAACGGCCCGTCCCCACCCACGCGGGCATCTTCCCGGCTGGCGTGCTGGCCCCCGGCTTGCCGAAGAAAGCCTGGCAGCGGCTGTCGGCGGGAGCCGGAGCCAAGGGCCACCGCTTCTACGACTGGGCCCAGGTCGAGATCACCAGCCCGAGCGGCACCTCGGGGCATCGGTGGCTGCTCGTGCGATGCAACCGACGCACCGGCGAACTCGCCTGCTACCGCTGCTACTCACCCCGCCCCGTCCCCCTGACCGCACTGGTCAAGGTGGCCGGCCGCCGCTGGACAGTCGAGGAGACCTTCCAAGCCGCGAAGAGCCTGGCCGGACCGGACGAGCACCAGGTCCGCCGCTGGGTCTCCTGGCACCGCTGGACCACCCTGGCCATGCTCGCGCACGCTTTCCTCGCCGTCACAGCCGCCATCGAACGGGCCACGACCACCACGACCCCCGAGCTCAGCCCGCTGACCTGCAACGAGATCCAAAGACTGTTCGCAGCCCTGCTCGCACCGGCCCGCGACCTCGCCCACCGCCTGCACCGGTCCGCATGGCGCCGCCAGCACCAAGCACGCTCGCGCACCAGCCACTACCAGCGACAAGCCACCCAACAACCATGAAGATCACGGTCTACAGCCGGAGTGCTAGACGGGGTAGCGGCAGGCGGTCCGTGCGGCCGTGCTCCGGTCGTCCTCGCCCAGCGACAGCGGCCGCGTCCGGGTGGGAGCCGCAGGGGGAAGGGTCAGTGCGTCCAGCACATCGGTGGGGCCGTCCCCACCCAGGCAGGCGACGGCGACCAGCTGGATCGGGCCCTGATCGGCCGTTGGCTTCGCGATCCGCCAGGGGAACACGAATCCGTCGACGCCGACGCCGACGCCGATCAGGCCGAGCTGGTGCCAGCGCGGCACGGGCACGGTTTGGCCGCTGTCGGAGAAGTACCCGGCGAACCCCACGATGCCGAGGTAGGAACCGCTGGCGCGCAGTTCCACGGCCTCGGGGTCGGAGGGCCGTGGCGCGACCGCCAGGGAGATCGACGATGGAGCCGGGAACTCACCCGGGCAGCGGTCCGGCCTCAACCCCCACGGCGGATTGCCGTGCACCACCGCCGACGAGACCATCCCGCCGCTGCCCAGTTTGAACCAGCGCACATCGGGAGTCCCGGCCGTCTCGTCCGTCTCGGCGTCACCGATGCAGAAGCCGACGAACTGGACCCTGCACCCGGGCGGGATCTGGTCGATCACCGGTGCGCTGCGGGTGGCGCTGCTGCGGACCCGGGTGCTCCCGCTGTAGGTCGTGCCCTGGAAGGCGGTCCCGCCGGCCGGGCCGGCCGGACAGCCGGATCCGGAGCCCGTGTGTGTGTCGCCGGACCCGCGCTCGAGACCCACGAGCAGGTCGGTCAGCACCAGCACCAGCACCAGCACCAGGGCGACGGCCATGACGGGCAGCCACGCCCGTGAGTACCACGGGCGCGGATGCGGTGCTCCCGGCTCCTCGGTGTCGACCGGCTCGGGCTCGAAGCCCTGTTTCCGGAACGCGTCCACCATCGGGGCTCGGGTCCCGGCGTCCGCCTGCGTCGGCTCGATCACCTCCGAGACGGTCAGTGCGGCCTGCACACCCGACGGCCGGACCCGCGCGTCGGCTCCGGTGCTGCCGGCGAGCCGGCGGTCGAGTGCGTACCAGTGCTTCTCCCAGAGCTCGACATCGCCGCTGCAGGCGCCGACATACGCCAGCGTCACGTCCAGTGTGGGCCTGCGCACGCCGCCGGCGGCGTCGCTCAGCGTCGTGGCACTGAAGCCTGCGGTAGCTGCGAGTGCCCGGTAGGTCGGGTTCCCGGCGGCCTGCCGCAGACACCTCAGCTCGTGGGCGAACGCCTGCAGTGGGCCGTCGTCGGGGTCGAGCGGTCGTGGCCTACGGGGCAACGGACTCCCCTTCGCCGCCCACGATTGGTACCGACATCCCCGGATTCCCCTTCAGCTCTGTTGCCGTCAGCCGTAGCCGGTCTCGCTGCCACGAACCCCCGGCCCCACTGCTGACCTGCGGCAATATGGAACGCGCACCAGATGGCTGATCGTCAGATTGTTGCACAGGGGGGCGGATGTCCTTGACCGGGGACGCACAGGGCGCTGCCCCGGGAGCAGAGGCATCCCGGGGCAGCGCCCTGTGTGTGTCGCGGAGGTGTCCGGCGGGTAGGGCCGATCAGGTGTAGCAGTAGTTGAGGTTGCCGGTCCCGTGGGAGGTGCCGGTGTCCCAGGTGGCGTTGCCGCTGCTGTTGAGGAAGACGAGGTTGCCGTCGTTCCGGAGCTCGGCGTGGCCGCCGGGCGCCGGGTTGAGCGCGCCCATGGTGCAGACGATGCCACCGGAGGAGTTGAGGAGCTTGACGTATCCGGACCGCGACCAGTCGACCCGCACGACGCCGTGGCCGTTGGTCCCCGATGCCCAGACCGGGTAGGCATCGGCTCCGGTGAACTTGTAGAGCACCAGGTTGCCGTTGGACTGGAGGATCAACTGCGACATGCCGTTGTCCGCCGACGCGCTGTGCCCGGCGGTCCAGTCGGACTGGGCGAGGGTGAAGTTCGCGACGAAGCCGGCGGCCGACGCGTTGGTGGCGGTCAGACCGAGCGCGCAGGCGATCGCCGTGCCTACGAGGGCGGTGCGCAGGATGCGCCTGTGGGCCGTGGAGCGACCGGGCTTGCTGGATGTCACGAGGGTCCTTCCGAAAGGCCGCCGCACAATGGCGTGGGGCGGCGGAGGCTGTGGGTGTCGCGGTGCTGCGGGTCGATCAGGTGGTGCAGTGGTCCCGGTTGCCCACGCTCTGGTTGCAGGTGCCGTCGGCCCAGGTGGGGCGGCCGTCGGTGTCGTGGAAGACGAAGTTGCCGTCGGACAGGGACGTCGGCCTCTCGCTGTAGCCCGCGCTTGCGGATGCGCCCGTGTGTCAGCCGGGCTGGGAGCGGGTGAGCCTGGCGGCCGTGATGCCGCCGGGCAGAGCCGTCGCGTCGGTACCGGACGTGGCCGGCGCGGTGACGGCCGCCGTGCAGACCAGGGCGGTTCGCACTGCGGCCTTGCGCAGCCGCGACGCGCGCAGCCGGCTGATTCGCAAGAGACATCCTTCAATTCGAGCAGGGGAGCGGAGGTGCACGTGGTCCCGCGTGGTCCCGCCGAGGAGCTACGGTCCGGAATCGGTGGGACCGGTCCGGTTCGGGACCAACCTAGGAAGGGCGCGTATCAGCCGGATAACGCCGCTGTCACACCACCAAGGGCCCGGTGGCGAACCCGACAGGGGCGATGGGCTTCGTCCCGCGGGACGGCCGGGAGTCGGCGCTCCTGGAGGGGCGGGTGGAAGTCCGGGCCGCGGCCCGTTGCTGCCTGTCCCGGGACCCCGGCCCCCGCCGTCGCAAGTGCGCTGACGGGAAGATCGACCGACGGTCTGCCGGTTGCTGTCGACGATCCTCCTGGCCGCGCCAGCGGGGACGTGGGTGGGGATCCTCACGCTCCGGAGGCCGCACACAGGCTTTCGCCGTGTCGGGGTGCTGTCAGCTGCCGAGGCGTGCGATCACCTCGCGGGCAAGGCCGATCTTGCGCTTCTGGAAGGAGCTCAGCCTGTTCAGGGCCGGGGAGTTCTCCTCGATCATGCGCGTCTGGGTCTCCGCCTCGACCGCACTCCAGGTCTTCAGCAGACCTGTATCGGTCTTGCAGTCCATGTCCGCCAGAGCCACGGCCTTCTCGCGCTCCGTCGGCTCCGCGGTGTCGAACGCCCGATCCCCTACGGAGGCCATGGGGTCCTGGTACCGGTAGCCGTGGTGTTCCATGCAGGTCGACCACGCGTGGAAGGAGGATACGACCGCCGGGTCCGCCAGGGACCGCTTGAAGCTCTCCTTGTCGATGGCCGCCGCGGCGGCGATGTCGGACTCAGGGCGCGGGCCGCCGTCCAGCCGGGCCTCGGCATCCCCGTAGCAGCCGCCGGGTGGAATCGGGCGGCCGTCGGGGCTCGTCGACTGCGGCACTCCCGCACGAGTCGCTCCGAACAGGATCGCTTCCTGCGCCTCGGTGGGCTGCGTGGTGGCGCCTGCCCCGCCGGCCGGTGGCGGGAGGTGGTATCCGAGGTCGCGGGCGACCTCGCGGTCCGATATCCCGTAGCGCCTGGAGGATTCGGTGACCAGCGGCGGGTGCTCCGGTATCCGGTAGTCCAGACCGAAGCCTCCCAGGCACTCGTTGGCCAGGAGGACCTTGGCCCGGTCGACCGCGCTGGACTCCTCGGCAGTGAGAGCGAACCTCTCGATAGGCATGGAAACGCTGCCCGGGGGCACGGCCGAGGGGTGAAAGTCCACGCTCCGACCGCCGGGCTCACCGCCGGTTCGGTCCTCGGCTGCCGAACAGGCGGCCGTCGCCATGAGCGCGGCCGCGACAAACACAAGAGCGCGTGATGCCGCGGTCGGCAAGCCTCGTCTCCCCACAGTCATCCACTTCTCTCCACAAGGAATGTGGCGGCCGCGTGGGTACGCGGCCGCCACGGATTCACGACTCCGATCAACCGAAGTTGACGCAGCCCTGGTTGACCGGAGAGTTCCGGAAGTACACCGATGCGTTCTCGTTGTACGTGTTCGAGAGCTGCCAGGCGACCGGGTACTCGGTCTTGTGGAACTTGTCGCAGGGGCCGGCGTAGCCGCTGTTGAAGTAGACCGTCACGCTGGAGTCGATACCCCAGATCCGGGCCTTCGCCGAGGCTGCGTTGTTCTTCAGGCTCTGCCCCTGCCCGGCACCGCTGCTCTGGAAGGTGTACCCCGACAGGTCGTAGACGCCCTCGCCGCCGTTGGGGGTGGTGGAGTGAATGGTCGTGTGCGAGCCGCCGTAGCCGGTGTTGTAGTAGAGGACCACGCACTGGGCGTCACAGTCGCCGACGTTGTACGAGCCGGTCGAGATTCCTGCGCTCGCCGGAGAAGCTGTGGCAAGGGTGCCGACAACGGCTGACATCGCTATTGACGCAGTGACAAGTGCCTTACGGGCAACAAGCATTGAATCTCCCATGTTCTTGATCATTTTTGGGTGGCCCAAGCGCACCCAGCGGCGGTCAGCCGCAGTGGACGTTCTGGCGGTAGACGTACACGGTCTCGATCTCGCCGCCCCAGTCGATGCAGGTGCCGGCCGCGGAGACGTACACCGGGCCCGCGTAGGTGGTGAAATCGCCGTAGTTGCCGATCCAGTCCGGCGAACCGGCCACCCGGACCAGTGCGTTCATGTACAGCCGGGCGCCCGGGTTGTCGCGCACGTTCACGACGCAGTTCTTGCCGGTGGACCGGCTGTAGGTGAGGTAGACGGTCCCGTAGTCGCCGACCTCCAGGGAGTCGATGACGGTGTAGCCGCTCCCGCAGACGCCGTTGTAGATGGCGGCCTCGGCCGAGCCGGGCACGAGGACCACTCCGGCCACGGCGGCGGCCGCGACCGCGACGGCGGTGGTGGCACGGTGGACGAGCTGGCGCATGAGAACTCCCTCGCACGGGCCGCGTCCGTGCGGCGCCCGGGCTCGGGCGGTGGCGCGACCTGCGGCGACGCTAGTTGACCATGATCGCGTGCAGGTATCACGGGGGTATCGCGTACACGCACCGGAGATCCGGCCGCCCCCGGGCCCGGACCGCTCTCCCACCACGAACCCGGCCGGATCTTTCCGGGCCGCCGGTCCGAGAAGATGCTGAACCCCGGTAGCCGGCCCGGCCGGAGAGCAGCCCGACGGACTCCGCCTTCAGCCGTCCCGGTCCACCACGGAACCGGCATCGTGCGCCCTCCCCGCCCACCTTCCATCGCACGCCCGACTCGACCCCCGGTCGAGCGCTGAACGTCCCGTGGTCGGGGATGTCTGCGGCGGACAGCCCTGACCAGTACGAACGGCGGCCCGGCAATCGGGAGGCGGGCGACCTCCGGCGTCATGGGAATCTCGACGCGCGGCCACCGTCCCCATGTCCGCAACGGTCGCGGCACCGCCGTTCCCTTGGCCCATCACATGGCGTTCAGGGCGGTGAACTGACTGACCGTCGACACCGCGTGAGGTTGCCGACCGACTTGGGACGAGGTGCGCGACTTCGGAATGTCCCGCGCAGGTTCGGATCCTGTCGTCCCGACAGTGACGTCGGAGCCCCGCTGACCGGACGAAAGTCCAGGTCGGCAGGTACAACGCGCTGAACCGGCTCGCCCGGCACGACCGGCCCGGGCGCCGAGGCTCCCGGCCGGCGCCATCGGGTATCACGGGGATGAGACCACCGCGATACCTCCGCGCACCACGATGGCGTCCCAGGACGAGGGCCCACCCGGCGGCCCACTGCCAACGGACCGGAAGAGGACGCAGGACGAGATGCGGAAGATGTGCAAGCACCTGGCCACGAGTGCAACGGTGACCGCGATCGAGGCTGTCGGCGTATGAGTTCCGCCGTGCAGCAGCGATTGGCCGGCAGCCGTGCGAGAGTACGGCTGGCCGGCCTGGCCGGGCTCATATGCCTTGCCCTGGCGGGTTGTTCGTCATCCGGGGATCCAGCCACCGAGGCGGTGCCGACCACGCAGTCTCCGTCCACGCTCCCGGCGAGTGCTGATCCGCATCTTCCTGTCGAGACGTATCTCTTCTCCGAGGCGGAGTCGGAGAAGCTGGCCAGGGCGGGAGCCGTGCTGCGCAAGGCGTGCCTGCAGCGGTTCGGTCTCGACTACGCCATCAGCCCCGCCGGCCCGCCGACCGGACCGCGCACGTTCATGGACCGCCGGTACGGCGTGACGGACCAGGCTGAGGTGGCGGCCAACGGCTACCACCTCGGCGACAGCGACCCGCGCACCCACCCGGTCCACCCGACGCAGTTCTCCGCCGAACAGCAGCAGGTGCTCACCGGACGCCTCCCGGGGAAGACCGGTGCGGACGACACGAAGCTCGAGGTCAACGGCGTACCGGTACCACCCGGCGGCTGTTACGAGGAGGCGAAGCGGGGCCTGGCGGGTTCGGGGGAACTGGGCCCGAGCAGCGTGGCTCAGCAGGCCAACTTCCAGACCTTCAAGGCCAGTATGTCGGTGCCGCAGGTCACGCAGGCATTCGAGGCGTGGTCCGGATGCATGAAGAACAAGGGCTACTCCTACCCCAATCCGATGGATGCGATCGGCGACCGCCGCTTCCTGGGGGACTCGCCCACGCCGCTGGAGCTCCAGGTGGCGACGGCTGACGTGACCTGCAAGCAGCAAGTGGATCTGATCGACACCTGGTTCGCGGTCGAGACTTCCCTGCAGAAGGAATTGATCGCACGGCAACAAGCCGATTTCACGGCGGCGCTCGCGGCGAAGACCGGGCAACTCGCCAAGGCCGACGCCGTGCTGCGCGATCAGTGAAGTAGTGGGCTGACACTTTTCACGTCCGGGCGCGCCCACCCTTCCCCAGGCAGGCCGAGGGGATTGCACACACGCCTGGAACGTCCGTCACGAGAGGACCCGAAGAAATGAACCGTACCCTCAAGCTCGCCGCAGCAGCCCTGGGCGCTGCCCTGCTCGTCCCCACCCTCGCCACCTCCGCGCAGGCCGCCGTCGGCGACTGCCCGGACGGCAAATTCTGCCTCTTCTACAACTCGAACCAGCAGGGCTCCCACTTCACGATGTCGACGAGCATTTCCGACCTCGCCGGGTACACCTTCACCAGCTCCGGCAACGGCCAGGGCCAGCACGTCAAGAACAACGCCGCATCGGCTGTCTCCAACGTGTGCGTGACGGTCCGGGTGTACTACAACTCGAACTACAGCGGCCCGGTCGACATGTTCAACTACCGCAATGCCGCGAACCTGGTCAACACGTACAACGAGAACGCCTCGGTGAAGTTCGCCCAGGACTGCTGAGCCTCACCCACCTGGCAACCGGCCTCCGGTACGCGTTCCGGCGTACCGGAGCCGGGATTTGGCGATGACCGCGACAACACCACCGCAGGAGCGCCGAATCGCGCCCGACCATCCCGCACCTGATTTACCGCCATATTTGGAGCATCAACGCCATGAAGCGAAGCATCAAGCAGAATCTCGCCCGGGTGGGCGTCGCTGTGGTCGCCACCGCCGCCGCCGTGGTCGCCGTCCCCTCGGTGGCGCAGGCCGCCGGCTACAACGGGGTCTGCGGTTCGGGCTACCGCGTCGTCGACTCGATGTCGCTCGCGGGTGGCACCGCGTTCCTGACGTACAACAGCTCGACCGGGCAGAACTGTGCCGTGACGGTCCGCAACAGCACCGGCAGTCCGGTGTACGTGCTCGCATCCATCAGGGTCGCCGTCGGGGGAAGCCTCTGGCACAAGGACGGCGACTACTACGGCACCTACGCCGGACCGGTCTACGTGTACGCGCCGGGCCAGTGCATCGACTGGGTTGCCCAGATCGACGACGACTCGGCACAGCAGCTCGATTCCCACTGCGGCTGAGGTCGTGGAGGTTCGTCGGCACAGGTCGTTCTGACGGTGCGACCGCGCCCGTCGGCCAACGTGCCTGCTGCTGAACGGAGTCAAAGCCATCCTGCCAAGTGGCACAGACGTCCGTGGTTTCGGCTCGGACGAGCGGACGGCGGGTGAGGTCCTGCGGGTGGGACGACCGTCGACTGCCGCCGGGCACGGGAGTGGCCCGTGCCCGGCGGCAGTGACGAGGCGTCGGTCGGCGAGTGCCCCAGCCGCCGGCAGTTCTTCCGCTCGATACCGGACAGCAGGCCGAGCACGAAGGCGCGGGCGGTCGCCTGCGGCTCCGCCCGTCGGAACCGGCCCACGATCCGGGCCATGGCCTGGTCGGACATCGCCCGCCAGTGGGCGGCGTCTCTGCTGTGGCCCGCGGCCATCGCATGATCTTCAGGAGTCCACACAACCCCCGGCGATTACGCGATGGCCGTTCCATCCGTCGCGCGGGTCGGACGCGATCGCAAGGCCATGCTGGAGTATGGGGCTGATCGAGCGCTTGGGGGTCAAGGGGCCGCAGGTTCAGATCCTGTCGTCCCGACCAGCGTTTTCGCAGGTCGGAGGCCGTTCTCATCTGAAGATGGGGACGGCCTTTTTGTGCGTGTCTCAGGGGAGTGGTCGCAGGGTGGTCGCATCTCGTCCGGCCGCGGAGCGCAGCCGGGTGCGGGCTGACCTGCGCGCTCGAACCTCAACGCCGGCCGAAGTGCCGAAACCCTCCCGGCTCGGTCTCGGCCGCCCACCGGGCTCGAAGAGCCACCGTCCGGCGAACCGTTATGACGTGGGCCCGCTCTTGGTCACCGGCGAGCCCTACCGCCGACCGGCTCACCACAAGGTCGGCACAAACCACGCCGCACCGGATAAATCTCAAGGTCAGGGCATGGGCCACAACAGTCTCGTGACAGGATCCGGACCTCATCCGCAGCCAGTTGTCACACCCACCGTGATAAAAATTGTTTCGACCACAGGAACGAATGTTTCGACCGCAAGCACCTTACGCACCACACCAGTTACGGGGAAGCGCCATGAAGAACCACACCCGCCGCACCAGCGCGTTCGCGGCCCTCGGCGTCGCTGCCGCCCTCTCGCTCACTGCCTGCGCCGGTGACGACTCGGGCAAGGACACCGCCGGCAAGGGAAGCGTCCCGCCCGCCTCCTCCCAGCCCTCGGACCCCGCGAAGACCAGCCCGTCCCCGAGCGGCGGCACTGCGGACAAGGGCAAATCTCAGACCGCGAAGCCGAGTTCCGGCAGCACGACGTCCGGCAGCAGCGGGGACAGTGCACCCCAGGGCGGTCAGAACGTCGAGCCCTGCAAGACCCAGAACCTGACCGTCGAAGCCAAGAACGCCTCGCCCGACACGAGCACCGGCACCATCGACATCACCATGACCAACCGGGGCACCACCACCTGCTCGGCAACGGGCTTCGCCGGTATCGGCATCACCGACCAGGACACCACCACGAACCCCATCGAGCGGGGCAAGGCCGAACCCCGCATCACCAACCTGGAGCCCGGCGAAGCCGCAATCTTCAATCTCTCGTACGAGATCGACAACAGCGCCAACAGCCTCACCCGCCCGACCGAGATCCAGGTGACGCCCCCGAACCAGACCAGCCACGTGAACGTGAAGTGGCCCGCCGGCGCGGGCAACATCAAGGGCTTCTACACCGACGTCAAGGTCTACCCCACGCACAACAAGTAGCAGCACGCCCGTGGCCGGCTCCGCGGACGTCGATGCCCGGTCGGATCCTCCCGCCCCGAACGGGGCGCCCCGACCGGCATCCCGCGACCTGCACACCCGCAGGGTCGCAGGCCGGTCGGCGCGGCCGTCGCCCGGTGCTTCCCTGCCGGTCATTCCTGCGACCCTCCACGCGTACCTCGATGCGGGCGTAGCCGCAGGTCAGCGCACCCGTCCGCGTGGCTTCAGGGGGAGCGGCGGCAGTTCGGGGGCGTGCAGCCGGGCGCCGTCGTAGCCGTGGACCTCGCCGAAGCGCGAGCTCTTCTCCCAGTCGTCGCGGGCCTGGGCGATCTCGTCGTGGGTGCGGCCGATGAAGTTCCACCACATGACGAGCTGTTCGCGGAAGGGTTCGCCGCCGAGGAGCAGCAGGGACGCGTCGGAGTGGGCGTGGAGGGGGAGGTGGCGGCGGCCGGTGCCGAGGTAGAGCATCGAGCCGGGTTCGAGGCGGACGCCGTCGATCTCGGTGAGGCCGCTCATGGTGAGCACGGCGTACTCGAAGTGCTCGTCGAGGGGCACCTGGTGGCGGCTGCCCTCGCGCAGGGAGAGGTCCGCGCCGACGATCGGGGTGTGGGCGGTGCCGGGGGAGGTGGTGCCGTCGAGGGTGCCGAGGATGACGCGGGCGTCGAGGCCGGCGGCGGTGACGCGGGGGAGGTCCGGGTGGTGTTCGAAGGTGGGGTCGGTGTGGCGGTGGCCGTCCGGGAGGGCGACCCAGAGCTGGGCGCCGTGCAGGAGCCGGGCGTGCGGCCGGGGGGACTCCTCGGAGTGGGAGATGGCGCGGCCGGAGGTCATGAGACCGAGTTCGTAGGGCCGGACGGTCTGCAGGCTGCCGAGGCTGTCGCGGTGGAGGACCTCGCCCTGGTGGAGCCAGCTGACGGTCTGCAGGCCCATGTGGGGGTGCGGGGGCACCTGCATGCCGGGTTCGTCGGCGATGTCGTCCGGCCCGTAGTGGTCGACGAAGCACCAGGCGCCGACCATGCGCCGCCCGAGGGAGGGCAGCAGCCGGCGGACGACGGTGGAGCCGCCGAGGGCGGTCTCGCGCGGCGGCAGGAGGTCGCGGACGGGTCCTTCGGTGGCCTGGCCGCCGCAGCGGGCGGCGGTGGGGTGCAGGTCGAGGTCACTCATGGCCGTCGTGCTCCTTCGTGTTCGCTCCGGCGTTCGCGGGTGCGGCGGGCCGCGGGCCGGCCGCGACGATCGGGGTGCCGCCGCTGACGGCGCGGGTGACGGGGGTCCGGTCCGCGATGTCCAGGAGGCGGGCGCGCTGGGTGTCGTCGAGGTCGCCGAGGAGGTCGATGCGGCGGGTGATGCGGGCCGTGGCGTCCGGCCCCTTCTCGTAGCCGAGGTGGACGCGCACGGTCTCCAGCGGCCAGCCCTTGCGTCCGGCGTACATGCGCAGCGTGATGGCGGTGCAGGAGCCGACGGCGGAGAGCAGCAGGCCGATCGGGGTGGTGGCGGTGTCGCCACCGCCGGCCTGTTCGGGTTCGTCGGCGGCGAGGTGGTGGTGGCCGCTGCGGATGTCGACGTGGTAGTCGTCGCCGGCGCTGGTGGCGATGGCCGCGGCGGAGCGGACGAAGCGCGGCGCCTCGGTGGTCGTGGTGGTGGTGTCCATCGGTTTTGCCTCCGGGGCGGGTCAGAGGCCGAAGCGCTCGTGCTGGTCGGCGGGCACGAGGTCGGCGTACTCGGGGTGCTTGACGATCCAGCCGCGGATGAAGGGGCAGTAGGGGAGTACGGTGAGGTTCTGTTCCCGGGCGGTGTCGAGGGCGGTGCGGGCGAGGTGTCCGCCGAGGCCGAGGCCGCCGAAGCGGGGGTCGATCTCGGTGTGGATGAAGGCGATCTCGCTCTCGTGCCGGTTGTACTCGGCGAAGCCCGCGAGGTCGTCGTTCTCGAAGATCTCGAAGCGTGAGGCGGCCTGGTTGTCCGTCACGTGGATGCCCATCGTGGTCCCTCTTCCGTCGTCGTCCGGCCGGCCCGGTGGCCGCAGATGTAGTTTAGACTTCAATTACTTGTGGATCAAGTCGGGGACTGCATCGTGCGTGCCGTGGGGCGGCCGGCCGCCCAGGTGGTCGCCCAAGTGTCCGCCAAGAAGAGCCCCTGGCAGGGGGGTTGACCGCCGGAGCGGTCGGCCGCGTGCGGAGATGGGGCACGGAGGTGGGGGGCTTGGTGCGCCGCGTCCGGTGGCGGTTGTCCGCGGCCCGTAGTGGGCCCGGAAGGTTCAGGGCGGCGGCGCCGGGTGCCGGACGCCTTGCCGCGCGCCGGGGTTGTGGCCGCCGCCGGCACGGCTGCACGGAGCGGCGGTGCCGGCGGCGTCACGGGGTGCCTCCCGCGGCGTGGGCTCAGTGCGGGGTGGCGGCGGGCTCCAGGACGAAGACGGGGATGATCCGGTCGGTCTTCTTCTGGTAGTCGGCGTAGTCCGGGTAGGCCGCGACCGAGCGCTCCCACCAGACCGCGCGTTCGTCGCCGGAGAGTTCACGGGCCGTCATGTCCTGCCGGACGGGGCCGTCCTGGAGCTCGACCCGCGGGTCGGCGACCAGGTTGTGGTACCAGACCGGGTGCGTGGGTGCCCCGCCCTGGGAGGCGACGACCGCGTAGAGGCCGTCGTGCTCCACACGCATGAGGGGCGTCTTGCGGATCTTCCCGCTCCTGGCGCCCAGTGTGGTGAGCACGATGACGGGCATGTCCCGCATGGTCGTGCCCTCGGTGCCTCCGGAACTCTCGTACTGCTCCACCTGGTCGCGGACCCACTTGGTCGGGCTCGGCTCGTACTCGCCCTTGAGCGGCATGTCGCCCCACTTCCGTTCGTGCCTGGCTGCCGTCGGGGCGGGCGGCCGCCCGCCCCGACCATGCTTACCACCGCGGCCTCGGGTGACCGGAGTTGCCGGGTGTCCCGGCGTGGCGGGCCGGGACACCCGGCAACGGGTGCCGGCGGGTGTCAGCGGCCGGTGGCGAGGACGGCGCCGCCGGAGCAGTCGAGGACGGTGCCGGTGGTGAAGCCGTTGCCCGCGAGGTAGGTGACGGCCTGGGCGATGTCGTCGGCGGTGCCGACCCGGCCGACCGGCAGGCGGGAGGCGATGTCGGCGAAGAACGCGGTGCGGTCGGCCTCGGGCAGGCCGGACCACCAGGCGGTGTCGACGACGCCGGGGGAGACGGCGTTGATCCGCAGGGGTGCGAGCTCGGCGGCGAGCGGCGGCACGGCCGACTCCAGGGCGTCGTTGACCGCGGCGAGCCCGGCCGAGCCGGGCAGGGCGGCCCGGGCGGAGGCCGCGGTGACGAAGGTGGCGGAGCCGTCCGCGCGGAGGGTGGGGAGTGCGGCGCGGAGGAGCTCACCATCGACCGGATCGCCCGGGCCGCCGGAGTCGGCAAACAGACCATCTACCGCTGGTGGCCCACCAAGGGCGCGGTCGTCGCCGAGGCCATGGCCGACACCGCGACCGCAGCCGTCGGCCTCCCCGACACCGGCGCACTCACCGGCGACCTCGCCGCGTTCTTCCGCGCGAGCTTCGCCGCCCTCCGCGACCGCGGCATGGTCCGGCTGCTCGGCGAGGTCGTCACCGGCGCCCAGCGCGAACCGGCCGTGGCCGCAGTGCTCGGCGACTTCACGGCCCGCCGCCGCGCCGCCCTGCTGGAACTGTTCCGGCGCGCCGGGGAACGCGGCGAACTGCGGGCCGGCGCCGACCCGGCACTCCTGGTCGAACTCGGCTACGGATTCCTCTGGTACCGGCTGCTCGTCGGCCACGCGCCGCTCGACGACGCCGCGGCGGACACCCTCGCCGACCACCTCGCGGCGGCAGCCCTGGCCTGAACACGGCGCCCCGCCGTACCGGCCCTGACGCGTACCGCGCCGGTCGGCCCTGACGCGTACCGCGCCGGTCGGCCCCGACGCGCGCCGTACCGGTCCCCGGCCGCCGGGCCACCGGTGCTACGGGCGTCCGGCCTCCACGCCCAGGGCCACCAGCAGGACGCCCAGCGTCGCGTTGGTCGCCGGGTACGACACGATCACCGCCGCGAACTCCCGCAGCACGGCGCTCGGCCAGTAGTAGCCCGCGGTCGGTGCGCCGATCACCTGGCCGGTGACGCCCGCCCGGCGGGTCGCGAGGGCGGCGCGCAGCACGTGGAAGGTGTTGGTCACGACCACGCAGCGGTAGCCCGGCCGTTCGGCGGCCATCAGGGCGGCGCTGTACTCCATGTTCTGCGCGGTGTTCTCCGAGCGGTCCTCCAGGCGGACGGCCCCGGGCGGCAGGCCGCGGGCCGCGAGGTGGCGGGCCATCGCCTCGGCCTCCGACACCTGCTCGTCGTCGCCCTTGCCGCCGGAGACGACCACCACCGGCGCCCGGCCCCGGGCGGCCTGCTCCTCGTACACGCCGAGCGCCGTGTCGAGCCGGGCGGCCAGCAGCGGCGGCACGCGGTCGCCGTTCAGCAGACCCGCACCCAGTACGACGACGAAGTCGACGTCGCGCCGGGTGCCGAGGCGGCGGTAGAGGACGGCGTAGCCGAGGAAGCAGAGCAGCAGGAACGACAGGTAGCCCGCCAGCAGCAGGGCGCTCGCGGCGACGGCGTGCAGGACGGGGGAGTCGACGCGTACGGCGGCCCACAACACGCCGATCAGGGCGAACACGGCCAGTCCGGCGAGCAGGGAGAGCAGGTTCGCGGGGCGGCCACCCTCCTGGCGGACCATGTGCACGCCGTTGGCGACCAGGAGTGCCCCGGTGGCGGCGGCACCGAGCAGGGCGGCGGCGGGCAGGGCGGCCGTGGCGGCGTCGATCACCTCGTCGGGCAGCCGGTCGAGCTCGCCGGCGAGGCCCACGACCGCGAGGACGGCGGCCAGGCCGAGCAGCACGGCGTTGCTGAACCTCCGGCGGTCACGGCGTACCCCGACGGCGAACAGCACGAGCATCAGTGCGGCGAGCAGGTAGGCGACCATGGGCCCGATCGTAGGGGGGCGGGCCGACGGTCCGGCCGGTGCTCCTGCCGCGCCGGGCCGGTTCACTCCTCCTGGGCGTCCAGCCAGTTGAGCAGGACGGCGCGCTCGGCGGGCCTCAGCGGGCCGGACTCCTGGCTCGTCGCCCAGGCCCGCAGCCGGTCGACCGTGGCGGGTTCCAGGTCGCAGTACAGGCGCCAGACCGCGTGCGCATGGCCCTGCGGGCCGGCCGGGCCGCCGCAGTTCCCGCAGTGAGTGAAGAAGGCGTCCACAAGGCGGTGGGCGTTCATCGCGTCGGTCACGGCAGGAGGTGGCCCTTCGTCCGGGTGCGGTGGGGTCGGCGGGGGATCACCCCGCCGGTCCATCGTCCCGGACGTGCCGCCCCGCCGCGCCGGGGCGGAAGGCCCGGCACGGCGGGACGAAGGTCCCGGATCCGCGAATCCGTCGCCTACCCGACGTCGATGCCGGTGATCGCGGGCCGTCCGGTGGCCACGTCGTCACCGGTGAAGCCGACCGCCGCGAACGCGTCCCGGGCGAGTCGCAGGGCCTCGTCGCCGGCGGCGGTGCGGTCCGCCGCCTCCACCTCCAGGCGCAGGACGAAGGTGCCCTCGGGCTCGCCGACGGTCAGCACGTCGAGGTCGGGCACCTCGGCCCCGACCTGCTCGGGGTCCACGCCGCGGAGTCCGGCGACGAGGCTTCTCCGGGCACCGTCGTCGAGCGGCCGGTGGAGTGTGCCGGGGATGGTGATCACGTAGCTGCCCATGTCTTCCTTCTCGCCGCAGGCGGCGCCGGGAAACCTCCGGGCGGCCTGCGGCACGTGGTGGGGTGGTGCGGTCAGACCTCGGCCGGGCCGCGGGGACGGGAGCGGGAGCGGTACAGCGCCTTCGACAGGTGGCGGCCCACGAGGAGGTAGAGGAGCAGGGCCCCGCCGGTGTTGAGGATGACGTCGTCGACGTCGAAGGCGCGCCCTGGCACCAGGGCGGCCTGCGCGACCTCCACGGTGACCATGGTCAGTACGGTGAGGCCGGTGACCCGCAGCAGGCTTCCGGCGCGCCGGGAGAGCAGCGGCAGCAACACCCCGAAGGGGGCGCCGAGCAGGATGTTGCCGCCCACCTGGCGGGCGGCCTCGCGGACGGCCGGCCGGTCGAGGTAGGCCCTGAGCGAGGCGCCGGGCTGCAGGTTGGTGTGCGCGATGCCGCGCGAGGCGGGGGAGGGCGACAGCGTGGCACGGGCCAGGGCCACCGCGAACAGCACGGTCAGCGCGACGGCGACCAGCAGCACCACCGCGCGCAGCAGCGCGGCGATCGGCCCGCGGCGCTGCAGCAGCGGGGGCTTCACCCCGGCGGGTTCGGGTGCGGTGCGGCGGGAGCGCCACGTGCGGCCGGGCCTGCGGCCGGGTGCGGTGCCCTTCGGCGCCGGGCCGCCCCCGCCGCCCGCCTCGCCGCCGCCCGCCTCACCGACCGCCGCCTCCACCGGTCTCGCCGTGCGGAATGCCGCCATGACCCCTCCTCGTCTGCACCGCGCCTCCACCGGGCGCCCGGGCCGTGTACCCGGCGCGAGGCCGTTCACACGCGGCCCGGCTGCCGGCCCTCCTCCTCGCTCTCGGCGCGGCGCAGCGAGCGGGTCAGGACGACCCCGCCCACGACGAGGGCGATGCCGATCCACGCCGGGCCCTCGTCGGCGGCGAGGAGCACGATGCCCACCGGCACGAGGTAGCCGGCGAGCGGCAGGAGGAAGCCGCGGACGGTCGGCACCGCGACGTCCTCACCGTGCGCCCGGGCCGCCCTGGCACGGACGACGTCCGGGTACCACCCGGTGAAGCGCACCGCGGCGATGATCGCGCCGATTTGGATGATCCAGCCCGTCCACAGGTTGTTCGGGTTGTGCAGCACGAGGTCGCCGTACAGGCCCGCGAGGGCCGCGACGAGGAAGGCGGCGCCCCACGCGGCGGTCAGCAGGTAGTTGGTGCGGACGAACGCGGGCGTGTGCCAGAGGTTGCGGGGTGCCTGCTCGCGGGCGTACTGCAGGGTGAAGGGGGTGCCGACGGCCATCGACCCGAACGCGATCACCACCAGGGCGATGTTGGAGACCTCGCCGGCGTACGTCTCCAGCCAGGCGAGCGTGCCCGCCGAGGCGAGCGCGCCGATCACGGTGAGGCCGGCGAAGAAGACCACGTCGGACACTTCGAGGATCTTCCACGAGGTGCCCGGTGCACGGATGCGGCCGATCACGACGAGGGCCACCGCGAGCGCGAGGGCCGCGCCGACGGCGATCTCGAACCGGCCAGGACCCACGACGACCGAGAAGACGATCCACGGCGACATCCCGATGATCGGGCTGTCCAGTAAGCCTCCGGTTCTGCGGCCGGTCCGGGTCTCGGTGGCGGTGTTCACGAGGATCTCCTCCCGCTCGGCAAGGCTCCTTCCAGCATCCGCCCCCCTGCCCGGCGCCCGCCACCGAGCCCGGCCGCCCGCGGACGCCGACGGGCCCGGGCCTGCCGCGCGGCCGGTGCGGCCGTGCAGCAGGCCCGGGCCCGGTGCGGGTGGTGCTGCTCCCCTGCGGTGCGGGACGGGAGCGGCGGTGTGCCGGTGTCGGGCCGGAACCCGTGTCAGGCCGGGACCTTCTCGGCCCCGGTCTCCGAGGCCCCGGTCTCCGCGGCCTCGTCGCCCTGCGGCCGGGCGTGCTGCGGCAGCAGGAAGACGGCGAGGAAGACCACCGCGAGCATGGCGATCTCGACGCCGAGCGTGAACTGCTCGGCGTGGACGAAGCTGGCGCTCTTGATCTGCTCGAAGAAGACCGTGCCGAGGATCGCGGTGCCGAGGGCGGCGCCGAGCTGCTGCACGGAGGTGAGGGTGCCGGAGGCCGAGCCGGTCTCGTGCGGCTCGACGGAGGCGAGCACCGTGTCGAAGAACGGCGCCATGACGAAGCCCATGCCGAGGCCGGTGACGGCCAGGGCGGGGGCGAGCTGCCACGGCGTGACGCTCTCCCCGGCCAGGCCGAGGGTGAGGATGACGCCGCCGACGCCCGCGGCCATGCCGATCAGGCCGCCGTGCATGACCTTGCGGCCGAACTTCACCAGGCCCTGCGAGGCGACGAACGCGACGACCATGCCGATCGACGACGGGATGCCCGCCAGGCCCGCCTTGGTCGGCGAGTAGTGCAGGCCGATCTGGGTGTAGAGGCTGAAGGTCAGCCAGAAGCCGGTCATCGCGGAGAAGAAGAACAGGCCGAGCACCATGCCGCCGCTGAAGCCGCGCTTGCGGAACAGGCTCGGTTCCACGAGCGGGTCGCGGCCGGAGCTGCTGATGCGCTTCTCGTACCAGGCGAAGACGGCGAAGACCGCGAGGGCGAGGCCGATCATCGCGAACGACCAGGCGGGCCAGCCGTGCTCGCGGCCCTGCACCAGCGGGAAGATGATCATCGCGGCGCCGACGGCGGCGAGCAGGGCGCCGACGAGGTCGAGCCGGACGGCCCGGGCACTCTTCCACTCGGGCAGGAACGCCAGGCCGCCCGCGACGGCGAACAGGCCGAGCGGGATGTTGATCAGGAAGATCATGCGCCAGCCGGTGCCCCAGAGGTCGGCGTCGACGAGCCAGCCCGCGAGGATCGGGCCGCCGACCGTGGAGAGCCCCATGACCGGGCCGAACAGGCCGAAGGCGGTACCCTGCTCCTTCTCCGAGAAGATCTCCTTCAGCATGCCGAGGCCCTGCGGCAGCATGATCGCGCCCAGCAGGCCCTGGAAGGCGCGTGCGGCGATCAGCTGCTCGGGGCCCTGGGCGAGGCCGCAGGCGATGGAGCCGAGGGTGAAGCCGACGGCGCCGACGAGGTACATGCGGCGGCGGCCGAAGATGTCACCGAGGCGGCCGCCGGTGATGAGGCCGATCGCCATGGCGAGGGTGTAGGCCGCGCCGAGCCACTGGATGGTGCTCTCGCCGCCGCCGACGTCGGCCCGGATGGCCGGGGCGGCGACGTTGGTGACCAGCGAGTCGAGGAGGTCCATGACCTCGGCGGCGAGGATCACGAAGAGCGCGGCCCACCGCCATCGGTAGGGCGCGGACGGGTCGGTCATGAGGGGTCTCCGAGTCTGGAACGGTGTTTGGCTGACGAACACTGTTCTACGGAGCGATCCTCGTTCCGTCAAGCCCGCAGGTCGGCGCCCCGAACATTGTTCGCCACAGGTACGATGTTCGTCGCCCACCGTGACAGCCCGGGTTCACCGGGCACGCACCGGGCGACCACGCCCGCCCGCACCCGACGAAGGAGGCGCGCATGACCTCGGACGGCCACGCGGACATGCCCGCCGTGCCCTGGCACAAGCCGCGCCGCACGGATCCACGGCAGCCCCTCACCCGGGACGCCATCGTCGAGGTGGGCATCCGCATCCTCGACGCCGAGGGCATGGCCGGCGTCACCATGCGACGCGTCGCCCAGGAACTCGGCACCGGGCCCGCCTCGCTCTACGCCCACGTCTCCAACAAGGACGAGCTCCTGGAGCTCATGCTGGAGGAGATCTCCGGCGAGATCACCCTGCCCGACCACCCCGAACCGGACCGCTGGAAGGAGCAGATCCTGCAGCTCTGCCTCGACGCCCAGCACGTGTACACCCGGCACCGGGACATCACCGTCGTCTCGCTCGGCAGCATGCCCGTCGGCCCCAACAAGCTCCTCCCGGCCGAGTTCATGCTCGACCTGATGATCCGCGCCGGAATCCCCGGGCAGGTCGCCGCCTGGGCACTCGACGGACTCGGCCAGCTCATCGACGTCGACGCCTACGAGGCCTTCGTCTACGGCATGAAGGCCGGCAGCGGCATCGACCTGGAGGCCTACTTCGACGAGGTCGGCCAGTACTTCCGCCGACTGCCCAAGGACAGGTTCCCCCGCATCAGCGCGATGGCGGAGACCATGACGACCGGCGACGGCGACGACCGCTTCCGCTTCAAGGTCGAGGTCTTCCTGCGGGGGCTGGAGTCCTACATCGAGCACTGACCCGGGATTTCGGGACGGTGACCAGGGAGTTCGTGGCGGTCGGGCAGGAGCCGGCCGCATGCTCTGCAATTCTCCCGAACGGCGTCCGCCGGGGTTCGGACCCGTTCTGACCTGCGGCGGAGCGACCGCCGGTGTGCCCCTGGACCCCGCTGGACGGGGATGAATGAGACCAAAACTGAAACCACCCGTCATCGACCGCTGGCCAGCCCGGTGGCGCTGCGGAGGGAACAGGCTCCGGGCTCAGGCTCCGGGCTCAGGCTGATCGCCAGGTAGTGGTTTTGGAGCCGGAGCCCGGTGAGGTGGCGTACTTGCCGAGGGGCCCTGTTATCGGGGAACGGTCACCGCTGTGAGGCTGCCGTCGCCGAGGTGCAGCCAGCCGCGGCCTGGGCTGGACGATACACCGGCGAGAGAGGTTGCCGAGGCGCTACCGATCAACTTACCGGATGCGTAGGTCTGCGGCGCGAGGAGGAGGCCCCGGCGTGCGTTGGTCAGTTCGCTCAGCCACTTCATCGGGTGGTCGATCTCCCGTTCGTTGGCGGCTGCGACCAGAGCTGCGCCTTCGCTCGATCCGTGTTGAAGTAGTTGCCTCAGCACAGGGGATGCACCGCAGTCCGCCAGCGCCTCGGCATCATCCATCACCACCACTACGGGATCGTCCCGCGTGGCTGTGTCCAATACCTCCTCAAGCGTCTGACGCTCGACGTCGTTTTGAACGAGGCAGGCCAGCACAGACGGTTGTTCTGCTAGTTCGCGCAGCGGCGAAGGCCGTGGGGCGACTAGGAGGAGCCTGGTATCGCTCGTCAGCAAGGATCGCGCGATGGTCGTCAGTGCGGTGGAGCGCCCCGAACCAGCAGGTCCGGCAATAGTGAAGGCGGGAGCGGATCCGGTTGCGAGATCCGGCCCGTGGGCGGAGAGGGGGTCGCCTCCGACACCTGCGAGCGCCCACAGCCGTGGTACCGCTGGGGGTCGCATCGCCCATGCTTCGTCAAAGCCGATGTCCGAGGGTAGGGAGTTGAAGCGTCGCTGTCGCTCCAGAGCCTCATAGGCCACGCTCCAGAGCCCAAGCAGCAGCGTGTGGTCCTCCAATTGCAGGTGCGCCGCGTTGGAGAAGGCGACCAGTGCGTCGCGGTCGGGCAGTTCGCTGTGGGTGTACCAGCGGATCCACCTGTCTGCAGAGACCCGTGTCTGTTGTTCCAGCTCTGTGAAGGACCAACGGCGTTTGAGTCGGTGTTCTTCGAGGCAGTGACGCACCGCGACGAGTTCCCGACGTGCGGGGGAGCGGGCCACCTCGAACTCATGGCTCTGCACCCCGTAGAACGTCGCATTCGCCGGGCGGTGCTCTTCCAACGCGTCGGCCATCCTGGCGAATCCCTCGCTACGGCGGACCACGCCTAGGAAGACCCTGAGTGCGTCCTTGTCGTCCCACAGCGACTGTGCCGCATTGATGATCAGGGCCTTCAATGATTCCAAGGCGGCGTCGCCCGGCGTGTTGTCGTCCGCTTCCTCATCAGACTCCGTGTCGTCGTCCTGGAGGTTCGCGTGCGCCTGGGCGACCGTCTCGCTGACGGCCAGCTTCCACAGTTCCTTGAACCGGTCGGCCACAGCGTCGACATCATGGCGGGCGATCTCGGCAAGGGCGCGGATGATGAGGTCGAGGCGGCCTAGCGGTGGCAGGTCGGCCTTCTGGAAGGCATCCAGGACCGCTTGGTGGTTGACGATCCAGAAGCCCTGTGCGTCCTTGCCGATCCGATCGCGGATGCCTCGTGCGGACGGGAGTCCCGCGTCTAGTCTGAGGTCGTGGAGATCGCCGTTCAGCCTTTCCAGGCAGGGCTGATGGGAGAGATCCGGCCTCGTCCACAACTGAGCACTCACGGTTCCGTCCCGGGGGTGGAGTTCACAAGCCGTCAGCCCAACACTCGACGGCGCTAGCCATCATCAGACTCTGTCACAGGCCGCGCGCTCGCGGCCCCGGTTGGCCAATGTCGTCAGGGACTGTCCGGGGCCGTCAGAGGCAGCTTCCGGTGACCCACGCTGGCTGTGGCAATGGCAGTAGGCCGTTCATAGACGGAAGGCAAGTCCCATGGAACAGCTCAGCGTCCGCACCGTCCTCCTTCTCCTGGTGGGCATCCTCGCCGTCGTTCTCATCGTGCGCGCACCGACCTTCGGGTTCGCGATGGTGGGAGCGACCGCGGTGGTTGCGCTGTTGGCCCAACTCATGGATAGGGAGTGAGGCTGCCGCCTGAGAGCACCGTGTGCGAGGCCGCCCCGGAGCTGGACGAAACGGAGGTCGAGCCGTACTCGGTCGAAGAGGTCCAGCGGCTCCTGCTCGAAGCGGCAAAGGTTCGCAACACCGCCCGCTGGGTCATCGCCCTCGCGCTGGGCCTCCGCCAGTGCGAGGTGCTCGGGCTGCAGTGGGAGGACGTTGACTTCGAGGTCGGCGTCATTCTGGTGCGGCGTGGACGACTGCGGCCCCGCTACAAGCACGGCTGCGGCGACCGCTGCGGGCGCAAGCCCTGCTACTGCCCGACGAAGATCAATATTTGGCGCGAGACCAAGTCCACCAAGTCGAAGGCCGGCAAGCGGCCGATCGGCGTGCCCCAGGAGCTGATGAAGCTCCTGGCCCAGGACAAGGAGATGCAGGACCGCGAGCGCCTGCGTGCCCGCGACCTGTGGGTCGAGAAGGGGTACGTCCTTACCTCAGAGGTGGGCGAACCGCTCAACCTCAACACCGACTACCACCGGTGGAAGGACCTGCTGAAGGCCGCAGAGGTTCGCTACTACGCGGCGTTCCGCCCAGGCGGTGAACAGGTGGACCTGTCTCTGCCCGAGCAGTGGGCGGTGGCCGCGTGGGACTTCGAGGTGGACCTCTACACCGATCGCCCGGTCCCCTGGCGTACGGCACGCCGGCCCGGTCCCGAGCACTTTGTCGAGGCTCAGGTCCGCGGAACGGACAAGTCCGCTGTCGCGGCGGCGTTCGTGGAGGCACGGGAGCAAGCGGCCGACCGAGCCCAGAATCCGGGCAGGTACGGCGACAGCTCCGACTGGTAGCACTGGTAATGCGGCCCCGGACCATCAGCTTGGTGGTCCGGGTCCGCAGCATTCGCCTTGCCAAGGCGGTGAGTGCAGCCGCAGCGGTCGAATCAGCGGAATGCTTGTTCGATGCCGAAGACGAGTTGGTGGGCTTGGGGCCATCCGGCCTCGATGAAGATGTCGCAGATTTCGCGTAGGGCAGTCAGGTTTTCGGGGACCTTGAGGATGTCTCGGTGGTCGGCGAGGATGCGTTCCGCGAACCTGACGCAGGTGGCGACGGCGAGGGAGTCGGCCGTGTACCCGCTTTGGGTACCGGTCTTGGTGAGGATGTCTCGCACGCCGATGAGGCCCTGCTGAGGGCGTTGGTCCAGGACGTGCTCGTAGACCTGGACGAGGTGGTGGATGACCTTTGCGATCGGGACCGCCATGAGCAGGCGCATCAGTGGTGCGGCTTCGTCGACCAGCTTGACCTGCTCCTGTGTGGGCTCGCCGTCACCGGATTCACTCGGCTTGGTGGCCGCGTAGATCTGGAGGGCGATGGTGTCGGCCAGGAAGAGTAGTGTCCGTAGATCCTGCTGCTCGGCGTCCGTCAGCGCTTCGGCTCGTCCGAGCAGGGACACGATTCTGGCCATGGCTGGCTCGGCCAGTTGAAAGAACAGGCCCAGTGCTCGCGTCCTGACCGCAGGTTGGCTGTCGGTGAGCGCACCGCGCAGACTATGAATGCACGTCAGCCATGCTTCTCCGCTTGGCCAGCATTCCCTCATGCGGGCTACGGCGCTATCGGCCTCCGGCATCGCGTGGTAGACCCACAGGAGACCAGCCGTTGTTGCACATGTGGCAGCTGCAGAGATTCGGTTGGCCGTCGGGGCGACGCGCGCCATGACGCGGGTGAGCAACTCCATTCCACGTCGCCAGTCGCCCGTGGAGCGGCAAGCCGATTCGACTGTCGCGCTGAGTACGGCCTCGTCGCTGTCTTGGTCGGCCAAGCGGTTCAGAAGCTCCCAGGCGAGGGCCGGGTCGGTGTGGCGTAGATAGCCTGCCGCCCGGGCGGTGGTGAGTCTGATCCAACCGACCGGATCCGCAGCGAGTTCCTGAAGGGCCGATGCGAGCTGCGGATCGTACTGCTCCGGCAGTCGACTCAGCTGGAGCAGGCCGCGCACGGCGTCGGTGCGGGGTCCTTGGGGGATGAAGGTATCGAAGTGGGCGTTTTCCGCGGTGGGTTCGGGGCGCTGATTTGTTGCGAACAACAGGAGCATGTCCCGTGCCAGCGTCAGGACGTGGGCTGGGGCCTGTGTGTTGCGTGTCCAGATCTCCGCTGCTCGTGCGAGGTGGTCTTCAACTCTGTCGCGGACCGCGTCTGAGACGCTGTCGAGCATGCCCCACAGCTCGGTGGCCTCGGGGAGGCTGGACATAACGTCGGACACCTCGGGAACGTCGTTGAGGTGCCGCTCGGTGAACTCGTGAAGCGCAGCGATGAGGTTTCCGGCAGCCGCAGTCGAGCTGACTTCATCTGCGTGGGAGCCCGCGGGAGTCGGTTTCCATGAGGCTTGGTCTGTGTTGTCCCAGTCGTCCCAGCTGTCCTGCTCATGCGACCAGTCGGCGCTTCTAGCGGGATGGTCCACCGACATGGCCTCGGCGAACATCTGGTAGCGCCTGGCCATTGCGTCGCTTTCGACCTCCTTTCCATCCGCATCGGCGGGCTTCAGCGCCTGGACAGCATCGTTGAGTGCGGCTGATTGCGCAGGATCGAGGTCGGGGTGGATTGCCCGGACGAGTGTTGCTGCGGGACCAAAGAGGTCGGGGAGGACCAGGTCTGTCACGAAGGCGGCGGGCTCTTCGACCAGGAGTCGCCGCAGAGCCGGGTTCGTGGCTGCGGCCAGCAGAATGCGCCGCCACACACTGGCAGTGCACGGTGCGGATATCGCGGCCTCGATGATGGTCTGGGAGCCCTCCTCGTCCGTATGGGCAGTGTGGCTCTGGAATGTGTCGAGTAGTTCCGGTAGATCCCGTCCTGCGGGACTGAATGGGAAGTCCCACAGCCGTGAGTCGTCAACGATGATCTGGGTGGACTTGCCAGCAAGTCGAACCGACGCGGTCGGTGCATCCGGGCGGTCTTTGAGGCTGAGCCTGGTGAGGATGGACAGGGCGACTGCGATGTCCCACTGCAATACCTTGTGGTAGCTCTGGACCAGGCTGTACTTGGACGAGTCGAAGTCCTGTTGGCGTGTGGACTGCAATGTGAGGACTGCGCCAGAGCCGATTCGCGTGGGGTCGGAGGAGGTCTCCTCGTGACCCAGTACCGCCACATATAGATCCTCGACGATTCCGGGTACCTGCTCGACCAGCTGGGCGACGTTGTCCGTCAGGGCGAAGAGGTCGTGGTAGCCGCGTTCGGCGAGTTGTTCCGGTGCGATGGCTTTGCGAAGCAAAGCCTCTGCAGCTGGATCGCTGGCTGCGGTCTGGCGGACGGCATTGATCACTAGCCGTGTCCCAGGCACGGGCGGCTGGGTCCACAGGTACTCCAGCAGCCTACGAGCGGCGAGGCCACACGCACGCTGATTGTCGGGTGTCAGGCTCTCGTACTGCGCTGCAAGGTCTCTGACCAGGTCGCCCAGGGCCTGGACGGTGGCCGCGGGATGGCGCGAAAGTCGCTCGGCGACGGCAGCCCATGCCCCCGTATCTGGAAGCGACTTGCTGGCGATCCTGAGGGAGACGGCGATGGCAGCTGCCTGCATGAGGCGCTTTGCTGCGGGGATGGCATTCGACGCGTGTTCGAGCAGGGGCTCGAGGTCCGCGGTGCTGAGCGTGTTGCGGGCCGCAACCTCGGCGGCGGCGGTCGCTGCCATCGGGCTCATACCCTGTGCGGCGAGCTTCAAGGCCAGCTCACAGAACACTGCCGGCCCCAGGTTCCAGGCCATGTCCAGGTACATGTCGATGCTGGGGCGGGCGAACAGGAGGAGATCGGGGTCTTCCTGCAGGCACTCGGGTAGGCCTCCGCCGAACGAATCGAAGTACACCAGCGCGATGGCATAGTCGAAGAGCACGTGGTGGGCGAACTGCAGTGGGCCTCGGGTCGATCCGCCCGCGATGCTGGGCGCAGAGGTCAGGACAGACCGAGACATCAGCGAGTCGAGAACGGTGGCTCCGGCGGTGTCGCCGGAAAGGATCTGCTGGACAGGCACGGTCATACGTCGTTCGCGCACTGCGGCCGCGCACAGCTTTGCGAGCAGGGCTTGACGTGTGGTTCCCTCTTGGCCGTCACTGACCCGGCTCTGCCAGTACTGGTCCAAGAGGTCGAGTCGGCTGCCGATGCCGGCGAGTCCGGCAGTGGATACGCCGTTCAGCAGCAGTTCGGCTGCCAGCCGCAGGTTGAAGGGGTTCCGAAGAAGGCGTCGCTGATGGTCGTCGGAGCTGTCGACCAGGTGGGCGAACTCAGGGAAGGAGCTGCTGACCTGCGCGACTTCCTCGTCGTCGAAGTTGTTCACGTCGGCTGGGCTCGGGAAGGCAGCGCGTAGCTGGGGAGAGCGGGACAGGTCCCACGTGCGGATCGAGACGACGACTCGCCAGTGAGGGAGCCGACGGCCCACGTCCACGATGATCGATCTCCAGAGCCCGGAAGCCGAGTCTGTTCGTGCCGCGTCGAGAGCGTCGATGACGAGCAGCCCGGTCTCACCAGGGGACCACTGGGCCAGGACATCCAGAAGCGGATGCTGAAGCCTCAGCTCGGACTGCAGGTTTCCCTTGCTGGTCGCAGCAAGGCTGCTTACCTGCAGAAACAGAACAGGGCGATGGGTATCACGCGCCGCGCATGCCATCTCGTGGAGGACGACGGTCTTGCCCGTACCGGGATCACCGACGACAACGAAGGACTCCGCCCGGGACCGGTCGGCGAGTCCCGAGAGTGAGCTGCGCCTGATTGCCACAGCTCCTTGTGGCGTGGGGATTGTGGTCAGCCCGCTGCTCAGCTGGTCGATGGTCTCGTCGGTGAGCTGTACCAGCCGAGCCACGTCTGCCTTGAAGTCTGGGAGTGTCGCGAGAGCTATCCCACTGGAGACGAGCGATTCCTGCAGCCGTTCCAGTCCCGCTTCCGCGTGGTTGATGGCCAGCTGTCTGCAGGTGCTGAGCAGGACATTCCATGCGGCGGTTGCCTGCCCGGTCTCGGTGACCACAGATGTGCGAAGCCGGTCGAGAGCTCCTACTTCAGCTACGCCCCCCACCTCCACATCGAGGGTCCACACGTAGCACTGCCCCAGGAAGCTTTCAAGCTCAGAAGCAGAAGGCGCTGTGCCGCGCTGCTGCTGCCACTCCCTTGCCGCATGAGCAGTGAACACCTTGTACGCGGCCATCTGTTTTGCGTTGAGCTGGAGCGCGGCGAGGTCGGAGCCGACCGGGCTGTTCCTCAGTCGCTGGAGGGCTCGTTCAAGGTCGTTCCTGACTGCCCCGGAAGCCTCTGAGGTTGTCACGAGGACAAGGCGGTCATCATCGTGCCCAGGTAGAAGGTGCTGAGTGACGAACTGGCCTACGGTCTTCGCTAGTTCGCTGGTTTCCGTGGTGCCCAAGGTGATTGATCGTTTGGCTTGGAGCACCAGGGTGACGCCATCGGTGGTGTGCACCCTGCAGTCGTCGACAGGCTCACCGGTCTCGCACGCGACCTGATCGACCGCGCCGGTCCACAGGCCCTGCACCTGTGCTGCGGCCTCGCCGGCGAGGATGGCGACGGCGAACCATGCAGCGACGCGTTCCTGGAAGTCAAAGCCGCCAGCTCCGGCACTACCACCTGCGTCCGAGCGCGCTGACGAGTTCTCGTTCACGGGCCGCTCCTCGATCAGTTTCACCCGGGGCGTCGACTCTATCTCCGTCGCCGGACGATCTATGTGGTGTCGTCGTCGAAGGCCGGCAGATCGATGGACCTGACTGGAGCTGTGTAACCGACCTGTGGTTTCGATGGGTGAGTCACGGAGGCAGCATCCCTCTGCGCCACCCAATTGGCGGACGGCGGCTTGGCGAAAGATGCATGCTGGCGCTTCAACCGATCCAGATGCCGCCCGGTGAAACCCGGCGCGCGAGGCGGCGGCCGGCGGCGCTGACTGGCCATGACCAGGACACGTCGGTGACCCGGCACCCGAAGTCGTCGGCGAGGGCTTGTACGAGGTTGGCGCCAACGCCCTGTCGGCGATAGGAGTCCGCCACCCAGATCAGGTCGATGAGCGGGCGCAGAGTGCCGTCCTCGTCGCCGAACTCGGAGCCGTCGAGATCCCAGGGGCGGTGCTGGTTGGTGTCGCGAGCGGCCAGGTAACCGATGACGTACTCGTTGGCCTTCAGCAAGTACGCCCGTACGTTCTCTGGGGACTTCCTGGGCTCAGCAAGGTCGGACCATGAGTTGAAGTCGTAGTGGTTCTCCCTCTGCGGCATCTGCCCCACCTGGTGAGTCAGCTTCCGCCAAGCGATTGGCGATTCCGTCGTTACGACGGCCAAGTCGGCCCACCAATCCAGGTTCCTCGGCACCCGGACGCCGAACGCCCATGCCCCATGGTGAGAGGCGTGTTCCTTGCCGCCGTCCAAGTCGCCCTGCAGGCTCATGCCGCAGGGGCACTTGCCTCCGTTGGGGGTCTCCACGCTGCGGAACTGGACAGGAACGGCGCCGTAACTGAGATTGCGATCTCCGCCGCCCACCCAAGGCCGGACCGGCGTGCCGTCCTGCTCGACATACCCGGTCCATCGGTCCACCCAGCCGGGGTGCTGCTCGGGAAACAGCTCCCGCTTTTGCTTCTCGAACGCAGGCAGTGTCGGGCGAACCCAGACGCTGCCTGCGGTCGCCCGGCCGTTGAGGCGCACTCCGTGCCGCTTGGCCCTGACGCGCAGAAAGTGCAGAAAAACGCTGGGTGGTGCGGAAAAGTCGACGCCGCGGACCAGCTCCCGTTCGCCAGGCGCAAGCCAGTCCTCGATGGGAAGCGCCAGTCGGTCAGCGAGGGCGTGAAGTCCGCTGTAGTCATGGTTGAGCTCAGCACTGCACAGCGCTTCCACTGCCACCCCGATCTGGGCAAAGGGAACAGGCAGACTGACCCAGCTTGGCCCGCTGCCGCACGAGAGCGTGCCCCGGTTCCCGTCGTACCGGATGCGATCGAAAGACGTGTGCTGCGCCCTGGTGACGGCCTCCGTGTAAGCGGTAGGAAGATCTGGGGAGTCTCCCCGCCAAGTCAAGGCATCGACGTACCCATCTCGGTCCAGTTCGACCATGGCGTACCAACGGTGTGCCCGGACATTGATCTTCCGAGAACTGGGGTCGCGTCGATCGGGGTCGAGGTAGATCGTTCGCTCAGTCATGCGCTCTCTCCTCGCCAGGTACTCCCGTGCTCGGCTGCTCGTTGGGATAGGGCCTACCGCCCTCGTCCGTGATCGTGGCGTGCGAAGCTGGCTGGACCTCGACGCGGAGCATGGGCCAGGGCGTGCCCTCCTGATCGAGGCCATCGACCAAGAGCATGTGGCGTACGAAGGCGCCCACCAGGAAGTTGCGCTCGGCGAGCCTGCTCAGGTAGCTCTGCAACCCCTTCTCGGCGTCGCGGTTCTCGCGCACACTGTGCAGCTCGGCTGCAATGTCGCAGTAGTCCTGGACCAGGCCCAGGAACTCCAGAATGAGGTCCTCATCCTCTTCGGGGAGACCGTCTGGCAGCGCGTACTCGAAGGTGACGCTGGACTTGATCATGTTCCACAGCGGGTTGCCGCGGGTGATCAGCTTCAGGATCCGAGGTTGCGGGAACCCCGGGTCGGGCACCAACTTCAGCCGGCCTGGCGTTGACTCGCCGAGCGAGCGCGTCCAAGCGGCGTGCTTGGCCTTGATCTCGCGCAGTCGATCCACCGTGAAGTGCCCTGGTTGGTCATCGATTTGCTTGTGCTGCTTGCTGCACAGCAGGACCAGGTTCGTATGGCTGTCGATGGATGCGTCGTCCAGCAAGCCGGCTCTCGGTCCGCCCTTCGAGCGGGCGACTATGTGGGCCTCCTCGCCGAAGACCGAGGGGTCGTCCCAGGCAGTCCCGGGTGTCACCACCTGCACCCGGCAGATCGCGCACCTGCCGCCTGCTTCACCCCAGATGATCTTCCGGGTCTTTTCGGACACGGCCATGGACACCACCCTGCCAGAGGAGCGGTGCCCAGCGGGTGCGAATGCGATGGCTCAGACAGAGAACTCGCCCGCCGGATGCGGTCGTGCGGCCAGCCGTACCCGGTGGATCCCGGGAACTGCAACCAAAACTGCAACCACGAGACGACGAAGGCCCGGACCGCTCAGCGGTCCGGGCCGACGTTTGCCCTGGCGGGCGAAGGCGGAGGATACGAGATTCGAACTCGTGAGGGGTTGCCCCCAACACGCTTTCCAATTCTCCGGGTGGCCGTTCAGGGGTGTCCAAAGTGGTTCCGACCGGGGCGTCGTTCCGTCTGGCTTGTGCGTCCGCACGCCCGCGAACGGAGCTGAATGAGACGGAAACTGAGACGGGTCCGGTCCGGCCGCCGCGTCGGCCTGCCGATGCTGAGCGGCTGCATTGAGGCCGACCTCGTGCCGCGTGTCGGGTCGCCTTCCTGGCGTGCGCCAGCATGCCCGTCGCCATGCTCGACCCCTCATCGGCACTAACTCGTTGCGTCCTGGTCAATCTAGGCGTCTATCCCGGAAAAGCCGACGCACCCGCCAAGGCATTGATCGCACGAAACCTGTACTCCGGGAATGAATCCGGGTCCGAGCTGATCGGCCAGTCCGTTCATGTCTATCGGGACTGCACTCAATCTCGCCTCCGGTTGCGCCGGTTTGGCGACAATACTTACTTCGCGGATCTCGCCCTCGACAATTATGGAAATCGGCCGAGCCCGGTAGAGCCTATCCGGGTGGTGACTCTGGCAATTTTGCTGGGCGCACACCCTGCAATATTCGCGTATCGCACACCCTCCGCGCACCCAATAGCTGCGGTCGCGCAAATGGGGGCACTCTGAAAGGTCGAATCCGCAGATGGAGCAAAGTCGCTCCGCTGTGAATCCTATCGAAAATCCAATTTTCTTATGCGCGATCGCGGCGGGGCACCGTTGTGAATATGACTTGCCGTCGTAATCTAGCGAGCAGCCCATCTCATTTCTTCGCCGCCATCTACCGATCTTATGGAGGAGTTCGTGTTGTCGCTCCTCGAAGGGTGATTCTTCGGCCCACCAGAAAGCTCTGGCTGCACTATCCAGAGCTTCGACAACCCTAGTCTCCGCCCGTTTCCTGTCGTGCGAAAGGAGGCGCTGCGCGTCACCGAACGCTCGCAGCGCGTTGGATCTATGCTTGCCGATCTGGCGAGCCAGGTAACTGTGGTCGAGGTCGTCACTGGGGCCAGCATCGCTGCCCTCGGCGGGGGCATCGTGTGCGTCGATGCGGTACCCCCTGGATGCTTGGGGTGCTTTACGCTGCTGTCGCTTCACTCGGGCAGCTCCGGCAAGTGTGATTGGTTGAATCGGTCGAGAGCGTCTGCAACATCAGCTCCGGTTCCCTCAACCTCGAACCATTCCTCCGTCACGCCGACGGGGCCGTTGATACGGCGCACCAATTTAAGCCGCACGGTGCCTTGTGAATGGCGTCGCCGGAATACGGCAGAGATCCCGGCCCATCCTGCATTCGAAGCGATCCCTACAGCAACTTCGATCAGGTGCTGAGTGGCGCTTTTTTCGCCAAGCCATTGGCGCTCATCTTTGGCGTGTGCAAAGTCTGCATCGACGTTCTCGGCCCGGAGGGCCTTCACTAGGTCGATGACAGAGTCATGGTAGACCCCAACTCCACTGTCGGAAACCTCGCGAGGGAGGACTACGACGTCGTGCTGGAGATTAAGTGGGGTGGCACTATTCGGCGACTCAATGGGGCGAATGACAGCTGACGATGTGGCCATAGCTGAACAGTAGTCCTGGCGGCTTGCCTAGTGCACGTCTTCGGACATATCTGGCTCGCTCACCGGTGCAGGCCTCTACACTCCCGTAGACCGGCGCCACTGGAGTGGTTAAGACCGTGTCCTATGTGGTGAGGCGGATCAGGCGTTTGTAGCAGCAGAGCGTGGCGGCGAGGCCGAGGAAGGCCAGGTAGTTGCGGGGATCGCGTTCGTAGCGGTGGTGGAGTCGGTGGTAGCCGGTCAGCCAGGACGTTGGGTCGGCCGCGCGGCGAGGTGCCTGCTCGTGGCAGGTCCTTTTCCGCGCGGCCTCCCGCCGAACCGGACATGACGGTTTCCCTGTCATCCGGCTCTCCAGTGATCACGGCGTGTGTGATCTGGCCGTTCGTGCCTCGTGGATGCGGTCATGGCAGGCAGCGCAGGCCACGAGGGTCTTGCGCCGCCGGTCGAGCATGACGCGCGCCCAGTCGGACGGCGGCCATCCGGCACGGGCGAGATCGGCAAGGGCCCGGACGTGATGCACCTGGACATCACCGGTGGCCCCACAGACCTCGCACGTGTCCGCCAGGAGCCGGGTGATCAGCTCCTTCTGCGGATAGTCCACCCAGACAGGCCGGCGGTCGACGACCTTCGCCGACCGTTGTTGCTGGAGAGGGATTCCACCGAACCTCGCCACCAGCGGCTTCCTGTTCGTCCGCTCGATGCGGGCCTCGAAGCAGACTCGGGGCCCGCCTGGAGTGTCGATTCTGGCCTTGTGCCTGGCGGCCATCTTCGTCACCGTCGAACGGTGCTTGCCTGCAAGGGTCTTGAGCATGGAGGTCTCCATGACCCACTGCAGCCTGTGCAGCCGGAAGACGTCTCCGGCGAGCAGGTAGTACTGGACGATGCCCCGATAGACGGCCCCGAACGTGGCCACGATCGCATAATCGCTGCCGTTGGTCAGTTCCGTCCGCTTCGCGGGCTTGCCGCGAGCCAGGTAGGGCTCGCACTTGGCCTTGATCACGTCCCTTGGGACACGAAGAGCGATCTGACCGTTGACCCTGCGGTAGCGGCCGGTCTTCTTCGTGTCGTTGTGCTGAGTCGTGATCTCGTAGCCGAGAAACCGTGCTGCCCGGGTGCGGGCGTGGGTGACCAGCGTCTTCTCCCAGGAGAGTTCCAGCATGAGTTTGTCACGCAGGAAATCTGCCAGACGGCGCTTGATCTGCTCGGCCTCGGCTTTCGGTCCGGTGAATCCAAGGAGATGGTCGTCTGCATAGCGGACATAGCGAAGCCTGCGGTATGACGGATCGTTGGGATCCGCGCTCGGCAGGCTGACCATCCGCTGACGCAGTGTTCGGGCCTGGGCCCGGTCGCCGCGCCGGCGGGCTTTCGCCAGCAGATTCTGCAACTCCAGATATGCCGGGTTTCTGGCCCGGCGCTCTCCACGGGTGTACTCCGGGATCAGAACCTTCTCAACGAATTCGTCCAACCGGTGCAGATAGACGTTGGAAAGGATCGGGGAGGCCACTCCGCCTTGCGGCGCTCCGGAGAGCGTGGCTCCCCATTTCCAGTCCTCCAGGTATCCGGCGCCCAGCATGTTGCGCACCAGCCGCAGGAACCGCTGGTCATGGATCCTTTCGCCGAGGATCGACAGCAGCACCTGGTGGTCCAGGCTGCCGAAGCAGTCGGCGATGTCCCCCTCGATGAACCAGGACGTCCCGGTCCAGGTGTGGGCCACCTCCCGCAGTGCGGTGTGGCAGCCCCGTCGGGGACGGAATCCATGCGACCGGTCGGAGAACGTCGGCTCGTAGTACGCCTCCAGGAGCAGGCGGACCACCTCGCCGACGAGCTTGTCCGACCAGGTCGGCAGCCCCAGTGGGCGCGTGCTCCCGTTCTTCTTCGGGATGTGCACACGCCTGACCGGCTTGAAGCGGTAGCGCTCGTGGCGCATCGCCTCGATGATCCGGTCGATCTTCCCGCTGGGACATGCCGTCCACGGTTTCCGGTGTGGCCCCGGGCGTCATCGCGCCGTGGTTGGCGTAGATGCGTCCGTAGGCCAGCAGATACAACTGCGGGTTGAACAGCTGTCGATACAGTTCGTCGCACGGCAGGTGGCGCCTGCCGCGCTCACGCAGGACACCCAGCACCGTTGCGGCGCTCTGCATTTCGCATACCTCCCATATCCGGGTGTCCGAATCACCTGGCCCCCTTCGCCCTGCGGACGGCTTTCCCGCCCTCCCTGGCCGGGCGTGACTCCGGCGACTACTACGGGGCCTCCGTCGCCATAGGACTCGCGTCCCGTAGGCGATCCCACGTTCGTCTCTGTCTGTACGTTCTAGCGCGACACAGGCGTCCCACTCATCTCCTTGAATGTCCTCGCTGGACATCGCTCCGAACCCCGGAAGTTGCACCAGTTGACACAATCGAAACCGGTGCAGGGTCGGCGTCGGTTTCAGCTGCCTTTCCGACGGATGGGAACTTGCATCTTCTGGAGATTGGGCTTCAAACAATCCAGTCTTCGCCATATCGCGCGGGCCGCCCGGCACATCGCCCCAGACAACTGGGCCCAATCACCGGTTTTCTGACATGCTCTTGTCCCCTTCGCCTTTCGGATCCAGGTGAGTCATTCGGCCCAGGAACCTCCTTCCGAGTTCCTCCCGGCTGAGCCGGGGATACAAACAGAGCGCCTCGTGGCGCACTTCGTGCGTTCGACGACCCACCGGCCGCCGGTCCGGATCGGGGTCTTCGCGCCGCGCGGGGCGATGCGGGCGTCGATCCTTCGGTCGGCCAGGTCGTCGTGGACGATCCGGTAGTCGTAGCCGGCGTCCAGGGCGAGGCGCGGATGCTCCGGCAGCGGCCCGAGGGCCTGTTCGAGAGCGGTGAAGCGGTCGAGGGTGGCGGGCAGCAGGGTGTGGTCGCGGGTGTTGGCCGGTGCCGGCTCGGTGACCAGGGGTATGCCGGTGCCGTCGGTCAACTGTGAGCGTTTCAGGCCGAGTTTGGCGCGGTCGACCGGGCTTCTGCCGGCGCATTCACCGCCGGAGGGCGCCTTGGTGATGCAGCCGTCGGCATTCAGGCGGTCGAGTTCGAGGCCGATCATGCGGTCGTAGGCGGCGAGTGCGAGCAGCCGAAGGCTCTCCATCACACCGGCGGCGATCCACTCGTCGCGGCGTCGGCGCAGGGTGGTGGCCGAGCAGTGTTCGTCGGCGGCGCGTTCGTATCCGCAGCCGAAGACCAGGACCTGTACCAGCCGGTCGAAGACGAGGGCGTCGCTGATCCTCGGGTTGTGGCAGCCCAGCGGGTGCCGGTCCTCGCGCACGGGAAGAAGCGCGAGGAACTGGTCGCGGATCGGGTCGAGAATGCATGATGGGACAGCAGGCACGGGTCCCCCGGTGATCATGAAGCGTAGAGAACTCCATGATCGGGTGAACCGTGCCTGCCCTGCTGCCAGCACCTACTGGCGGACGCCCTAAGTGGCGCTGCGCCCTTCTGGGGTGCTCCTGCCCCAGTCGCCAGAAGCGGCGATCTCCAAGCCTCGCTGCTCAACGGCTCCCTATTGGCCCTTGGTGGAGGCGTGTCGCCGTACGTGGGTCCATGCCCCCGCTGCCCACACCGTAGCTTCGCTGCTGGCTTCGTGAGCCCTAGTGGAGACGGTGCCGCCGAGAGAAAACCATGCGAAGAGTACGGCGAGTGCGGATGCGAGTGCTGCCGCGGTGCGGGCGAGCCATGCCGCCGAGCTGGCGGTCCTCGCGTTCCCAGCCGCAATCCGCCAGTGTCTCTGTGCATTGGCTTTTGCCGAGCCAGAAGCCCTGCCTGCCCACAGTGCGAATATCTGGGCGAGCCTGGCGAGGGCGCAGGCTGCGCAAAGCAATAGTCCGGCAATTCCGCCTAGTCCGACAATGATTCGTTCGAGAATGGATGGGTGATCTGACCAGCCACTTATCGACATCAAGCCAGCGGAATGCGCGATTGCTCCGAACGGCATTGACGCCAGTGCTATTGCACCGAGCAGGGCACTGCCGGGGCTGTCATCCTCTTGCTCCTCGCTTTCCTCTTTCGGACTTTGACCTTCTGGCCGACGGGGATTGGAGCTATTTCTCGCCGCGGAGCCGAAAAAGAAGAGGTTCCGTATGCCGCCCTCGACATTTCCATTAATGAAGGTGCCTGGACCTTCATTGCGCTGCTCACTGGGCTGGGAGTCAGGCACTGCGCCTACTGCTCCCTGCCGCGATGAGCCCACCGGCCAAGCTGGTCGGCTGCATTGAGGAGCTTGGGTGCAAGCAGCGCAAGACTCCTCGTGGTAGAGGCGAGCAACTCGACGGAATCAGTAAATGACATTTGTTGAAGGGCTCCAGTGGCAGATGCAAAAAGCTCCACGGAATCAGCGAGATGGAATCGGCTAGCAGTCATGGCGATCAGGTTGGCAGTTTCAGTGTCCTGTGCGCTTCGAGCGGCTGCTTCGGCAAGGAGGCTTGCCAGGCCGGGTGACGTATCTGCGATCCGTGCAAGGTTGGCCTTTGTCTCCTTGTCGAGCAGCTCGTAGTTGTGTACTCCGCCGAATACGTTTCCGTTTACAAACGTGCCAGGTCCCGTATTGTGCTGCTCATAGAATTCACCATCCGGGGCGACAGGCATCATTGGGCTCCCTTGCCGTAAGAGTTGTGCACCCCTCCAATGACGGTCCCGTTGACAAAAGTCCCCGACCCATTGTTTTGCTGGCCTCCGAAATTGGAGGAAGGTGCCGCTGTGGCGATGGCTTCGAGATCAGGAAGGGCCTCTGAATGGGCCGCGACGTATTCGGCCATACGGTGAGCCCACTCTTGTGAGAGTTGGTCTGTGGCGCGGGCGAGCTCCGCCGCGAGCTCAGAGTTCTGATCTGTGGCGCGGGCCCACTCTGCGAGGACTCGCGTGTCATTGTCGAAAGCATCGATGGCTGCGGCTTGCTCGCCAGGGGTTCCTCTGCGGAAGAGTGTCGCGATCCGCGCACGGGCGGCGACGGCTCCCCCGGTGATCACCGATGCAACAATGCTGCCGCCTGCGCCGGTTGCTATCGCGACTAGATCGGGATCTAGCATCTCCGGTCTCCCCCCGGGTGGCACGGTCGATCCGATACAGCCAGGAACTTACCGCTGGCGTCGACCCGCCGAGTCCCGTATCGACAACAAGCCCTTCGTTGTGATGCGCGTCACATCTGCGATCGTCGCCAGTCTTGGTGGCTGAGCCATGCTTGCGTATTCAACCTTTGCCGCCGAAAGGGCGCTCGCGGTGCGACAGGCAGCTACCCACAATCTGGCCGACACTTGACTTCGTGATCACTCGTCCAGCCCGCCTTTCGGCATCCTCCGACCCTGCGGCGGCCCTTGCCCTGCGACTCTTCGCTGAGGGTGACTCGGTGAAGGAACTGACGAGCCTCCTGCACCGTGCCTATGCCGATCACGCTGCCGCAGGGCGGGCCTTCTTTGCCTCCTACCAGTCGGTGGAGGACACGGCTATCCGACTAGGAAAGGGTGAGTGCTGGTTGGCACTGCAGGGGACTGAGCTGGTGGGAACCGTAACAGTGACAGCCCTATGCGAGGCGCCGGATGGGTACCCAGCCCCGGCCGGAGCGGGCTCGTTCTGGCAACTGGCGGTGGCTCCCACTTACCGAGGGACGGGCCTCGGGCAACGACTGTTGACCCTGGCTGAGGCACGTATCACAGCCCTCGGCGCGACCGAGGCAGTCATCGACACGTCGGTCGAGGCGGCCGAGTTGGTCGGCTGGTACCGCCGACGGGGCTACCGGCCGGTCGGGACGTGGCGGTGGGATGTGACCAACTACGAGAGCGTGGTTCTCCAGAAGGACTTGGTCTGAGTCGAGAGGGTCCGGTGAGAGGTGAGAGGTGCGGTCGGGGGGGCCCGGGGGGGGGGGCCGCCCCCCCCCGGGGGGGGGGGGGGGCGGGGCGCGGGGCGGGGGGCCGCCCCCCGGGCC
>NZ_BPRL01000033.1:0-97312 GCF_045862635.1 Kitasatospora sp. NE20-6
ACACGACGCTTGCGGGGGGTGGGGCGGGGCGGGGGGGGTGGGGGGGTGGCGGGGGGGGGGGGGGCGGGGGGGGCCCCCCCCCGACCGTCGGTGAGGGCGCGGAGCTACTGGCCGAGGACCTGGGCGCCGTCCCGGGCCGCGACCGCGAGGGCCTCGTCGAGCGCCCCGGTGTGGCGTCCGCCGGCGCTGGCGACGGGGCCCTTGCCGCCGGCTCCGCCGCCGACGGTGCGGGCGGCCGGGAGGAGGAGTTGGCTGGCCTGGGTGCCGGTGGCGTGGAGGGTGCGGGTGATGGCGGCGGCGAGGAGGGCCTTGCTGTCGTGTTCGGTGCCGAGGACGACGACGGCGCGGTCGGTGCCCAGGAGGTCGGCGGTGTGGGTGGCCAGGGTGCGGAGTTCCTCGGGGCCGAGGCCGGTCACCTTCTCGGTGATGATCCGGCCACCGGTGACGGTGCGGGCGGACGCGGCGAGTTGCTGGGCGCGGGTGCGGAGTTCGGTGTCGCGGAGGCGGCCGAGTTCCTGCTGGGCGGTGGCGAGGGCGTCGAGGCGCTTGCGCAGGGCGTCGGGGGCGTCCTTGGGGCGGGTGCCCAGGAGGGTTGCGAGTTCGTCGAGGAGGCGGCGTTCGGTGTCGTAGTAGGTGAGGGCGTCGCGGCCGGTGAGGGCTTCGATGCGGCGGAGGTTGGAGCCGATGGAGGCTTCGCCGAGGATGCGGACGGGGCCGGCGTTGGAGCCGTGGCCGACGTGGGTGCCGCCGCACAGTTCGCGGGAGAAGTCGCCGATGTCGACGATGCGGACGTGGTCGCCGTACTTCTCGCCGAACAGGGCGGTCGCTCCGGCGGCTTCGGCTTCCGAGCGGGTGGCGTGCCAGACGCGGACGTCGGGGTCGTCGAGGAGGTGGTCGTTGACGAGGGCTTCGAGGGCGGCGAGCTGGGTGGGGTCGAGGGCGGAGAAGTGGGAGAAGTCGAAGCGGAGCCGTCCGGCGTCGACGAGGGAGCCGTGTTGGCGGGCGTGGTCGCCGAGGGTGCGGCGGAGCATGGCGTGCAGGACGTGGGTGGCGGAGTGGGAGCGCGCCACGGCGTCCCGGCGCGGGCCGTCGACGAGGGCCTCGGCGGTCTGGCCGCTGCGGAGTTCGCCGTCAAGGACGCGCACGGTGTGGACGTGGAAGCCCTCCAGGCCGAGCTTGGTGTCCAGGACCTGTAGGACAGTGCCGTCGGCGGTGCGGACGGTGCCGGTGTCGCCGACCTGGCCGCCGGACTCCGCGTAGAAGGGGCTGCGGTCGAGCACGACCTCGACCGTCCGGCCCTGCTCGGCGCCGGAGGCGAGGGTGCCGTCGGCGATCACGCCGAGGACGGTGGCCTCGGCGGTGAGGCGGTCGTAGCCGACGAAGTCGGTGCGGCCGTGGCGGGCGGACAGTTCGCGGTAGGTGTCCTGGTGGCGCAGGGCCTCGGCGGTCTTCGCCTTGCCGCCGGACTTGGCGCGCTGCTGCTGCTCGGTGAGCAGGGTGGCGAAGCGGTCCTCGTCGACGCTCAGGCCGGCGTCGCGGGCGGCCTCGACGGTCAGCTCGACGGGGAAGCCGTAGGTGTCGTGCAGTTCGAAGGCGGTCTCCCCGGTGAGGGAGGTGGAGCCCGCGGTGCGGGTGCGGGTGATGGCGGCGTCCAACAGCCGGGTGCCCTGGGTGAGGGTGCGGGTGAAGGACTCCTCCTCGGCGGCGACGACCTGTTCGATCAGCGCGGACTGGGCGCGCAGTTCGGGCCAGACGTCGCCGAGGTTGCCGATGACGCTCGCGGTGGTGGCGGGCAGGACCGGGCCGTCGATGCCGAGCAGTCGGGCGTGGCGGATGGCGCGGCGAATCAGGCGGCGCAGGACGTAGCCGCGGCCGTCGTTGGCGGGCAGCACGCCGTCGGCGATGAGGAAGGCGATCGAGCGGGCGTGTTCGGTGACGACCTGGAAGGAGGTCTTCTGCTCGCCGGTGCCGGGGTAGTCGCGGCCGGCGAGTTCCTGGACGGTGGTGAGGGTGGGCAGGAGCAGGTCGGTGGTGCAGACGTTCTCGACGCCCTGGAGGATCGCGGCGAGGCGGTCGAGGCCGAGGCCGGTGTCGATGCTCTGCTGGGCGAGTTCGCCGAGGATCGGGAAGTTACCCTTCTTGTCGCCTTCGCCGCGCTGGTACTGCATGAAGACGAGGTTCCAGATCTCCATGTAGCGCTCGCCGTCGACGGCGGGGCCGCCTTCGCGGCCGAAGGCCGGTCCGCGGTCGTAGTTGACCTCGGAGCAGGGCCCGCACGGTCCGGGGACGCCCATCGACCAGTAGTTGTCCTCCATGCCCAGGCGCTGGATGCGGTCGGCGGGCACGCCGATCCTGCGCCAGAGCTGTTCGGCCTCGTCGTCGTCCTCGTAGACGGTGATCCAGAGCCGGTCCTTCTCCAAGTTGTATTCCTGGGTGAGGAGTTCCCAGGCGAAGGCGATGGCGTCGGCCTTGAAGTAGTCGCCGAAGGAGAAGTTGCCCATCATCTCGAAGAACGTAGCGTGCCGGTTGGTGCGGCCGACGTTGTCGATGTCGGAGGTGCGGGCGCACTTCTGGATGGTGGTGGCGCGCGGGTACTCCGGGGTGACTTCGCCCAGGAAGTAGGGCTTGAACTGGTTCATGCCGGCGTTGGCCAGCAGCAGCGTCGGGTCGGAGGGGATGAGCGGGCTGGACGGGACCTGGCGGTGGCCGCGGGAGGTGAAGAAGTCCAGGAAGGTGGAGCGGATCTGCGTCGAGCGCATGGCGGTATGGCCCTCACGGGGAGTCGTGGGAGAGGTGGGGGGTGTTCACACGCCGAGCCGGGCCGAGAACGAGGACTGAGTGGTTCTCAGTTCTCCAGCTCGGCGCAGATAGCTCGCGCCCCCACGGTGTAGACCATGACTCCAGACCATCGCTCTGAGGTGGCGCAGCCGCGACCGGACGCAACGGTCCGCTGCGACTGCGCCACCAACAGTAGCGGGTCCGGCGTCAAAATCGCTTGGCGTAGTCGTTCGACTGCCGGTCGCCCGTCAGGAGGAGCAGCGCGGAGGCGAGTCCGCCGGGCTGGTGGATCACCACCTCGGCGCCCGCCCTGGCCAGGGCCTCGGGCTCGGTGTAGCCCCAGCCGACACCGACGGCCCGGACGCCCGCGGCCCGGGCGGCACGGACGTCGACCACCGTGTCACCCACGAACACGGCCCCTGGCGGGTCAGCGCCGAGCCGGTCGAGCGCGAGCAGCAACCCGTCGGGCGCGGGCTTGGGCAGGGCGTCCTCGAAGCAGACGACCGTGTCCAGCAGAGCCAGCACGTGGGGCAGCAGCAGCCAGTCGACCCGGCGGCGGCTGCGCAGGGTGACGAGCCCGGTGGCCACACCGGCTGCGCGCAGCTCGGCGAGTGTCCCGACACTGAACGGGAAGGGCTCGGCGCGCAGGCCCGCAGTGGCGGTCGCCGCGTCCCAGGCTTCCTCGTGGAGCGGCCCGTCGAGGCCGAGGGCCGCCAGCACCTGGTCGCGCGGGGCGAGGTGCGCACCGAGGGGCAGGTCGGCGATGGTGACCCGCCGTCCGAGCACCGTCATCGCGTACCCGGCCAGCGTGGCGAGGTGGGCGTCTCGGCTGTCCAGCAGCACGCCGTCGAGGTCGAAGAGGACGACGGGGCTCACGCGGCACCGCTGGAGTGCCGCACCGGCAACTCCGCCTCCGTGAGCAGCGGGTGGAGGGTGACCCGGTGTTCGGCCAGCACCGCCCGGCCGCCGAGCGGGCGCTCCAGCACGCACATCGCGTCGGTGACCGGCGATCCGGCCATCCGCAGCGTCCTTGCCATGGTGAGGAGTTGGCTGCCGGAGCGGACGACGTCGTCGACCAGGACGGTGCGCAGGCCGGTGATGTCGGCGCCCTCGATCTGCCGGTGCGAGCCGTAGAGCTTGGGCAGGCGGCGCACGAAGACGGCGGGCAGGCCGGTGGCGGCCGACAGGGCGACGACCAGCGGGATGCCACCCAGCTCGATGCCGGCCAGGGCCTGGGCGCCGGTGGGTACGAGGTGCGCCAGCGCCCTGGCGGTGTCGCGCAGCAGCGCCGGGTCGGAGGCGAGGCGGAACTCGTCGAAGTAGGTGCTCAGGTGGGTGCCGTCGGAGAGCTTGAAGGGGGCGCTCACGCAGGCGGTCTCGGCGAGCCGGGCGGCGAGGCCGGCCTCGGTGTGACGGGTGGTCATGCTCCTCCGATCGGGCTGGTGTCGAGCGTGCCGAGCAGGGCCCGGAAGTCCTCGGCCGTCTCGGCGGTGTGCAGGAAGCCGAGCGGCCGGGTGGGCGTCTCGAAGAGCCACTTCTCGCCGCGCAGGAAGGCGAGCAGGCGCAGGGCAGCCGCTCCGGCGAGGCAGACCGGCACCGGGCGGACGGTGGTGGCGTAGTAGAGCGCGGCGGTCAGCTCGTGCAGGGTGCCGACGCCGCCGCCCATCGCGACGACCAGGTCGGCGCTGTCCAGGTAGTGGTTGAGCCGGGCACCGAGGTCGGGCAGGTGGACGGACATGGTGGCGTGCGGGTTGAACGCGCCCCACTCGTCGTGCTTGCCGATCAGGGTGACCGCGGTGACGGCGGTTCCTCGGGACGCGGCCCCGCGGGCGGCGGCCTCCATCAGGCCGTTGTAGCCGCCGTGCAGCAGCTGGTACCCGGCGCCGCCGAGAGTCCGGCCGATCGCCTCGGCCAGGAGCTCCTCCTCGGCCGAGGCGGGGAGGACGCCGCCGAAGAACACGGCGGTCAGACCCTCGCGGGCCCGAACAGTGGCCGGGCCCGCGAGGTGGAGTGCGTTCACGCCAGCTCCTGGTAAGTGCGGTACGCGGCGACGGCGTCGTGCAGTCCGTCGAGGGCCTGCGGGCAGGCACGCTCCACCAGCCCCAGCACGCGCTCGACCGCCGAGTCGACGTCGGCCGCCAGCGGAATCGCCGGGCCGCTGATCGCCGCGTCCAAGTCACCCAGGCAGGCCCGGCCGATCGGGGTCGCGGCGATCTCCTCACGCAGCTGGTACCAGCCCCAGAACCTGGACGCCGGGGCGAGGGCGGCCTTGACCAGGTCCTTCGTCGCGGTGTGCAGCCGGTGCCACTCGGCGTACGCGACGAACCGCTGGCCGCGCTTGATCCGCTTGTGCAGGAGCACGGCCAGGACCAGGTGCTCGATCAGCAGCTCGCCGCAGGTGCGCGGCCGGGCGAGGAACGCGTGCACGTAGCTGTCGGCCACGGCAATGTCCTGCACGGGTGCCGGCTCGGGCTCGCGGTCGAGGATGACGGCCGTGCTGACCGTCTCCCGCAGGCGCGGGACACGGGAGGCGGGCACGAGGTACAGGTCGATCTGGTGGAGGCGGCCCTCGTCCGGGACGAGGAAGACCGTTCCCACCCCGCCGAGGTCGGCGACGATCGTGTCCCGCCAACCGGGCAGCAGGGCGCCCGCTTCGACGGACATCAGCACGTCCAGCGTCTCGGCGAAGGAAGGCAGTTGGCCGTCACGGACGCCGACCACGAAGTCGACGTCCGAGAGCCGGTCGGCGGTGCCCTGCGCCAGGGAGCCGCGCACCATCAGGTGGGTGACGGCCGGGGAGGCGGCCAGGGTGTCGGAGAGCTTCGACAGCAGCGGCAGTTGCGCGGGCCGGTTGGCCTGGGTGATCTCGGCCAGTTGCAGGGTGGGCATGTGCTTCTCCTTCCGGAGCTTCGGTGGCGTCGGCGGCGGGTCAGGCGGACAGGGCGAGGAGGCGGGACTTGGCGGCCGTCCAACGGGCCGCGGCCTCCAAGTCGCCGAGGGAGGTGTGCAGTTCGGCGATCAGGTCGTAGGCCGCGCCCTCGGGCAGCGCGTAGGCGTAGAAGAGCCGCAGCAGCATCCGCTCGGCCGCCTCGGTGTAGCCCAGCCGGGCCATGGTGCGGGCGGTCTCCAGACGCTCGGCCAGGGCCGTCCGACTGGCGGCGGGCAGCGCTTCGGCGACAGCCGGGTGGAGCGAGGGGCGTCGGGCCAGCCGCTGGTACGCCTCGTCCGCGTAGACGTCGGCGATCAGGTGGATCCGGTCCGGGCCGAGCAGGTTGCACACCCCGTGCGGGTAGGTCGGGGTGAGCCGCCAGATCCGGCCGCCGGCCATGTGCACCTTGGTGCCTCCGGTCACCAGGAAGGCGGAGCTGTTGGTGTGCAGCGGGATGTGCAGCCGGTGCCGCTCGACCTCATCGAGCTCGTCGTAGTCGCGGTGCTCCCAGAGGAAGGCGTTGCCCTCCAGCCGGGCGAGCCGCACCCACATGTAGTTCAGCCCGAGGTCGGCGAGGTACGCGGCGGTGGCGGGCATCCGCTCCAGCAGCTCGGTCGGTCGGGCTGCGCAGTCGCCGATCTTGACGTCGGCGGCGTCACCGGAGGCGTTCATCAGCGAGGTGGTCCACCAGCCCCCGGACTGGTAGGCGCCGTACTCCGCCTTCCAAGGGGCCTGGGCGGTCAGGGCTTCGTGGCGCATCCGCTCCCACTGGGCGGCGTCCACGGACGCCAGCTGGGCGATCTGCCCGGCCAGCGCGGTCAATGTGCTCTCCATCGGTCCCTCCCGTTTCCGGCCTTCCGATCGGCGGGCCGGTGCGCACGTGGTGCTGGATGGACGGCTCGGACGGCGCTGTCGCTCACGGCCGTCGGCCTCACGCTTCGCTTCCACTCGTTCACGGACGGCGAAGTGGCGTTCAGCATGGTCTGGCGGCTGCGGCACCGATACGACCTGACCGCCGTCATCGGGGCGTCGTCTTCCTCACCATCGGGGAGGCGCGTGCGACGCATGCGACATGACTGCCGTCATGGCCGCCGCCATCTGCACCGTGCGCCGTCCCAAGGGGGTGTCCTGACGGTCGGCCGTGGCTATGGTCGAAGCAGGCGAACGGGGACCGGAGGAATCCGCGGTGGCTGAAAATCCCACGCTGTTAAGGGTTTTGACGCTGGAACGGCACTGGCAGGTCTACGCGACCTTCCGCCGTCAGTTCGAGGCCGCCGCAGTCCGCCTGGCCGAGGCCGAAGCGGACCCCCGCCTGGTGGGGCTGTCGGTCTCCAAGCGGCAGTTCGAACGCTGGTACGGGGGCAGGGTGAAGACCCGCCCCTACCCGGACCAGTGCCGGGTCTTGGAAGCCATGTTCGACGTCGGGGTCGACCAACTGATCGCCCCGGCTCCCGTCGGCCCGCCGCCTCGCACGGCGTCCCCGCTCGTCGTTCCGCCCCCACGGGTGGTCCCTGCCCTCCTCCTCTCCGAGCGGGCGGCGACCCCGCCCGCTGGAGGACCGTTCAGCAGCGAGTCCCGCCTCGACGCGGGCACCACGGAATTGGAAAGGCAGGTCGCGATGGCGGCTCGTCGTGCGCTTCGCTTCAGCGCGATGGCGGAAGGAAGCAGTGTCGGCCCGGAGACCCTGGGCCAGATCCAGGACGAGGTACGGCGGCTCACCGTCGCGTACCCCAGGCTCGCGCTGCCGACCCTGCTCGGTGACCTGGTCGAGGTCCAGGACCTGACCTTCCGGCTCCTGGAGCACGGCCGGGTCAAGCCGCTGCAGGCCCGCGAGCTGTATCTGCTCGCCGGCATCACCTCCGGCATGCTCGCCAAGGCCAGCCACGACCTCGGCAACCCGAGCGCCGCCATGATGCAGGCCCGCACCGCCTTCGTCTGCGCCGACAACGCCGACCACCACGCCATGCGCGCCTGGGTCCGCTCGCTGCAGTCGTTGATCTCCTACTGGGCGGGTCGCCCGGCCGAAGCCGCCGACTACGCCGACCTCGGGCAGACCGCCACCGGCAACGTCCGCGGCACCACCGGGGTCTGGCTCGCCTGCCTCTCTGCTCGCGCCCACGCCCTCCTCGGCAACGGCGAGGCCACCCGCGCCGCCATCCAACGCGCCGAGGACGCCCGGGCCGCCGCCGAGCCCGACGACCTGGACGGCTTCGGCGGCATCATGACCTTCCCCGTCCCCCGGCAGCTCTACTACGTCGCCGAAGCCACCGTGCACCTCGGCGAGGACCCCGCGCTCGGTGAGAGCCGCGCCGAGGCGGCCGTCGCCGCCTACCGCACCGCCGCTGAGGACGAGTGGGCCTTCGGCGACGAGGCCGGCGCCCAGACCGACCTCGCGCTCGCCCGCATCGCCCGAGGCGAGATCGAAGGCGCCATCGAGGCCGTCCGCCCGGTGCTCGACCTCCCCATCGAGCAGCGGAACTTCGGCATCACCAGCAGCGCCCAGCGCGTCCACGCCGCACTGCCGTTCGATGCCCACCGGGGCGGGGGCGCTGCGGCCGGCCTGCGGGAAGAGATCGAGGCGTTCACCGCGACGCCGACATCGGTCCTCGTCCGGTGAGCCCGCGGATAGGCTCCGCGGTCATGACCTCAGTCCACGTGACCGGCCCCCGCCTGACGCTGCGCGAGATCGAATCCGGCGACACCGACGACCTCCTGGCCATCTACGGCGACCCCGAGGCCACCCGGCACCTCAGCTTCGAACCCCGCACCCGCGACCAGGTGCAGGCGATCGTCGACCGCTCGATCGACTCGGCGAAGGCCGAACCGCGCACCGAGTACGGCCTCGCCGTCACCCGACACGGCGACCACCGCCTGATCGGTTACGCCCGGCTGGCGACGGAGCCCCAGCAGGCCGCCACCATCGGCTTCGCCCTCCACCCGGCCGAGTGGGGCCAGGGCCACGGCACCGAGACCGTCCACCTGCTGTCCGCCCTCGGCTTCAACCTCCTCGGCCTGCACCGGATCTGGGCCGCACGCTCCCCCCTGAACGATGCGTCCGCCCGGACCCTCCTGCGGGCAGGTATGACCGAGGACGGCCGCATTCGCGACCACGTCTTCGTCAACGGAGCCTGGCGTGACTCGATCACCTACTCGATCCTGGAGCACGAGTGGGTACCGCTCGACGGGCTGGAGGCCGGCGAGATCGCCGAACCTGACACGACCACAGCCCAGTTCCCCGACCGCACGGTCGGCAGCGATGGTTCAGGGGAGGAGTGAGGCCGTGTTGGCCGAACTGTCGGCGCCGCGCCTGGTGGTGCCCGGCATCGCCGAGTTCGCGCGCGGCGGGCTGCCCGAGCCACCGTCGACCGACGACGGCAACCACTGGGTCGACGGCTTCTGCTGGCTCTACTGCGACCAGCAGTGGACCAGAGTCCTGTGGATCGGCCCGGCCAGCGTCGCCGGCGCCCAGGCGGCCATGTACGGCTGCGAACCGTGCATCCGGGAACTCCAAGAGCGGGTGTGGCGCTCGATCCTCCTCAACGACGAACCGGCCGGTCCCGCACCGGCCGTCGCTCAAGGCGGGAGACCAGCGGTCAGTGGCCGCCCCGGCCGCCACCGCCGTACCGGTTGGTCGTTCTCGGGCAGGTGACCGCGCCGCTGACCGGTCCGGAAACCAAGGCCGTCGGGGCCAGCGCTGGAGTGCGCTGGCCCCGACGGATGCTGGAGATCAGTTCCACGTTGTCCCGGCGAGCAGGCCGTCGAAGCCCAGTGCCGTCATGGCGTCGTCGTAGTTCTCCCACTCGTGTTCGGGTTCGGTGAAGTGCAGGTCGAAGTAGGCGTGGGTGAGGTCGGGTTCCCCCCACTCGTGGGCGCAGCGGCAGCGGACGAAGACCTGATGGAGGACGTTGAGCAGGAGCCAGTCGCGGCGGGCGTGGCAGTGGGCGCAGGTGATGGGGATGCCGCGGGCGTCGAGTTCGCCGGGGTGGGAGACGGCTCGGACGGCGGGGCGGTGGTCGGGGCTGGGGTTGGTCAAGTGGTGCCCTTCGGCCGGTGACGGGTTCAGCGACACCACACGACGTCACGGCGGCCGGTGGTGTTCCCGGCCGCCGCAGATGACATCAAACCGACATCACAGCAGGTGAGTTGGGTCGGCTTCGGGTGGGTCAGGCGGCCTGTTCCACCGCGCAGGACTCGGCTTCGCCCGCGATGAGGCGGGTGACGAGCGCGCGGTGGTCGGAGGCGAGGCCGTCGAGGACCTGGAGGGTGTGGAGGCTGTCGGGCTCGCGCGAGTTCCCGGAGGGCGTCCCATCGTTCGGCGATGGCGGTCAGGTGCTCCTGGTCGCGGCGGACGGCTGCCTGCCGCTGGCCGAGTTCGCGGGTGGCGGCGTCGAGGGCGAGTTCGCCTTCGGTGACCCGGGCGGCCAGGTCGGGTGCGTGGGTGCGGAGGTGGTCGAACGCGGCCTGGGCGGCGGCGGCCTGGGCCTTGTGCTCGCGCGCGATGCCGGCGGCAGCGTCGAGGGAGAGCTTGCCAGCGCGGACCTGTTCGGCGAGGTCGGGCGCGCTCTGGAGGACGGTGTTGGCGAGGGAGAGGCGGGAGCGGCTGACGTCGTGGAGCTTGGCGTGGGTGCGCAGGGAGTGTCCCGAGCGTGAAAGGACCATCGCCTGGATCATGGCGCGCTGACCCGCGCTGATGTGCCGGCGGCGGACGTTGGACAGCCAGATGTACTCGGCCTGGTCGGTGCCCTCGTAGGTGGTGAAGCGGGGTTCGACGCCGGCGCGTTCGCAGGCGGCGAGGCGGTTGCGGCCGTCGAGGAGGACACCGTCGGGGTCGCGGACGATCGGTTCGAGCAGTCCGTGGGCCTTGATGTCCTCGGCGAGGTCGTGCAGCTCGTCCTCGGCGAGCATCGGGAACATGTCGGCGAGCGGGTGGATCTTCAGGGGTGGCTCCTTGCGGGGTGGGCTCAGCGGGTCCGGCGCGGCGGGGTGCCGGCCGGTGCGGTGGGCGGTGCGGTCGGTTCGGTGGACGGGGTGGCTCGCAGGCCGAGGGCAGTGGCGGCGGGGGAGCGGCGGCGGGCTGCTTCGGCGGCGGGGTTGGGCGCCGGGTTGCGGCTGGTGTGCTGGATGCGGCCGAGGAGGACCTTGGCGGGCAGGCGAGCGGTGGTGAGTTCGCGGCGGGCGGCGGCCTCCTGGAGGAGCTGTCGGGGCTGGTGGCCGAGGGCCTGGGCGTCGGCGAGGACGGTGGCCAGGGCGGGCCAGTTCGGGTCGGTGAGGACGCGGGTCGCGTGGTCGGGAACGGCGGAGCGGACGTCTCCCGTGAGGGCGCTGGTGATCTCCGGTCCGGGGCGGCGGTGGGCGAGGGCGGCCAGTTGTTCGGCGGCGGCCTGGTCGTAGGCGCTCTGGAGGTGCTGGACGGTCTGCCAAGCAGCCTGTGCCTGCTGGGCGTGGCCGCGGGCCTGGTGCCAGCGGTCGGCGAGCACCGCCGCCCACACCAGGGCCGCGATCATGACGGCGAGGGCGTTACCGTCGGGCCCGTCGCCCGCGCGGAGGATGTCGCGGGCGGCTCGGCGCAGGTCGGCAGCGCCCTGGTGGTCGGCGCGGACCTGGGAGCGTTGGGCGCGGGCGAACGTCCGGGTGGCAGCTCGCAGTTCGGCCCGCAGCTCCTGCGGGGCGGTCTGGGTGGTGGCGTTGATGATGTCGCCCAGCGCGGTGATCTGCGCCTGCCCGAGCGCACCGTCCCCTTCGCCACCGGCGGTGCTTTCCTCGGCGAGGTGCTGGTGGACGCGGTCCAGGGCGTCGGTGGTGCGCTGCCAACTGCTGCTGGGCCGGTTGCGGCGGGCGGTAGGGTGCTCCTCCGGCGCGGAGGCGGCGAGGCGGGCACGGAGCTTGGGCAACGACAGGTCGGGGGCGATCTTCCCGCCCGGGACGTAGATCTGCTCGCCCTCGGCGTTGGTGTCGCCGGGGCGGCCGACCGCGTAGCCCTGGAGGTCGCCGGACGGCAGGCGGCGGATCTTGACCTCGACGCCGTCGGCCTCCAGGTAGGCGAAGAGTTCCTCCATGCTGGCGGCGTGGGGGATGGCGTCGCGGATGCGGTCCTGGAGCCAGTCGCGGCTGGTCTGCTGCCAGCCGAGGCGGTCGGCCTTGTGCATCTCGGCCTGGGTGGGGCGGCGCTCGCCGGTCCGGTCGCCGGGCTGGACCTGGTGGAGGCCGAGTTCCTGCTCGATCTTCCGGGCCTCGGCCTGGGCGCGTTTGGCGCTGCCGTGGAGCTTGGGGCGGCGGCCGTCCTCGCGGACGGTGGTGGCGAGGATGTGGATGTGGTCGTCGGCGTGCCGGACGGCGATCCAGCGGCAGCCGTGCGGGTCGCCGTCGGGGGCGATACCGGCGGCGTGGACGGTGCGGCGGGCGATCTCGCCCCATTCGGCGTCGGAGAGGTAGCGGTCGCCGGGGGCGGCGCGGACGGGGCAGTGCCAGACGTGGCCGGTGACCTTCTTGCCGAAGCCGCTGTTGCGCAGGTTCACCGGCTCGTCGAGGATCCGGGCGAGCTGGGTGAGGGTGGCACCCGGGTCCCGGCCGGGATCGCGCAGGCCGAGCGGGCTGAAGGATCCGACGATGTGCGGGTCGGTGTGCTCGTCGTGGCGGCCGGGCCCGTAGAGGTAGGCGAGCAGACCGCGGGTGTTGCTGCCGGGGGCCTTGATGGAGGGGATCACGCTGCTGTGCCTCCTTCGGGGACGGTGTGGTGGGCGGTGGGGATGAGCAGGGCTTCGGCGATGTCGAGGAGCAGGTGCTCCAGGCGGATCAGGCGCTCGCGGCTGTCGGGTTCTAGGCGGTCGTCGCGGTGGAGCACGTGGACCATCTGGTTGATGTTGTTGCCGATGGCGTTGACCTCCCGCAGGAGTTCGGCCCGGAACTCTTGCAGCGCGAGGCGGTCGGTGTGCAGGGGCAGGTCGATGGTGAAGTCACCCCGGATGAACGCGAGCGCGATGTCTCCGAGGTATCCGGAGATCGTGCCGCCGTAGCCGTGGCGGTGGGCGGCGTCGAGGAGCTCGGCGTACTCCTCTTCGGCGAAGCTGACCGGCCCGACCCGCCTCTCGCGACGACTTCCGGTGGGCTTCCGGATCTCGCGGGCGGGCATCGGCTGAGCGCCTTCGGGGGCGTTCAGTTTCGGGACGTCGAGGGCGGCGGTGTTCGTGTGCAGGAACGCGTCTCGCGTCGCGCGCACGCTCGCGTCGGCGGCGAGCGTCGGTGCGGTGCGCTGATCGGCGGGGGCGAGGACGTCGAGCTGCAGCGCGTTGAGCTTGTCCGGGTCCGGGCCGCCCTCGGCCTGGGCCTCCCAGCCTGGCGCGCCCTCGCGCCGGGCCTCCTCCGCCACCCCCGGGGCGGAGGCACCCAGTCCCGCGCGAAGTGTCGGAGACTGGGTACAACTGGCTCCGCCAGGAGCCGAGTTGCCGAACACGGGAAGCAGACGGCCGATCAGCCTACCGCCCTTGGAGCCCTCCTTGGGTATGGCGCGGGCCGTGATGTGGCGGTCGTTCGAGTTGGGCACGGGGGCCTCCGGATTTTCTGTCGGGACACGCGTGCGGCGGGCAGCGGTGCGTGCGGGATGCGGATGGTTGTCGGGCGGGGGATCCGGTTCGGCAGTGCCGGGTTATCCGGTGCGGAAGGCGGGGGCGGGACTTCCGGTACCCCGCACCGGCGACATGCGGGGCACCGGAAGTCACCGGCCGGGGAGGGGAGGAAGAGGGGTACCCGCCCGGCACCGTCCGACGGGCGGGCGGTAGGGACAGTCAGGCCGCCTGCGAGTCGGCCAGCTCGTCCTTGAGACGCTGAGTCAGCTGTGCGAGGCGCTCGTGGGAGATCGGGATGCCCTCCTCGCGCAGGATCTTCTTGACCAGGGCTTGGGTGATGCCGAGCTTCTCGACGGCCGGGCGGACGATCTCGACCAGCTCGTCCATCGAGGCGGCGGGCCTGCGGCCGGTGCGCTTGGTCCCGACCACTGGCGCTCGCCCGTCGGGCCGGAGGTCCTCGGGGTTGGCCGCCGACTCGTCGCGGGACGGGTCGTGCCGCTCCGGCGCGGTCGTCGGAGCGGGTTCGACGACCAGGGGCACCACGGTGGGTTCGGCACCCTCGGGTAGCGGCAGCTCGTCGAGGGGCGGGTCGTGCCGCTCCGGCGCGGTGGTCGGAGCGGGTTCGACGACCGGGGGCACCACGGTGGGTTCGGCGCCCTCGGGTAGCGGCAGCTCGTCGAGGGCGGGTACCGGCTTCGTGGTGGCCCCGGCCGTGATGGTGCCGTGGGTGAGGAGGGTGCCGCCGAGGAAGGCGAGGGCGGGCCATCCGGCGACCAGGATCCGCAGCCAGGCCGGGACGCGGTCGAGGTCTAGGAGCCCGGCTGTGGCGACGTTCGCGCCGAGGGAGGCGGTCAGGGCGATGGCGAACCAGGTCCAGGCGGTGCCGGCCGGGCGGTCGGTGGTGCGCAGGGTCCGCATCCGGTTCCAGGCGGCGACGAGCAGCAGGTCGACCGAGACGGGGTAGGCCCAGGCTTTCCAGCCGTGCTGTCCGGCGGCGTCGGCGATGTCGTGGAGGTGGGCGAAGGACAGGGCGCCCGCGATGGCGGCCTGGACGAGGACGGCGTCCGGGCGGAACGTGCGGCGTGGGCGGGTGACGGGCATGCGGAAGGTGGTCCTCGCAGGTGGGGTGGGTGGTGTGCGGAAGTGCCGTCTTTGCCGTCTTGCCGTCTCGGTGTCCCTCCCCGAGGCCGCTGGCGGGTGCGGCTTCGGGAAGAGTGTTCAGTTTCGGGACGGTCGCGTCATCCGTCTCGGGACGCGCATCCGTCCCGGTCTGACGGTCTTTGACCTGCGGTTTTACGGCAGGGACGGTTGGGACGGCACAAGACGGATGTGGTTGCCGTCCCGGGCGGGCCCGCCGCTCGCACCTGTGGCTGGGGCGTCGGCGGGCGGGGACGTCTGCCGTCCCGGCAGGGGCTTGATCCGTCTTGGCACGGAGAGCGGTGCCGTCTTGGCGTGGTGTTCCGTCTCGGTGGTAGGTGCGGTGACCTGCGCTGTTACGGCTGGGACGGCAGGGACAGCAACACGGGGGGTGGGTCAGCCTCTGCTGACCGTGCCGCTGGCCGTGCTCGTGGCGGTGCTGCTGCCGGTGGCGGGGTGCACGGTGGGGCAGTAGCGGCGCCAGGCGTCGAGGAACTTGTTGCGCAGGTAGCCCTTGCGCTGGGTTCCGTCGGGCATGCGGACGTTGCCGGAGGAGATGCCGAACTCGCGCAGCATCGCGCCCAGGCCCCGCGGGGTCAGTCCGCCCCGGCCGGTCTCGGCCCAGGGGGCTTCGGGGTCGCCGTTGAGGGTGAACAGCAGTTGGTCGGTGGCGATGCTCTCCGGCTCCCCGGCGGCGTGGAAGACGCGGCGGATGTCGGCGAGGATCCGCGCGCCGCCAGGGTTGTCCTCCTCGGTCTGCACCTCGGCGTCGACCATCCGCCGGCACGCTTGGCGGGCGAGACGCGGCCAGGAGCCTCCGGCGAGGTCGGCGACGATCACCAAGGGCTCCCAGGTGTCGGCCGCGCGGTCCTCGACCGGCATGCGCGGCTCCCAGTTCAGGGCGCGGTCGGCGAGCGGCGTGCTCCAGCGGGCGAGCCGGTCGCGGACGGCGTGGAGGGAGGGGCTGTCGCGCTTGGTGCGGTACGGCGCGACGGACTCGCCCTCGGCGCGGCGGCGCATCCGGACCACGATCGAGCGGTCCATGATCGTGTCGGGCAGGTCGCCGATCCCGGCGATGGCGGCCATGGCGAAGGTGTGGAACTTGCGCGGGGTGTGGTCGTTGCCGACCACCCGCAGCACGTAGCGGTCGCGCTGGTGCCCGGCGTTCAGCAGGCCGCGCATCTCCTCGTTCTTCTCCGCCATCTTCGGGCTGCCGAAGATGGTGTCCGCCTCGTCGACCAGCAGGGTCGGCGGCTCCTCGGTGATTGAGCGGAACACCGCCGCCGGGGTCGAGTTCACCGTCAGCACCGGCTGGTGGACGGTCTCGGTCAGCACGTCCAGCCGCCGCGACTTGCCGCAGCGCTTCGCCGGGCCGACCACCGCCAGGCGCGGGGCGTGCTGCCACGAGCCCTGCAGGTGGGTTGCCGCCACCCACAGCGTCACGGCGTCCAGGGCCTGCTCGGACGGCAGGATCACGAAGTTGGCGATCAGGCCCTTCAGCTGCCCGAGCACCTCGGGGCCCTCGCCGGCCTCGGCGTCCGGCATCGCGTCGACCCAGTCCACGGCGGCGGGCACGACGCTCTCCGCCTCGGCGGAGTCCCGTCCACAGCCTGTGGACGGAGTAGCGCGAGGGTAGTCGTGGTGGGCCCCGGGCCCGCCGGGCTTGGCGACCGGCGGCCAACCGGGCATGGAGGGGGCTGTGGGAGGGAGGTGGGAGGCAGTACTCTCGGTCATGGCGATTCCTCACTCGGCGGCTTCGGGGGGCAACCCGATCCGCCGTAGGTCGACTGTCCTGGGATGGGCGGTGGCGAGGTTTCCGATCAGCCCCCGGTGTTCGTAGCGCCGGGGGCTTCGCGTTTTCTGCAGGAGCGCGCGGGCCGCTCTCGGCCTGTTCAACCTCCCTTCGGTTGGGTTCTTCATGCTGACACCGACAGCATAGGCATGTCCGGACGCCCCCATTCAAGCGATTCAGGCATATTTTTCTCAACCTATTAGGGCATGCATGCTGGTTGGCGTCGAATGTGAAGATTTTGTGTTGACTCTATTCAATCGCTTGGAGGTTGGATGGATGATGCTGCTACGTTCTATAGGTCAGCTCGCGTCGTCGACCTCAAGCGAAGGGAGGTTGGTATGGTCAACCTCATGGTGCATCGCTTCACGCCCCTGGAGGGCGAGGCCCTGGTGGCCCACAACCTGAAGGTTCTGCGCAAGGCCGCCCGCCTCTCCCAGGAGGACGTGGCCGAGCGCATGACCCGGCTCGGCTTCAAGTTCCACCAGACCCAGATCGCCAAGATCGAGAACGGCACCCGCCCGCTCCGCTTCGACGAGGTGATCGGCCTGGCCAAGGCGCTCAGCGTCCCGGTGGGCAACTTCATGACCGAGGCCGTCGCCGGGCCCGACGAGCCGGACTACGAACTCCAGGAGGCCAGCTTCCGCGTCCAGGCCGCCGAGCAGGAGTGGAGAACCGCCCGCGACCTGGAGCAGGCAGCCAAGGCCCGGCTGGAAGAGGCCGAGCGCGAGTACGACGAGATCGCCGAGCGCCTCGCGGCCCAAGGTGTCGACGTCGGCTCCGCCAGAGCCGAGACCGAGTGGTACCCGGCTCCCAACTCGCCCTGGGATCCGCTCCGCAAGCCTCCCGGCGCCGACCAGTAGCCCTCGCAGCCAGCACCCCGTCGTGACGCGCCGGCCTCGCGGGCCCATCGTCGCCCGGAGGCGGCCGGAAACCTAAAAAGGCCAGGCGAGTCCGCCTGGCCAAGATCGTTTTAGGTTCCCGGCCGGGACCGCCGTAGTGTGCCGGTCCCGCCCACCGACCCCGTCCCTCCTCACCGCCCGTCCTCCGGCGCTACGAACGCCGAAGGACGCCGCGAAGCCCAACCCCGACCACCGCCCATCCCACCAGTCGCCACGACGGCGCGTTGCCCCGCGCCGTTGGGAGGAACCTCCATGCCCGAAACGCCCCTGTCCCTGGCGCGCCTCGCCGGCGCGCTCGACCTCACCGAGCAGCAGCTCGTCGGCCTCGTCCTGTCCTGCGCCACGGAAGCGCCCGACCCCACCCTCGTCGCGCTCACGGTCGAGGAAGCCGCTCGCCGACTCGGCGTCGGCCGGACGACGGTGTACGCCCTCGTCGCCTCCGGCGAGGTCCCGTCCGTCACCATCGGCCGTCTCCGCCGCGTGCCCGCCGAGGCGCTCAAGGAGTACATGGCCGCCCGCACCCGGGCCGCCGCTTCGCCCGTCACCCTCGCGGCCTGAGAGGGGGAACCGATGGCGAACACCCGCAAGCCCAACGGCGACTCCTCGATCTACGAGGGCAACGACGGCCGCTGGCACGGCCGCGTCACCGTCGGCGTCAAGGACGACGGCACGCCTGACCGCCGCCACGTCAGCGCCAAGACCCGCGCCGAGGTCACCACCAAGGTCCGGAAGCTGGAAAAGCTCCGCGACGACGGCACCGTGCCCAAGGCCGGCCAGAAGTGGACCGTCGGCAAGTGGCTGACTCACTGGATCAAGGAGATCGTCCCCGGCACCGTCAGCGAGAACACCTACAACGGCTACGAGGTCGCCGTCCGTGTCCACCTCGTCCCGGGCGTCGGCGCCCACCGCCTGGAGAAGCGCGAACCCGAGCACCTGGAGCGCTTCTACAAGCGGATGCAGGCCAACGGCAGCGCAGCCGGTACCGCGCACCAGGCCCACCGCACCGTCCGCGTCGCGCTCGCCGAAGCCGTTCGGCGCGGCCACCTGACCCGCAACGTCGCCACCGTCGCCAAGGCCCCGAAGCTCGAAGAGGAGGAGATCGAGCCCTACGAGGTCGAGGAGGTCCAGGCGCTCCTGGATACGGCCCGCCAGCGCCGGAACTCCGCCCGCTGGATCTTCGCCCTCGCGCTCGGCCTGCGCCAGGGCGAGGTGCTCGGACTCCAGTGGAAGGACGTCGACTTCGACCGCGGCATCGCCTGGGTCCGACGAGGCCGCCTCCGGCCCAAGTACGCGCACGGCTGCGGCGACCGCTGCGGGCGCAAGCCCGGCTTCTGCCCGAAGAAGGTGGCCGTCCGCCGCGAGACCAAGGACACCAAGTCCTGTGCCGGCCGCCGCCCGGTCCCGCTGCCCGAACCGCTCGCCGTCGTCCTCCGCCACCAACAGGAGGAGCAGGACCGCGAGCGCGCCCTCGCCCGCGACCTCTGGGCGGAGAAGGGCTACGTCTTCACCGACGAGACCGGCCAGCCCCTCAACCCCAGCACCGATTACCACCACTGGAAGCGCCTGCTGCGCGAGGCCGGCATCCGCGACGGCCGCCTCCACGACGCCCGCCACACCGCCTCGACCGTCCTCCTCCTGCTCGGCGTGCCCGAGCGGATCGTCATGGCGATCATGGGCTGGTCCTCGGCCTCGATGGCCAAGCGCTACCAGCACGTCACCGACCCGATGCTGCACGACGTCGGCCAGAAGATCGGTGGTCTGCTCTGGGGCGGAGCGGTCGGCGAACTCGACGAGGAGGTCATCGCTTAACGGCGGTGCCTCGTTCGGGATCGATCTCTGGGCAGCGCAGCCGCGTATGCGCTGGCTCGTGTGCCAACGGGTGCTGCTACGGCAGTGTCGACGGGATCTCCGCCGACGCTGCCGTAGCAGGCCGCCGAACTCTGGGGGGCGAAGGCAACCCAACGAGCGCAGCGAATCGGGCCCGAATCAACCTGATTCACATCTCGGCGGCGGCGTACTGCACTACCTTTCGGCCATGGAAACCTCGGACTGGATCTCCATCGGTGCCGCAGTAATCGCGGTTGCGACTGCTTACTTCGCAAACAGGCGCACCAAAGAGGCCAACGGCACGGCCGCCCAGGCCTTGGTCGTTGCGAGGGATGCCCGTGCAGACACGGCGAAGTCCCGCCTGACCGCGAACGCCCCAAAGGTCCGTGTTTCGCCTGGGCAGGTCGAGTGGCCGCCCCTTCGACGTGTAACGGTGACTGCTGACAGCCCCGGCCTGCCGTACCCCGGCGATACGACCTTCCACACCCCTCGCGACAACGACGAGCAAATCGGCCTGCGCTTCCAGGTGGAACTTCGTAACGAAGGTGCCACTGCTGAGGTCGGGATCAACGGTTCGGTCTCGCCGAACGACTCTCACTTCCTTGAAGTGCGCCAGAACGGTCGGATCACACTTCAGGCTGGCACGACAGAGGTAATCACGTTCGAGGAGTACCGACCGCTTACCGACTGGATCACCGTCTTCAAGCAGCGAGCCACTGGCCAACCCGGCACTGTCGACCTGATCGCATGGTTTGGGTGCGACGATGGCCACGACGAAGGAGTGATCGTCTCCACAGCCGTGCGAGTGACCTGTATCGGCCTGGCGCCTGTTCAGAACGTCGACAGCGCATGGAACATCCCTGGGCATGGCGCGGCGGTGGGCGTTCCGTGGCCTCCCACTCGTGTCTTTGTCGAGCCGTCGAAGACCACGTACTGGGCATCTAAGTTGCGCAACGAACCAGCTGACTTCGTTGCCCAGAGCTGATTGGTTGAGCGATCTGGGGCCACGCGCTGCTGCCGCGCGGCAACCCATTGGGGAACGCTGGCTACAGGCCCAACCGCTCAGTCAGCGAGCTGCAACCTGACGGTGCGGAAGAAGCGCGACAGGCACCAAAGGCAGCCGGGGCGGCCGCCAGCGTAGATGGGTAGGCGGCACTGATCGAACAACAGGCGTACGCCCTCCGCGTCATTGCGGGTAGCGCGGAGGGCGGGCGTTCAGCGAGGCCCAATCCGCGACTGAGACCAAAACTGAGACCAGGGAACGACGAAGGCCCCGACCGCTGAGCGGTCGGGGCCTTCGTTATGGCTGGTCAGCCACGGCGGAGGATACGAGATTCGAACTCGTGAGGGGTTGCCCCCAACACGCTTTCCAAGCGGGCGGATGTCGCCCGACCCGAAAACCCCCTGTGGGGCAAGCCCCGGTACGCTGGGGCGGTGCTGCTCCCCGCCGTCCCGCGCACCCGCCTGCGTTCCGTCGACCGGCAGGCTGTCGACACGCCGTTCGGCCCGCTGACCTTCACCACGACCATCGGGAACACCGGCCTTCCCCTGCTGTCCGATGAGCTGTTCGAACTCCCGGGCGGCCGTACGCTCGCCCGCTGGAGCCGTCCCGCGGCCCGCGTCGAACTGCTGCTGACCCCGTACGATCCCCGGCTCGACCCCGGGCACTGGGGGCCGTTGACCGCATGCCGCGCGGCGGTCTGGCGGATCGACGCCCTCGCGCCGCTCGGCCGTGTGCAGTTCTCCGCAGGGCTGCCGGAACGGCTTCCGGAGGGTGCGGACGGAGGGTATGACGGGGGACAGGCACTGGCCGCGATCACGGTGGAGGACGAGAGGACCCGCCTCACCGTCGGCGGCCATGACGAGGAAGCGATCTGCCGGGCGGCCGACACGGGCGAGGTGCCCCGGCGATGGGCGGCGCTGACCGACCAGGTGCACAACCACTCGTTCAGCGCGTGGGGCGTGGACTTCGGCCACAACGGCATGTCCTGGACGCTGCCCCCGCTGGAGACGGGCGACCACTGCGAACTCCCGGTGGTGGCCGCCTGGGCCCCGAGCACGGACGAGACCGCGAACACCTGGTACGCCGTCATGTCATCGCCGACGGTGCTGCTGCGGCAGGTCACTGCCGGGCCGGCAACGCGGGCCGACGCTCCGGAGGAGAGCTGATCACGGTCCGAGCCGGAGTCGGATCGACGCGACGGTCACGGTGCCGTGGAAGACGCGGGTGCTTCCTGTGTCGGGGCACGAACCCCGTCTCGGCCGGGTTGCGCTCGACGGCTGTTCCGACAGGTGCGAACCCTGCCGTTCCCGTGCCGGAGTGTCTGCCCTCGGCTGCCTGCCATCAACCCGGCCGTCGCCCTCGACCTGCTCACCGTCTGTGGCGCACCCTGGGGGCAACGCGAGACGTGACCCGGCAGCCGCCACGTGCCCCCGCTCCGGCGGGCGAGGCGGCCGCGAAGGGCCTGCGAAAGGCCCGCAGGGCGTCCCGGACCGGCCGGCGGACGGCGGTCAGCCCTCCATCGAGCGACGGGTCTGGGGGCCGTAGACCCCGGCCGGGTCGCCGGTCAGGCCGCGGTCGTGCTGGAACTGCGTGACGCCGCGGACGGTGGCCGCGTCGAAGACCGCGGTGCGCGAGACGTACGTGAAGCCCTGGCCGAAGAGCAGCTGCTGGAGGCGGGCCACTGCCGGCCCGCTGTCGCCCTGCCGCAGGACGCCGTCGGCCGGGGCCGTCGCCGTGGTGGTGGAGCTGGTCACCGGTGCCGTGCTCGCGGCCGCGTCCGTCGCGCCCGGGGTGCTTCCGGTCGGTGCCGGGCTCGCGGTCGTCGCGCCGGGGGAGACGGCGGCCGCGGGGGTGGCCGACGTCCGGGACGCGGTGGCCGGTGCGGTGCCCGCGGCTGCGGGGAGCGGCCCGTCGGTGGCCGCGGACGCCCCCGGTGCGGCCGGCTGCGTCTGCGGGCCGGGGCCGTCCTCGCCGGGGACGAGCAGCAGCGCCAGGCCGGCGCAGACGGCTGCGCCGGCGAGCAGGGCCGGCAGGAGGCGCCGACGGCCCGGGCGCTGCGCGCGGACCGGGTCCGCCGCGGGCGGGAGGTCGGTGAAGAGGTCGGCGGCGCCGGTCGGCGGGCCCGCCTCCGGCGACGGCTCGGCGGGGGCCTGCGGTGCGTAGGGCCGGACGAGATCGTCGTGCGGGTGCAATGGCGTTCCTCGTGGTGCGGGCGGGCTGGGGCACATCATGCCCTGCGCCGTTCCCGGGGCCGCGCCGGGGTGGGTGCCGTATGTGCCCGGCGCCCGCGGCCCGGCCCGGCGGACCGCCAACCCGCCGGAGAGCAGGCCGAGTCGGCGCCGACAGCGCGTCGGAGGCGCGTCGGAGGCGCGGGCCGTGCCCTGCGTCCGTTCGGTCGCTCTCTGTGCAAGGATGCATCCGCACCGTGACGATGCCGGTACGAACGGATTCCGCCGCGGTGCCTGTCCCCACCCCTGCGCGCCCCGCGCGCAGCCGAACGAAGGCTCTCACCATGGCTCAGAAGGCCGAGATCCACGTCAGCCGCAGTCTGACCGAAGGACTCACGGAGGCGTCCCCCTCCCAGCTCGCCGAACTCGCCGCAACCCTGCCCCAGCACGTCTGGTTCGCCTCCGCCGCGCCGGCCGCCGAGGACGGCGACGCCCCGGAGCCCACCTTCACGTGGCCCCTGCACGGCGCCTACTCCCACAAGGGCAAGGTCGCCACGGGCACGGCCCACGTCCACCTCGCACCCGGCCACCGGAACCTCGAACGGCCGCTGATCCTCGCCGACGGCTTCGACTACGGCCCGAGCAACCTGCCCGGGCTCTGGAAGCACTTCGACGCGGCGGAGGGCGGGCACTTCCTCACCCGGCTCGGCGAGGCGGGCATCGACGTCATCCTGCTCGGGTTCGAGGAGCGCCACACCTACATCCAGGCCAACGCCGGCGTCGCCACCGCCTGCATCCACCGCGCCATCGCCGAACAGGTCGGCAACGCCCCGCTCGCCGTCGGCGGCGTCAGCATGGGCGGCATGATCACCCGGTACGCGCTGGCCCGCATGGAGGCCGAGGAGGTGGACCACCGGACCGGCATCTACTTCTCGTGGGACACCCCCCACAACGGCGCCTGGATCCCGCTGATCCTCCAGCAGATGGCGTACTTCTTCGAGGACTTCACCCCGGCCGAGCCGGACCGCCCCAAGCAGGCCGAGCTCATCCGCAGCGAGGCCGCCCAGCAGCTCCTGTGGGCCTGGGTGGAGAACTCGAAGTACGAGGGGCCGGTGGCCACCGCCAGTCAGCTGCGCACCGACTTCCTGGCGGAACTTGCCGGGTACGGCTCGTTCCCGGCGCGGCCGCTCAAGCTGGGCGTCGCCAACGGCCACGGCGAGGGCGTGGGGCTGAAGCTGACGCCCGGCGAGATCGCCTTCGACTGGAAGGACCGGTACAACACCGCCAGCGCCACCGCCCGCGTCCAGCCCGACAAGGGGGTGAAGCAGCCCATCGGCGGCATGCACATCGCGCTGACGGTCCGCCGCAGCTCCACCACGGCGGTCCCGGCCCTGGACGGCGCTCCCGGCGGCACCCTGCCCTCCTTCGGGCTGGTGGCGAAGGCCCTCGGCATCGAGGTGGACGAGCGGTTCACCAACACCTGTTTCGTGCCCGGCGTCAGCGCCGTCGCCCTCGACTTCGACCCGGCCGTGTGGGACGTCGACCTGGAGACCGACCTGACCTCCGTCGACCCGGGCCGCGTCGCCCTGGACGACTTCCTCTGCGACACCGAGAACTCCCCGCACAGCGCGCCCCGGCGCGCGCTGACGGACTGGCTGTTCGACCACGTCACCCGCTGAACACGGGCCCGCGGCACCGCCGTTCCGGAGGCGGTGCCGCGGGCGACGTCGGCAGGGTCAGGCCCACTCGCGCCGCCCGAGGGCGTACGCCACGGCCCCGTACACCACGGCGGGTATGCCGTAGTCGGCGAGGGTGCGCGCGGTGGAGCCGTCGGGGGAGAAGAGGCCGCGGGACCAGCCCGAGAGCCAGTCGGCGGCGTCGTGGAACCAGTCCGCGATCGGGTTGCCGGGGTTCGCCCCCGACAGGTCCAGGACGATCCAGACGGCCAGAATCAGTGTGGCGACACCCGCGGCGATGCGCAGGACGTGAACGAGTGCTCTCATGGCCGTCGTCTTGCACGATCCGCCGCCGCCAAACGTGGCGGACGGCGCCCTGTTCGAGCGCCCCGCGGCCCGCAGACCGTCCGTCGGCGTCCACCCCCCATGGGGCGGGCGGCCCCTGCGCATCTGCAGCCTGACATCTCACCGCCTCGCGCCCGCCGGTACAGTTGCGCCCGGCCGCAACTGGCGAGGGTGGACAACCACCGGGGAGCGGCCCTGTTCCGATGCGAGCGTCGACCGCCTGGGCGCCTCCGTCAGCGATGTCGCGCTGAGGAGGACACACGGTGGAACTGCGTTACGGGATGAACCCGCACCAGGCAGCGGCGCCCACCGCGCCGGTGAACCCCGACAGGCGGCCGGTCCGGGTCCTGCACGGACAACCGTCGTTCATCAACATGCTCGACGCGCTCAACGGCTGGCAGCTCGTGCGCGAGGCGAGCCGGTCGCTGGGTCGGCCGGCAGCCGCTTCCTTCAAACACGTCTCGCCCGCCGGCGCGGCTGTGTCCGGACCCGTCGACGAGGTCACCGCGGAGCTCTACGGAGTCGATGGCGACAGCGTCGGCACCCTGACCAGCGCCTACCTGCGCGCCCGCGACGCTGACCCGAAGTCCTCCTACGGCGACTTCGCCGCACTGTCCCACCCGGTCGACACCGAGCTCGCCGAGCTGCTGACGAGCGTGGTCTGCGACGGCGTCATCGCCCCCGGCTACGCGCCGGGCACCGTCGAGAGACTCGGCAGGAAGAAGAACGGTCGCTTCCTGGTCATGGAGGCGGACGAGACGTTCGCACCCCCGACGTACGAGGCGCGGGACGTCTTCGGCCTGCGCCTGACCCAGGACCGCGATCAGCTGCCGCTCACCGCCGCCCTGCTCGACCGCGTCGTGGGCGGTGCCCTGCCGGCGACCGCCGTGGACGACCTCCTGCTGGGGATGGCGGTCCTGCGCTACACCCAGTCCAACTCGGTCTGCTACGTGCGGGGCGGGACGACCCTAGGAATCGGGGCGGGTCAGCAGTCCCGCGTCGACTGCACCCGCCTTGCCGGGGCCAAGGTCGACACCTGGTGGCTGCGGCGCCACCCGGCAGTCCGCGCTCTCACCTTCAGGCCGGGCATCCGCCGCCAGGACCGGATCAACTGGCAGATCCGCTTCATCGAGGGCGATCTCACGCCGGACGAGAGCCGGCGCCTGGCGCAGGTGCTGTCCGTACCTGCTGATCAGCTGGACCCCGATCAGCGTGCGCAGTGGAGGCGACGCCTGGCCAGCCTCGCCTTCGTCTCCGACGGAGCACTGCCGTTCCGTGACAACGTCGACCACGCCCACCGCCACGGCGTCGGCTACATCGCCGAGCCGGGCGGATCGATCAGGTCCGACGAGGTCGAGGACGCCTGCCGTGAGCACGGGATCACGCTCGCGCGCACCGGCCTCAGGCTCTTCCACCACTGACCGTGTCAGGGGTCACGCGGACCCGGTGTGCGGCGTCCGGGAGGGACCGGCCGCGTTCCCGTGCGGGATAGGGTGAGCCGGTTGTTCGGCCGGAGGGGGAGAGATGGTCCGGATCCGTCGTGCAGTCCTGGGAGTTGCGGTGGGCGGGCTGCTGACAGGGCTGACGGGTTGTACGGTCGCCGAGGGGGCGGTCAGCGGCGTCACGGTCACCGAGGACGGCCGCCCGATCGGCATGGTGATGGTCTGTCACCGCCGCATCGACGGGGCCACGCTGTACACCCACGATGACGCGAGCGGCACCAGCGGCCGCATCATGGGCCGCTGGAAGCACGACGGGCCGCTGACCGGGTACGCCCCGCTGCCGCTCGACGGCGGCGACGGCTGGACGCCCGAGCAGCCGCTGCAGCCCCTGGAAGCGGGCCGCACCTACACGCTCTACGGGTGGACCGAGGACAATTCCTCGTCGGCGAGCCACGTCTCGTTCACCCTCGCCGACCTGGCCGCCCTCACTCCCGGGCGGGTGCGGTACTTCGTGGGCGCCGAGTACGGCGGGGACGCCGACGGCTTGACGACGACCTCGCTGGAGGAGTTCCAGGCCCACGCCTGCGACAACGTCGGCTCCTGACCCCGGTGCGCACCCGGCGTACTCCCGTGCGCCTGCCGAAAGCCGGGCACCGCGACGGGAGGACGTGGCAGGGTGGGCGCGGCGGCAGGCGCCGTCGAGGCAGGCCGGGGGAGGGGACGCCGTGGTGCGAAGAGGCGAGCTGAGACGCAGGCCGGGCCCGCGGTCCGGCCACCGGGTGCCGTCCGGCATCCCGGAGGACGGGCCGGCCCGCGGGATCGGCGACCACCGCGTCCTCCTGTCACGCCCGCACATCGACAGCCGGCTGGTGGTGGCCTGCGAGACCTGCGGGGTGTCGATCCCGTACCGGGTGCTCGGCCGGACGGCGACCCGGGTGTGGCGCTGCGTCTGGCTCGCGCTGGCGCTCGCGGGCACGGTGGTGGCGGTGTACGGCCTCGGCCGGGCGTTCGTCGTCGGCGGCCAGGTGCTGGAGGAGGGCGCGCCCAACCCGCTGGACAGGCTGCTGCCGTCGGTCGTGGGCGCGGTGGTGGTCGGCGTGTTCGGGTGGGTGCGGTGGCGGCGCGAGGACGGTGTGCGGCAGCGCCGCCGTCCGAAGGGGCACCGCGGGCACCGGCTGAGGCGCATCTGACACGGCGCCGTCCCCCGCGGCGCCGTCCCCCCGCGGTGTCGTTCCCGCGATGTGGTCCCCCGCGGTGGGGTCCTCGGCGCGGCCGGTCGCACCGGGCGGCGCGGAGCCGTAGCCTCGGGGGCCTGGACCGTCCACCGCGGGAAGGCGGGTGTGGTGATGGCACCGGCGTCGCCGGCCGACGTGACCGGCACCCCTCCCGGCCGCGGGTAGGCGCCGCGGTGACCGCCGGGCAGCCCTCGGGGCACATCCGGTACGGCGTGTCCGCGGAGTTCTACGACCTGCTGCAGGCGGAGGACGACCGCCGGGCCGCCGAGCGCCGCTTCACCGCGGCGGCCCGCGCCGCGAGGACGGGGGTGCTCGACGCGGGTGCCGGCACGGGCATCGTGACCGAGACGCTGGTGAAGGCCGCCGCTGCTCCGGTGCACGCCGTCGAGCCGTCGCCCGCCATGCGGATCGCCCTGCTCGCCCGGCTGGCCCGCCTCGGCGCCGACGAGCGGGCCCGCGTCACGCTGTACCCGGAGACCGTGGGTGCCTGCGGCCTGCGGGAGGCCGTCGACCTCGCCGTTGCCTCGAACCTGGTGGCCACCCTGCCGCCCGCGGAACGCCGGGCGACCTGGCGGGCCCTGGCCGCCGCACTCGTGCCGGGCGGCCTGCTCCTCTTCGACCCGCCGCCCGTCGGCGTGCCGGACGGCGAGGAGAGCCGCGAACTCCCGCCCGCCAGGCTCGGCACCGACGTGTACGCCGCCCGGCTGACCCGCACCCCGGACCGCGGGACCGTCGCCGTCCGGTACGACTACCGGGTGGAGCGCGGCGGCGTGGTGGTGCGCGAGGAGCACGAGACCTTCCGGCTCTGGCCCGTGGAGCCCGCCGTCCTCGCCGAGGAGCTGGCCGAGGCCGGTCTCCGGCCCGCCGACACGCCACACCCCGACCTCACCGCCGCCCGGCGGCCGCCCCACGGGTGACCGGCGGGCCGGGGGCCTGTATCGGCGCGTCCACGCGCAGGCCGGAGGGGGTGCCGTGCGGACACGGCACCCCCTCCGGCTCTGTTCCCGCTCCGCCGTGCAGCCGTCGTGGACGGCGGTGGCTCAGCCGTGCCGCATGTCGTCCGGGTCGGCCGGGCGCGGCGCGGTCCGCGGGTCGTCCAGCGGCGCGGTGCCGTACCGTCCGCCGTCCTGCCGACCGGTGCCGTACTGCTCACCGCCGTACGGCTCGCTGCTGCCGTACGGGTCGGGCGGCGGGGCTCCCTCGCCGGTCATCCGGGACTGCGGGGTCTCCCGCGGCGGCGCGTCGGGGAGGCCGCCGGCCGCGGGGCTGTCGGCCGTCCGGTCGCCGGGGGCGATCCGGCCGCGCCAGCCTTTGCTCTCGGCGCCGCCGCGCTCCTCGATGAAGCCCTTGAAGCGCTTGAGGTCGCCCTTGATCTGCCGGTCGAGCACGCCGAGCACGTCGCCGGTGCGTTCGGCCATGCCGTGCGGTTCGAAGTCCATGGCGAGGCTGACCCGGGTGTGGCCGTCGTCCAGCCGCCGGAAGGTGACGACGCCCATCTGGCGGACGTCGCCGCCGACCGTGCGCCAGGAGATCCGCTCGTCGGGCAGCTGGTCGACGATCTCGGTGTCGAACTCGCGCCGGGCGCCGGCGACCTTGGTGCGCCAGTGGCAGTGCCGGTCGTCGGTCTGGCGGACCTCCTCCACGCCCTCCATGAAGCGCGGGAACTCCTCGAACTGGGTCCACTGGTCGTAGACGCTGTGCAGGGGCACGTCGACGTCGATGGATTCCTTCACCATGCTCATGGTGACCTCCTTCGCGTTCCGGGACCGGACGTTCCGGGCCGCCACGCGCCTGCCCGCCCCCACGGGCCTCAATCCCCGGGACCGCCCGGAGGACGCGCCGCCGCCCCCGGCGGGAGGGGGATCCTCCCGCCGGGGGCGGCGCAGGGTGGTGCGGGCCGGGCGTTACGCGGGCTGCTCGGCGGTGTGCAGGGCGCTCACCTCCGCGGCGGTCAGCGCCTTGTCGTACGCGTGGACCTGGTCGATCGAGCCGTTCCAGAAGTCCACGTTGCCACCGCTCCACTTGGCGCGGCCGAGGCTGAGCGGGCCGGTGGAGACGTCGGCGGACGTGGCGGGCACAGTGGCCGCGAGGGTGCCGTCGACGTACAGGGCGATGGTGCCGGCCGCCGCGTCGTGCACGCCGACCAGGTGGTACCAGTGACCGAGCTGCGGGGTGATCGGCAGCCGGGCCCGGACACCGCCGGGGACGCTGAAGGCGAACGCGCCCTGGCCGTACTGCAGGTAGAACGGGTTCTCGGTGCGGCGGCCGTCCTGGCTGACCACGGTGGCGTAGTTGCCGGGCAGGGCGTCCAGGGTGGCCCAGGCGGAGATCGAGTAGTTGCCGGTCGTGTCGACCACGGGGCCGGCGGTCTGGGCGTACTGCGACTGGCCGTTGAACTTCAGGGCGCTGCCGCTGACGCCGGGGGCCCAGGTGGTGCCGTCGGTCAGGGTCAGCGAGGCCTTGTTGGGGCCCTGGTCGGCGGCGGTGGTGCCGGTGCCCTCGTCGAGGGACCAGGAGCCGCCGCCCTTGAGCTCGGAGCGGGCGCCGGCCGCGGCACCGGCCGCGATGACCTTGAGGTTGATGGCGCGGACCTGGGCCGGGTCGACCTTGATCTGCCGGCGGTCGTACGTCCAGAGGCCGTTGAGCTCGTTCTCCAGGTCGGTGACCTGGGTGTAGACCGAGCCGGAGAGCTCAGCGCCGGCGGCGGCGAGGTAGAACGTCTCGGTGTTGTCGACGTACTTCTTGGTGAGGGCGGCCTTGTCGTTCACGCCGCTGTAGATGACGGTCGGGGCGCCGGGCCACATGTGGCCGGGGGCACGGAGGGTGAAGCCGCCGTGCTCGCCGTCCATGGCGGCGCGCTTGCTGTCCGGGAACGCCGGGTCGTTGTTGCCGTAGTCGTGGTGGTCGATGATGTCGCCCTTGCCGGAGTCACCCTTGGAGGCGCAGCAGTTGACGCCGCTGTGGGCGTTGACGATGCGGGACGGGTCGGCGGCCTTGACGGCGTCGGTGAGCTTGCCGGTCTCCTCGCGGTTCCACTCGCCCCAGCCCTCGTTGAAGACGATCCAGCCGATGAGGGAGGGGGAGTTGTGGAGGAGCTTCATCTCCGCCATGCCCTCGGCGACGAACTCCTGCTGGCCGGCGGTGGTGCGGAAGTCGCCGGAGACGAAGTCCTGCCAGACGAGCAGGCCCATCTTGTCGGCCTGGTAGTACCAGCGCGGCGACTCGACCTTGATGTGCTTGCGGACGGCGTTGAAGCCGAGGTCCTTCTGCGCCTTCAGGTCGAAGGTGATGGCCGCGTCGGTGGGCTGGGTGTAGAGGCCGTCCGGCCAGAAGCCCTGGTCGAGCTCGGCGAGGGAGAAGATCGGCTTGCCGTTGAGGACGATCTTCTGGTAGCCGCCGACGTCCTGGATGGCGATCTTCCGCATGCCGAAGTAGCTCTTGACCGTGTCGGTCTGCTGGCCGCTGGTCAGCGTGACCTTGAGGTCGTAGAGGTACGGGTCGTCGGGCGTCCACAGGTGCTGGTTGCTCACCGGCAGGTGCAGCAGGGTGTTGGCGGGGCCGCTGATCGAGCCGACCACGTTGCCCGCGGTGTCCTTGGCGACGGCCTTGACGAGCGTGCCGGCCGGGGCACCGGGGGAGTTGACGGTGACGGAGAGCGTGCCGGAGTCGATGTCGGGCGTGGTGGTGACGGTGTCGATGGAGGTGGCCGCGACGGGCTCCATCCAGACGGTCTGCCAGATGCCGGACGACTGGGTGTAGACGATGCCGCCGGGGTTGGCCGACTGCTTGCCGAGCGGCTGGTCCGCGCCGGCGGTGTCGGTGACCGCGACGACGATCTCCTGCGGGCCGGTGCCCTTGAGGGCGTCGGTGATGTCGGCGGAGAAGCCGGTGTAGCCGCCGGTGTGCTCGGCGACCTTCGTGCCGTTGACCCAGACCGTGGCCTTGTTGTCGACGGCGCCGAAGTTGAGCTTGAGGTGCTGGCCGGAGCCGATCTTCCATCCCTTGGGGACGGTGACCGTCTTCCGGTAGAACATGTGGTCCTCGTGCCGCTCCAGGCCGGAGAGCATCGACTCGACCGGGTACGGCACGATGATCTTCTCGCCGAGGTCCTTGCCGAAGACGGGCTGCTCGCCCGCGGCGGCACCGGCGAACTGCCAGGGGCCGTTGAGGTTCAGCCAGTCGTCGCGGACCTGCTGCGGCCGGGGGTACTCGGGCAGCGGGTGGTTCTTGTCGACCTTGTCGGTCCACGGGGTGGTGAGGCGGTGGGCGGAGGCGTTGGCCGCCGTCCGGATGATCTGCGGCACGCTCTCGCCGCCGGAGGTGAGGCCGCCCGCGCCGTCGTACGAGACGCGGACCTGCTGGCCCTTCTGGATGGGCTCGGAGAGCTTGACGATCAGGGAGTTCTTGTCTCCGGCGGCGTTCGCGACCGACTTGACCGGCATCGGGGTGGTGTCGGCCTCGATGCGCAGGTGGTCGGCGATGCCCTTGGCGTTGCCGACCTTGCCCTCGAAGGTGGCCTGCACCTTGAGTCCGTCCTCGGCGACGGCCAGCGCGACGGGGTAGACGCTGAAGCCGGCGGGCGGGGTGAAGGCGCTCTCCGGCACGATCTGCTTGGGCAGCGCGGGGCTCGACCAGCGCAGGTACATGTTGGCGCCGCCGATGTCCTGGAACATCTCCAGCTTCAGGTCGTGCTTGACGCCCGCGGTGAGGTGGACGGCGGCGCTGGTCTGCTCGCGGTCCCAGTCCGGCACCCAGTGGTCGATGACCGCGACACCGTCGACGAAGAGGCGGAAGCCGTTGTCGCCGACGGCGTAGAAGGTGTAGTCGCCGTCGGCGGGGGCCTCGATCTGGCCGGTCCAGCGGGCGGTGGTGTTCTCCTGCCGGCCCGTCATCGCCTCGAAGGTGGAGGCCAGGCCCGGCATGTTGATCTGCGGGTCGAGCGCCGTGCCGCCGAGCTCGGCGAAGTCGCGGGCGCCGGGCGCCGACATCCGGTAGTACTCGCCCTTCAGGCCGTGCACCTGGATGTGGGGGTCGGCGGCGGCGAAGGTGGTCGCGGTGTCGGCGGGGGCGGCGGCCGAGGTACCGGGGACCATGGCGACCACGGGCAGCGAGAGCGTCGCTGCCAGCAGCAGCGCCCACGTCCTGCCTTGGTGTCGGGTGGCTGGCTGTCGCGTCATGCGGTGGCTCCTCACACGGGGGAGTAGAGGGTGGTGGGGCACTCCACGGGCGGTGACCCGCTCGCCCGGGGACGTGGTGGGGTGTCGCGCGGGGCGACGGTGGTGGCGCGCCGGCGGGAGGGAGGCCGGGGCGGCCGCGGCACGGTGGTGCCGGGGGAGGGACGTGCGGGCGCCGGGCCGCCGGGAGGCGGGCACGCCGGGGCCCTGGCCGTCCGGACGAACGGGCCGTCCGGACGAACGGTCGGGGCTGGGGGTCGGGACGGTGGCCGGGCGGCTGCGGGCAGGCCTGCGCGGCGTCGTCCGGTGGAGCCGGTGGCGGGTCGGCGGGTGGGCCGGCCGTGCGGCGGCGGACGGGGTTCACGGGCCGGGTGGCGACCCGTTGCACAACGTTGGAAAAGCGGGACAGCGAGAATGACAGCACGACCTTGCGGCCGTGTCCACCCCTCGACGGGCGGTTCCGGTCGCGGAATCGGCCGTCAGTGGCCGGACGGCCCCTCTGCGGCCAGCCGCCGCGCGGTGCGCGGCGGCTGACGAAGTTTCCGCTTCCGGGCCCGGCGGAGCGGAACGGGCCGCTCCGCCGGCCGGGTGCGGGGCGGCGCCGTACGCGCCCCGGGCGGGCCGCGGCCGGGCCGGCAGGCGACCGGCCGGGGCTCCGACCTGCGGCTTGTCCGGCCGGGGGTGACGCAGGGCGGGGAGGGCGGGGGCGGCGACAGCCCGGCCGGGGGACCGGCGGCCACCGCTCCGTCAACCCTCCGCACCTCCGGCCGCGTTGACGCGGGGCCGTCACGACGGACCGGTCGGGGAATGAAACGGAAATGCGTCCGCAACACTCTTGCCCGACGGATCGGGCGGCCTATATAACGTTGTAAACAGCGACGCCGAGAGGCCCTGCGGACCTCTTACCGCTCTCTCCTGCACCGGATTTCCCAGCCCCGTGCGCAGGCGTCCGGCGGACCCGGCAGCCGCCGTCCCCACCCCGCACCCCCCGCCCCACCGCGTCGTCGGCCCACCCGTCCGGCGCGGTGCGTTCCCCCTCGCCAAGGAGTGTCCCTGTCATGACCAGCACGCGCAGATCCCGCACGCTCGCCGCCGCCTCGCTGCTCGCCGCCGCCGCCCTCGTCGTGTCCGGATGCGCCAAGTCCGAGACCCCGTCCACCGGCTCGGGCGACGGACAGGCCGCGCAGGTCGCGGAGAGCCCGGCCGGCTCGGCCACCGCCGCCACCGGCGCGGGCTGCACCCTGACCAGCACCGGCACCCCGAAGATCGACCTGAAGGACGCGATCGTCGGCTTCTCGCAGTCCGAGAAGGAGGCCAACCCGTTCCGCATCGCCGAGACCCAGTCCATCAAGGACGAGGCCGCGAAGCTGGGCGTGAAGAAGCTGCTCACCACCAACGCGCAGTCGCAGCTGTCCAAGCAGATCAGCGACATCCAGGACATGCTCAACCAGGGCGCGCAGCTGCTCATCGTCGCCCCGCTCAACTCCGACGGCCTGCAGCCCGCCCTCGACGCGGCCGCCGCCAAGCACGTGCCGGTCATCACCGTCGACCGCAAGGTCAACGCCACCGCCTGCAAGGACTACCTGACCTTCATCGGCTCGAACTTCGTCGAGCAGGGCAAGCGCGCGGCCGACGCGATGATCGCCGCGACCGGCGGCACCGGCAAGGTCGCCATCCTGCTCGGCGCGTCCGGCAACAACGTCACCACCGACCGCACCAACGGCTTCGTCGACCAGCTCAAGGCCAAGGCACCCGGCCTGGAGATCGTCGCGCAGCAGACCGGCGAGTTCGCCCGCGACAAGGGCCAGCAGGTCATGGAGCAGCTCATCCAGTCCAAGCCCGAGATCACCGCCGTCTACGCGGAGAACGACGAGATGGGCCTCGGCGCCGTCACCGCGCTCAAGAGCGCGGGCAAGAAGCCCGGCAAGGACGTCAAGGTCATCTCCATCGACGGCACCCGCAACGCCGTCCAGGCGCTCGCCGCCGGCGAGTACAACGGCGTCATCGAGTCCAACCCGCGCTTCGGCCCGCTCGCCTTCGCGACCCTGCAGAAGTTCCTCGCTGGCGAGTCGATCGCGGACAGCGTCATCATCACCGACCGCGCCTACGACTCCGCCAACGCCGCCGCCTCCGTCGCCGGCGCCTACTGACCCGCGCCCCCACCCTCCGGGCCCGCCGCGACCTCCCCGACGCGCGGCGGGCCCGGAGACCACCCTCCATCGACCCTCGGAAGGCCAGAACCATGGCACCCCCCGAAGCGGCGGCCACCAGGCCCGCCGGCACCGCCCTCCCCACGGCGACGCCCGTGCTGGAGGCCCGCGGCGTGAGCAAGCGATTCCCCGGCGTGGTGGCCCTCGACGACGTCTCCTTCACGCTGCGCCCCGGCGAGGCCCACGCGCTCGTGGGGGAGAACGGGGCGGGCAAGTCCACCCTGATCAAGGTGCTCACCGGCGTGCACCGCCCGGACGACGGCGAACTCCTGCTCTCCGGAAACCCGGTGAGCTTCGCCCGGCCGTCCGAAGCCCAGCAGGCCGGCATCTCCACCATCTACCAGGAGGTCAACCTCGTCCCGCTCATGAGCGTGGCGCGGAACATCTTCCTCGGCCGCGAACCCGTCAAGCGCCTCGGCCTCATCGACTTCCCGCGGATGCACCGCGAGGCCGCCGAACTCCTCGCCGGGTTCGGCATCGACGTCGACCCGCGCCGCCCCCTGCACACCCTCGGCATCGGCACCCAGCAGATGGTGGCCCTCGCCCGCGCCGTCTCCGTCGACGCGCAGGTCGTCGTCATGGACGAACCGACCTCCTCGCTGGAACCGCGCGAGGTGGAGACGCTCTTCCGCGTCGTCGGCGAACTCCGCGCCCGCGGCATCGCCATCCTCTACGTCAGCCACCGCATGGACGAGCTCTACCGCCTGTGCGAGCGCGTCACCGTGCTCCGTGACGGCCGGCACATCCACACCGGCGACCTCGCCGACCTCGACCGCATGCAGCTGGTCTCCATGATGCTCGGCCGCGACATCACCGAGGTCCGCCGCCACGGCGTCACCGGCTTCGGCGACGAAGGGCACGACGTCGCCCGCGAACCCGTCCTCACCGCCGACGGCCTCACCCGCCGCCACCAGCTGGACGACATCTCCCTCGTGCTCCGCCCCGGCGAGGTGCTCGGCCTCGGCGGCCTCCTCGGCTCCGGCCGCAGCGAGACCGCCAAGGCCATCGCCGGAGCCCTCCCGCTCGACGGCGGCACCGTCTCCGTCGGCGGCCGCACCCTGCGCCGCCCCAGCTCCGCGGGCGCCATCCGGGCAGGCATCAGCATGCTCCCCGAGGACCGCAAGGCCGAGGGCATCATCCCCGGCCTGTCGGTACGGGAGAACATCGTGCTGGCCGCCATGCCGCGGCTGTCCCGCGCCGGGATCGTCTCCCGCGCCCGGCAGGACAAGGTCGTCAAGATCTTCATGGAACGCCTGCGGATCAAGGCCTCCAGTCCCGAGCAGAAGGTCTCCGAACTCTCCGGCGGCAACCAGCAGAAGGTGCTCCTCGCCCGCTGGCTCTGCCTCGAACCCGCGGTGCTGCTCCTCGACGAGCCGACCCGCGGCATCGACGTCGGCGCCAAGGCCGAGGTGCAGGCCCTCATCGACGAACTCGCCCAGGAGGGACTGGCCGTCCTGCTGATCTCCTCCGACATCGAGGAACTCGTCGAAGGCGCCGACCGCATCGTCGTGCTGCGCAGCGGCGCCGTCGCCGGCGAACTCACCGGCGAGCAGGTGGGGGAGAGCGAACTCCTCGCCGTCCTCGCCGACCACGGCGCGCCCTCCGCCGGACCGGCCCCCGCCGCACCCGACCAGCCCCGCCCGGCGAGCGCCGGCAAGGAGGACCCCCGATGACCCAGGCGACCGCCGCCCCCGCGCGCGGCCTGACCCGGCTGCCCAGCTCCGCGTGGTTCCAGGAGTACGGCGTCTACGCGGCGCTCGCGGCCCTGGTGGTGTTCAACGCGCTGTTCACCGACCGCTTCCTCACCACCGACAACCTCCGCACCCAGCTCGTGCAGGTCGCCCCCGTGGTGATCGTCGCCCTCGGCATGGCGCTGGTCATCGGCACCGAGGGCGTCGACCTCTCCGTCGGCTCCACCATGGCGCTGGCCTCCGCCCTGCTGCCGCTCTACCTCGGCTACGGCCTGGTGCCGGCCCTGCTGATCGCCCTGCTCGCCGGGGCCGTGGTCGGCGCGATCAACGGCACCCTGGTGTCCGTCGTCGGCCTGCAGCCCATCGTGGCCACCCTCGCCCTGTTCGTCGGCGGCCGCGGCCTGGCCCTCGTCATCGCCGACGGGCAGCTCAAGCAGATCGTCAACCCCGACCTGCTGGCGCTCGGCACCAACAGCGTCCTCGGCATCCCGCTGGTCGTCGTCGTCGCGGGCGTCCTCGCCCTCGCCGTCGCGTTCCTGGTGCAGCGCACCACCTTCGGACGCCAGGTCGTCGCCGTCGGCGGCAACCGGGCCGCTGCCGCCCTCTCCGGACTCCCCGTCAAGCGCCTCCTCATCGGCGTGTACGTGCTGTGCGGCGTGTTCGCCGCACTCGCCGGCGTGCTCGCCACCGCGCGGCTCACCGCCAGCGACCCGTCCTCGCTCGGCACCCTGATGGAACTGTCCGCGATCACCGCCGTCGTCGTCGGCGGCACCCCGCTGACCGGCGGCTCCGTCCGCGTGCTCGGCACCGTCGCCGGCGCGCTGCTCATGCAGCTGCTGCGCGCCACCCTCGTCAAGCACGACCTGCCCGACTCCACCGCCCAGATCGCCCAGGCGGCCATCATCCTCGCCGCCGTCTACGTCGCCCGGGAGCGCCGATCCCGATGAACACCACCCCCGCACTCGGCCTGCCCGAGCCCGCCGCCGGCCTGTCCGCACCCCCGGCCCCGCCCGCCGACCCGAGCGGCGCGGCCGCCGGGCCGACCGGACGCGAGCGCCTCCTGTCGCTCCTGCAGCGGCAGGGCGTGCTGGCGGTGCTGCTGCTGGTCGTCGTCGTCTCGTCCTTCGTCTACCCGACGTTCGGCACCCTGGACAACGCCCGCGGCGTGACCGTCCAGGCGTCCTTCCTCGCGATCGTCGCCCTCGGCATGACCCTGGTGATCATCACCGGCGGCATCGACCTCTCCGTGGGCTCGGTCTTCGCCCTCGGCGGCGTGCTCGCCGCCTGGGCCTCGCAGTGGGGCATCGTGCCCGCGCTGCTGCTGCCGATCGCCGTCTGCGGCGCCATCGGCGCCGTCAACGGCCTGCTCGTCGCCCGGGCCGGCATGGCACCGTTCATCGTCACCCTCGCCTCGCTGCTCGCCGCCCGCGGCCTGCTGCTCGCCCTCACCCAGGAGGGCGCCACCACCTACCTGGTGCCGCGCGGCTCGGCCTTCGCCGAACTCGGCCAGGGCACCGTCTGGGGCTTCGGGTACCCGCTGCTCATCGCCCTCGCCCTGTTCGGCCTCGGCGGTGTGCTGCTGCAGCGCACCTCCTTCGGGCAGACGCTGTTCGCCGTCGGCGGCAGCGCCGACGCGGCCACCCTCATGGGCCTGCCGGTCGCCCGCGCGAAGGTCACGGTCTACCTGCTCAGCGGCCTGCTGGCCGGTCTCGCCGGTGCGCTGAGCGCGGCCCGGCTCTCCTCCGGCGTCACCATCGTCGGTGTCGGCATGGAGCTCGACGCGATCTCCGCGGTCGTCATCGGCGGCACGCTCCTGGTCGGCGGCGCCGGCTCGGTCAGCGGCACCCTGTGGGGCGTCCTGCTGCTCGCCGTCATCCAGAACCTCATCAACCAGATCGGCTCGCTGAACTCCTCCTACCAGTCGGTGGTCAGCGGCGGCTTCCTCATCGTGGTCGTGGTCGCCCAGCGCTACCTCGCCCGCGGCCGCAGAACGACCTGAGCGGCACCCGGCCGCCCCGGCGGCCCGGTGGTGCCCGGAACCGTACACCGAGTCCCGGGCACCACCGGGGCCCGGTCCCCGTCAACGAAGGAGTGCCGTGGGCGTCAGCCTCAAGGACGTCGCGCAGCGGGCGGGCGTCTCCGTCAAGACCGTCTCCAACGTGGTCAACCACTATCCGCACGTCACCCCGCAGATGCGGGCCAAGGTGCAGAAGGCCATCGACGAGCTCGGCTACCGCCCCAACCTGACCGCCCGCCACCTGCGCAAGGGCCGCACCGGCATCATCGCGCTGGCCGTGCCCGAGCTCGGCAACCCGTACTTCGCCGAACTCGCCGGCGCCGTCATCGACGCCGCCGCCCGGCACGACTACACGGTGCTGGTCGACCACACCGCGGGCCGCCGCGAGCGCGAGATCCACGTCAGCGGCGGCTTCAGCTCCCACGTGATCGACGGGCTCATCCTCAGCCCCATCCACCTGGAGACCGAGGACCTCACCGGCCGCGACGAGACCGTGCCGCTGGTGCTGCTCGGCGAGCGCGAGTACGAGGCACCGTACGACCACATCGCCATCGACAACATCGCCGCCGCCCGGGAGGCCGTCCGCCACCTGCTCTCCCTCGGACACCGGCGGATCGCCTTCCTCGGCTCCCGCACCGGCCACGAGCGCCAGCCCGCCCACATGCGGATGCGCGGCTGGCACGAGGAACTGCAGGCGGCCGGCATCGTCCCCGACGAGTCGCTGGTCGTCGTCACCGACGGCTACGGCCGGGCCGACGGCGCCGTCGCCATGGCCGCCCTCCTCGACCGCGGCGAACGCCCCGACGCGGTGTTCGCCTACAACGACCTCATCGCCATCGGCGCGATGCGCACCCTCACCGAACGCGGCCTGCGCATCCCCGAGGACGTCGCGGTCGCCGGCTTCGACGACATCGAGGACGGCCGGTTCGCCGCCGTCCCCCTCACCACCATCTCGCCCGACAAGCTCGCCATCGCCCGCCTCGCCGTCGACCGGCTCGTCGCCCGGCTCACCGGGCAGCCACCCGCCGAACCGCGGCGCGAACGGCCCGGCTACCGCCTCGTCGTCCGCGGCTCCACCGGAGGCCCCGCGGACTGACGCACCGCCACCGGATGCTCCACCGGGCCGCTCCGCCGGCCCGCCCCCGACCACCTGTCGCGTCCGGCCCGGCCCGCCGGGCCACGCCCGCCCCCCGAGGGAACGACCATGCCCCGACCCACCGTCCGCCGCCGGCCGTTCGGCACCGCCCCCGGCGGCACCGCCGTCGACGCCTGGCGGCTCGACCCCGGCACCGGTGTGCACGCCGAGATCCTCACCTACGGCGGCATCCTGCACCGGCTCGTCGTCCCCGACACCGCCGGTGACGGCGCGACCGTCGTCCTGTCCCTCCCCACCGTCGAGCAGTACGCCGAGAAGAGCCCCTACTTCGGCGCCCTCGTCGGCCGCTACGCCAACCGCATCGCCCGCGGCCGCTTCACCCTCGACGGCAGCGCGCACCACATCCCCGTCAACGACCGCGGCCACGCCCTGCACGGCGGCCCGGACGGCTTCGACGCCCGGGTCTGGCACGCCGAACCGGCCGGCGACGGCGACACGGCCGCCCTCCGGCTCACCCTCCGCAGCCCGCACGGCGACATGGGCTTCCCCGGCACCCTCGACGTCACCGCCATCTACACCCTCACCGCGGACGGCACCCTCGCCCTCGACTGGACCGCCACCACCGACCGGCCCACCGTCGTCAACCTCACCAACCACGCCTACTTCACCCTCGCCGACGGCCCCGACGTGCTCGGTCACACCCTGCAGGTCGACGCGCCCGCCTACCTGCCCGTCGACGCCGACGGCATCCCCACCGGCCCGCCCGTACCCGTGGCCGGCACCGCCTTCGACCTCACCGCCCCGCAGCGGATCGGCGACGCCCTCGACCGCCCGGACGCCCAGCTGCGGACCGCCGGCGGCTTCGACCACTGCTTCGTCCTGCGCACCCCCGGCGAGACCGCGGACGAGACCCCCGGCGAGACCGCCGGACTCCGCCGGGCCGCCCGCCTCACCGCCCCGCACGGCACCCGCACCCTGGAGGTGTGGACCACCGAACCCGGCGTCCAGGTCTACACCGGCAACCAGCTCGACGGCTCCCTCACCGGCCCCGACGGCCGCCCCTACGGCCGGCACGCCGCGATCTGCCTGGAGACCCAGCACCACCCCGACGCCCCCAACCACCCCGACTACCCCAGCACCGTGCTGCGGCCCGGCGAGACCCTCACCAGCCGCACCGAGTACCGCTTCCCGCACCTTGCCTGACAGATCGGCACGTGGCGCCCCGCCTGCGTCTCCGCAGCCTCCCTCCGGTGGGGGGAGCCGCACCCCCGCCGGAGGCGTCCGCGCCCGGGCGGCGTCCCGGCCGGACGGAACGGACGACACCGTCACCGTCACCGGGAGGGAAACGGCCCCGGCGAACCCCGGCAGGGCCGAACCGGGCTGCTTTCCCGACCCGACACCCGTACACCATCGGTGTACCGACGGTGTACGATCGGGGTATGGCCGACGCGACGATCAAGGTTTCCCCTGACACCCGTGACCGCCTGGCCGCCCTCGCGGCGGCTCACGGCACCACGATCGGCGCTCAGGTGGCCCTGCTCGTGGAGCAGCAGCCCACCGCGGAGCAGATCGCCGAGCGTGTCGCCGAGGGCCGCCGGCTGCTGCGGGAGCACTTCGGGATGACCCTCCCCGACACGGAGCTGGACCAGGGCCCGGACATGCTCCAGCGGGTGTACGACATCGCCGCGGCGGACGCACGCGCCAAGGTCACCCCCCGGCGCAGCGCGTGATCATCCTGGATTCCAGCGCCCTGGCCGCGCTGGCCGCCGGCCACTCGCGCCTGCACCGGATCGTGGACTCCGCGTTGCGCAGCCCGTTCCGGCATCTGCTGGTCCCGGTGCTGTGCCTGGTCGAGGCCGAGATCAAGGACGAGGGTGCCGCGCAGGCGGTCCTGGCGCTGCCCGCGCTGGAGTTCGAGCCCCTGGACGCGAGCACGGCCGTGGTGGTGGCGGCCATGGTCCGCGACGGGTACGGCGGCCAGGATCTGGCCCACGCCATCACGACGAGCCTGCCCACCCCGGTGCGTCCGCTGCAGCACCTGATCCTGACGGCCCGTGCGGAGCTGTATCCGCCCGGGGTCGCCACGGTCGACATCGACGACCCCCGCCTGGAGCCGTAGGTGCCGCAGGCGGAGTGTTCGGGGACGGGCTGAACACTGTTTCCGTCGGGCCGCCACCGACCCTGCCGTACCGGATCGGCCTGCGCTGTCGGTGTGTCAGACGACCTCTTCCGCAAGCCGGTTGTCTGCAAGGAGGCATGGTGTCGCGGTGCGCCGATCGGGCAGACTATACGGGTTGCCCCCGACCCGAGGAGACGCTGCATGGGCCGTGCACCGGGATTCCCGCCGGCGCCCTCCGACGGTGCGGCGGCCTGGGGCGCACTCGGCCCTCCGGTCGCGTCCGCCGGGCAGCCGACACTGGACCGGGAACCCCGCGCCTCCCGGCTGCTGGTGCCGGCGTTCCTCGTGTACGGCCTCTTCATGGTCGGCGTGCTGAGCGGTCAGCCGCTGCTGATCATCCTCTCCCTCCTCTCCACCGTGGTGCTGGTCGTGCTGCTCGGGTTCGCCCTCCGCACCCCCGCCAGGCGCAAGGGCCTGACCGACCAGCTCCTCGTGGTGCACACCGGCGGACTCGTCCACAGCAGCGGCGGCCGCACCCAGGACGCGCTGCTGTGGGACGACGTCACCGAGATCCGGGTCCTCAGCGGGGGCGGGCTCGGCTCCTTCGTGCAGACCTGCCACCTCACCCTGGGCAACGGGCAGCGGACCATCCTCTCCTCGCAGCGCATCGAAGGCCTCTTCTCCCTCCTCGACCGCATCGAGGAGGGTGTCGCCCGGGCGCAACTGCCCGCCGCCCTCGCCTCGATCGAGGCCGGAACCCCCGTGCGGTTCGGTGCACTGCGCCTCGACGCGGACGGCCTGGCCGCCGGCACCGACCGGCTGCCCTGGGCCGAGGTCCGGATCGCCGGCCACGCGACCGACGGCGTCATCCTGATCGAACGGAGTGCGGGCGGCACCTGGCGCCGACAGCAGGCCGCGCAGTTCCCGAACCTGAGGCTGTTCCGCCTGCTGACCGAGAGGTACACCCCCCGGTCCTGAGACGCCGGCGGGACCGGAGCCCGTCGCGATCGAGGGTGCAGGGGGCCGAATCCGCCGGCGCGTTCGTCTCCGGCGTCTCAGCCTTCCCCGTCGCGTTCCCCGTCGCCCCCGCGTCGACGGAGCACCCGCCCGGCAATCCCGCTCGAGAGATTGCCCGTCACCGATCTGGCCCGGACGAAGGTCTCGATACCGATGCGCCTGGCGGCGTCGACGCCCTCCGCTCCCGTCTCGAGCACCTTGTCCCTCGCCTCCGCGGCCGCCTCCGCCCACCGTCGGGCGTCCAACGACTGTTGACCGCGCTCGATGCCCAGCCGTCCGTGGAAGTCGACGACGGCGATCGCGACGTGATTGCCCGACTGCACCACGGCCGGGGACATGGTCGGGTGCAGCAGCACCTTCGTGTTGGCCGTGCCGACAGCCGCACCCACGCGGGCCATCAGCCGCCCGGTGCTCCGTGAGATGAGCTCCATCCGGTTCTGCCGGGCGGTCCGGAGTGCGAGGCGATGCCGGTCCAGCTCGTCCGGCGACGTGTCCAGCACGCGGTCGAGTTCGAGCACGGAGACCGCGTCGTGCAGCTGGAAGCAACGAGCCAGAACGGCGAGCCACTCCCGGACCGTGACCTCGGCGTCCCTGGACGCCCTGGCGAGATCACCGATCGTCGTCCTGTGCTCGATCTTCTCGGTGAGCACGTCGAGTTGACGCAGCGCGTAGGCCTGGGTCCGCGCGATCGTCATCGACGTGGCCTGCACCTTCGACCACGTGACCTCGGAGACCCGACCCACCTGCTCCCGGACGGTCAGGGCCTCCTCGATGACGAAGCCCGCTCCGATCATGTCCGCCAGCACCGCGTCCTTCTGGGCGCGGAGCACGTCGTCGACCTTCTCGTCGATCGAGGCGAGATAGTCGGTGATCTCGTCCATGGTCTGCTGCATCGCAAGCTGCGCCATGAGCCCCGCGGCACCGGCCAGGAACGCCGGGTTGGCCAGGGACGATCCGGGCTTCGCCAGTTCGAGGAGTCCCTTGATCCTGCCGTTCTCCGTCAACACGGCACGGCTGGCACCCGCATGCGAGCCTTTCATCAGCCCGTACTTCTTGAGGGCCTGCGCTGACTGCTCGGTCAGCTTCACCCAGCGACCCGAGGCGGCTGCGATGTCGGAACCCGCCTGTGCGGCTCCGGCCACGGCGCCGAGGGTGGACCTGAGCCTCGGCAGTCCGAGGTCCTTCGACGGCAGTCTTTCGGAGACGAGGAAGCGTTCGACAGCCGCCGGGTCTCCGATGACAGCCAGGCCGTCGCCGTCGCTGATCAGCTGAAGGTCGTCATCCATCGTCGGCTCCTGAAGGGGCTCTTCGCCGTTGAGGGCGTGGGCGGGGTGCGCGTCGGCGGCCGGGTGGGGCCGAGGTCCTCCGGCGGTGGAAGTCCTCGTACTGCCCGTCCGCAGGACCCGAGGTGCCTGACGCTACCTTCGCCTGCCCCGACCTGACTACGCGTTCCGTCGCTTCCTGCCCATCGGCGCCGCACGGCGGGCGCGCCGTGTGACCGTCGACGTCGCGGGCCGCACCCCGTGGACGGGACCGGTGCCCGGCACTCAGGTGGAGTTCGTGCCCCCGGCGACGAGATGCCCCGCACCCACGGGCTCGTCGGCCGCAGCGAGGTCGTCGAGCAGGCCGTCCAGCCACACCTCGACGTCCACCGCGTGCAGCCCCTCCGGCGCGGACGGCCCGGAGGCCGCCGTCGGCGCGGCACCGCGCACGGCCCGGCGGCGCAGCGCCACGGCCCGCTGTTCGAACGCCTCCGCCACCGCCTCCGCCGGGGCCTCCACCGACCGCGGCACCGAGCCCGGTCCGAGCCGTGCGAGCAGCGGCTCGGTGCCGCGCACCGCGTGCTGCCCGGCCAGCAGCACCGCCTGCCAGTCGGGCCCCTCACCGGCCCGGTCGTGCCGCTCCGACCGGTACTGCGCGTACGTCGCCTCGGCGAGGACGGCGCTGCGCCGTGCGCGCCGCAGTGCGCCGGTGGCGGGGCCGCCGGTGGTGAGCACGGCGACCGTCTCGCGGAGCGCGTCGGCGCAGTCGGCGAGGAGTTCGGCGGCGCGCCGCCGCAGCTCGCCGCCGCCTCCGCGGGGCCAGGCGCAGGCGCCGGCGAGGACGCCCACGCACGCCCCGGTGACCACGTCGAGCACCCGGGCCTCGGCGAGCTGCCAGCTCGCGGGTGCGAGCTGGCCGAAGACGGTCGCCACCACCACGGTGAAGGTGCCCTGCGCCCAGGCCGGGCCGAGCAGCGGCCCGACCGTGAAGGCGACCAGCATGACGGCGGGCAGCACGGCCGCGTACACCTCCGGGCGCTGCCCGGCCGTGACGAGCAGGACGGCCGCGACCACGGCGCCGAGGGCCGTCCCGGTCAGGGCGGGCCGCAGCGTGGTCCGGGTGTCGGCGGCGCTCGTCCGCATGAGGGTGAGGGTCGCCAGCATCACCCAGAAGCCGTGCGTGAGGTCGAGGGCCCCTGCCGCGAGCCGGGCGGCGGCGAGCGCGAGGGCGGTGCGCACCGCGTTCTGCAGGAAGACCGACCGCGGCGTCAGGTTGGCGCGGAACCTCGCCCACCACAGCCGGGGCGCCGACCGGTACGCGTACCAGAACGGGCCGGGCCGCAGGCCGGGCGGCGTCGCGTCGGGCGGCAGCGGGGCCCGGCGGGTGACCCGCACGGCGAGGACGAGGAAGCGGGCGCCCTCCGCGGTGTCCAGCGCGAGGGCGCCCGGGGCTGCGCCGGTGGGGCTGTCCCCGGCGGTGGTGCGGTGCCGCTCGAAGGCGGTGATGCCGTGCTCGATCCGCTGCGTCTCCGGCACCGGGCCGCCGGGCCGCAGCCCCGCTGCGGCGTCCCGGAGGGCCGTGGCGGCCTCCCGCAGCGGACCGGCGGCGGCCGGGCACGGCCCGTGCGCCGCCGCCCTGCCGAGCTGCCGGAGCCTGGCATGGGTGTACCGCAGGGCGGTGGCGCCGTGGCCGAGCGCACGGTCGACGGCGCCCGCGGAGGCGGGCCGCTCCATCACGGGGATCCGGGAGAGGCGCAGCTCGTCGAGGAGGGCCGGACAAGGATCAGCGGGCGCGTCCCGGAGTGGACCGGCGGTGCCGTCCGCGCAGGCGGTGGCGGTGCGGTCGGCGAGGCCGGCGACCGCCTCCGCGGCCCGGGCCAGCCGGTCCCGGTAGTCGACGGGCGGGCCGGTCGGCCGGAGCAGCAGCTCGGCGGCGGCCAGCAGCACGACACCGACGGTGAGCCCGGCCAGCCGGTGCGGCAGCGATCCGGGATCGTACGGCGGGAAGCACGGCAGGATGTAGAACAGCTGCAGGCCGTTGGCGAGCCCCACCAGGCGCGGGCCGCCGACGGAGGCGTACGAGACGGTGAAGCCGACGGCCAGCATGCCGAGGGCGGCGGCCCAGGAGTGCACCGCCAGCAGCGTGCCGAGCACCACCAGCACGTACGCGGCGGGGAGGGCGGCCAGCAGGGTGCGGGCCCGCTGCCGGGCCCCGCCGCCCAGCCGGGCGAGGACGCCCAGCGACACCGGGCCGAACACCGCGTAGATCGCGGCCACCGGCTGGTGCAGCCCGTACCGGCAGAGGTAGAAGCCGCCGCAGGCGGCGGCGGTGACCCGGACGGCGTTCCAGGTCGTCCGCAGCTCCGGGTCGCGGGCGCGCAGCCACCGCCCCGGCCCGGTCCGGCCGCGTGCCGGCGTCGTCCTCGCCATGGGTCCTCGATCTGCCGCTCGGTGCCCCTGCCCCACCCGACACGCCCAGGCTATCGGCAGGTCAGGGCCTCAGCTGGACGGCCGCGGTGAGGGTGTAGCCGACCAGCGCCCCGAAGAAGGCGACGGCGGTGACGTGCCGGGCGGTGAAGGGCAGGCCGGCCAGGGCCGGGTACAGCAGGACGGCCGCGCCGGCGCAGATGTCGGCCGCGTAGAGGCCGACCGGGGGAAGGACGTGCGTGGTGCGGGCCGCCCAGCCGGTGGCCACCAGGAAGCCCGTGAGCAGGACGAAGCCGGAGAGCAGGCCGGAGCCGATCGTCGACAGCACGGTGTGCGGCTCGGGGGCCGGCTCCCCCTCCGGCACGGCGGGGCGCAGCCGGTGGGCGACGGCGAGTCCGGCGACGGCGACGGTCAGCGCGGCGAGGGCGCCGAGCAGGGCGAGCGGGTTCACGTGCGGCTCCGCGGGTGCTGGACGGGATGGAGCAGGGCCGCCAGGGCGGCCGGTGCGAGGACGACGATCAGCAGCACGACCGACCACACCACCGGGTCGATCCCCGGTGCGGGCGCGGCGGCCGGCGGCGCGGGGGCGGGGGACGCGACGGCCGTGGTCGCGAAGGTCGACGGCGCGGGGGCGGGCGGCGAGAGGGCGGGCGGCGGTGCCTGGGCCGCCGGTGGCGGCGGCGAGGTGCGGACGGCGGCCGGCGCGGCCGTGTGCGGACGCGGGTGCTGCTGCGGCCGGGGGTGGGCCGCCGGGGCGGCGTGGTGCACGGCCGGTGTCGCGGACGCGCTCGGGCCCGGGGTCACCGTGGGCGTGGGGCTCGGCGTGGGGCTGGGCGTGGGCGTCGCGGTCGGGGTCTCCGTCGGCGTCGGGCACGGCGGGGACGGTGGTGGAGGCGGAGGCGGGGGCGGTGGTGGGCAGGGCGGCGGGGGTGGGCAGTCGTCGTCGTCCACCCGGCCGATTGTGGGCGCGCTCCCCGTACGGCGGGGGCGGATCCGGGGCGTGATCACACGCACGGGTGACATGCGCGCGCCCCCGCAGCCGGAACGGGCTGCAGGGGCGCGCGCGGGTGTGGTCCCGGTCCGGTGGTCAGGCCGGGGGCGTCCAGACGTACGGCGTGGTCGTGGTGATCGCGGTCAGGCCGAGGCGCTGCAGGATGGGGCTGCTGTCGTCGGAGGCGTCGACGTGCAGGTAGCGGTGGCCGTGCTCCAGGGCGAGCCGGGCGCGGTGCGCCACCAGGGTGCGGTAGACGCCCCGGCCGCGCCATGCGGGGAGCGTCGAACCGCCCCGCAGCCCGGCGAACTCGCGGTCGCGGTCGAGCATCAGCCACGCGGCCGACACGACCTCCCCGTCGGCCTCGGCGACGAGCACGGCCACCTCGTCGGGGCGGGCGGTCAACAGGCCGAGCAGGTGGTCGGCGAGGAACCCCATGTCCTCGCCCCACACGGCGGTCTCCATGGCGGCGATCCGCGGCAGGTCGGCCGGGTCGGCGGTGCGGCGGACCGCCACCCCGGCGGGCGGCGCCGCGTCGGCGGCGAGGTCGGCGGCCGCGCCGACGAGCACCGTCTCGCGCGGCTCGGCGGCGAAGCCCGCGGCGAGCAGCCGGTCGGGCAGGTCGGCCGGCAGGTCGTGGCCGCGGGTCTTCCATTCGAAGGCCTGGCCGTGCGCGGCGAAGTGCGCCGTCTGGCGGGCGATCAGGGCGTCGAGGCCGGCGCCGCGCACCCCGACGTCGCGCGGGGTGCTCACGAACCCGCGGTGGCCGCCGGTCAGGCGCACCACGCAGCCGTCGTGGTCCTGCACGGTGTCGGGCCCCGAGGAGAAGCCCCGCATCTGGTCGTCGTACGCCGCGAGCAGGCGGCTTCTGAGATCGTCGTCGGTCATCGTCCCGAGCCTAGGGACGGCGTCAAGGCGGTTTTCCCGGCCGCAGGACGGCAGGACGGCGGGACGGCGGGACGGCGGGCCGACAGGGTGCGGGCTCAGGCGGCCGGGGGCGGGCCGGCCGGTCCGGCCTCCTCGGGGGGCAGGCCGTCGGTCCGTCCCAGTTCCGGTTCCAGGCCCTCGCCCACCGGCGGCACCCGGCGTCCGGTGTCCAGCCGCCAGGCCTCGAAGGCCCAGGCGGTGGCGGCCACCAGCGCCAGGCCCAGCAGCCAGCCGCCCAGCACGTCGCTCACCCAGTGCACGCCCAGCGCGACCCGGGTGAACCCCACCCCGGCGACCGACACGGCGGCCACCGCCCAGGCCAACGGCTTCACCACGCGGGGCATCACCGGCAGGAGGACGAGCAGCAGGATCGCGCAGGAGCTCGCGGCCGTCATCGCGTGGCCGGACGGGAAGGAGTAGCCGGCGGCGTGCGCGACCGGCTCCGGCAGGTTCGGCCGCACCCGGGCGACGGCCACCTTCACCAGCAGCCCGATCACCCCGGCCGCCACCGCCGTCGCCGCCGCCCACACGGCCAGCCGCCACGCCCGGCGGACGAGGAGCCAGCCGACGGTGGCCGCGACGAGGAGGCGCATCGTCCAGGGATCCCAGACCAGGTCGCTGAGGACCCGCAGCAGCCGCAGCAGCGCGGGGTGTCCGAGCACGGCGGTGTGCAGCTGCAGGGCGGTGCGCCGGTCGAGGTCGCCCAGCGGTTCCCAGTGCGCCTCGACCAGGGCCAGCAGGACGCCGGCGGGCACCGCCGCCACGGTGAAGGCGAGGACCGAGGCGGCCAGCCGTACGCCGAACCGGCGGTCGGCGGGCCAGGACCGCCAGCGGGCCGCGGCGCTGCGGGTGCGTGCGAGGCGGGCGGGGGCGGGGCGGGGCGCGCGGGAGGGAGGAGTCATCGGCATTCCGGATACCCCGATCCGGCTTCCTCAGGCACCCGGATCCGGCCGGACGGGTGCCTGCCGTCCGGTGCGGTCCGCCTCCAGCTGGGCGGCGAAGGAGATCCCGAGCAGCAGCGCGAGGGCGGTCAGGTACGCCCACACGAGGAGCGAGAAGAACACGCTCAGCGGCCCGTACACCGCGTCGAAGGAACCGCTGAGCCGCAGGTACGCGCCCAGCAGCAGGGTGAGCCCCACCCACAGCACCAGGTGCACGGCGGCGCCGAACGCCAGCCAGCTGTAGCCGGGCTGCCTGCGACGCGGCGCACGCCGGAAGATCACGCAGGACGCCAGCAGCGCCGCCAGGAGCCCGACCGGCCACCGCAGCACCGCCCAGACGGCGGCGACACCGTCGCCCAGGCCGTAGACCTCGGTGACCGAGGCGGCGATCTCGCGCCCGGCCAGCAGCACGACGAAGCCCAGGCCGAGCGGCAGCCCTGCGATCAGGGCCATCAGCAGGCCGCGACCGTACTTGCGGTGGAAGGGCCGGTCGCGCTCGATGCCGTAGATGCGGTTCGCGCCGCGCTCGATCTGGCACATCGCGGTGGCGAGGTTGGCGAGCGAGAACACCGCGCCGAACCAGAGGGCCAGTGTGCCGCCGTCGCCGGCCCGCTCACGGCTCCGCCGCAGCAGCTCGTGCACGAGGTCGGAGCTGGGGCCCGTGGCGAGCCGGCCGAGGGTGAGCTCGGTGACCTCGCCGATCTGCTGCGTGTGCAGCGACGACGACAGCCCGACCACGGCGATCACGAACGGCACGATCGCCAGCACGGTCTGGAAGGCGAGCGCCCGGGCATGGCTGAACCCGTCGGCGTAGCGGAACCGGACGAAGGCGTCCACGAGCAGCTGCCGTCGGCCGCGGCCGCGCAGTGTCTCGACGGCCTCGTCGGCGGAGAGCTCCTCGCCGGACGGGCCTCGGCGGCCGACCCGGGTGGCGGTACCCATCAGCTGCTCCTCTCGGTGGGCACGGCGACCGGCGGCCCGGTCCGGCCCGTCGGATGTGCCGGGGCGTCCGGGGCGTCCGGGGCGGCGGATCGCCGGGTGGGTCGCCGGACGGGTCGCCGGGCGGGCTGCGGCGCGTGCACGAGCAGGGCGGCCGGTTCGACGGTCAGCGTGAGGGTGCGTCCGGGGGCCACCGGCTCGCCGTCGAGTTCCCGCGGGCGGTCGGCGTCGAGGTGCAGGGCGATGCGGCGGGCCCGGAAGTGCTCGAACGGCGCGCCGGTGCGGGGGGAGCCGTCGTGCGGCGCCCGGTGGCGGCCCGTCGCCAGCTGCGCGACGGCCGCGAGCCAGCCGCCCGGCCCGCGCGGGTGCAGCAGGACGAGGTCGAGCAGCCCGTCGTCGGGTTCGGCGTCGGGCAGCAGGCGCACCCCGCCCTGGAGCGCGCCCACGTTGCCGATCAGGGCCATGTCGGCGTGGCGGTGCAGCGGCGGCCGGTCGTCGAGGGTCACGGTGACCGCCATCCGCCGGTCGCCGAGGTGCCGGGCCACGGGCAGCAGGTAGGCGGGCCAGCCGAGCCGGCGCTTCGCGGTGCGGCCGGTGTCCGCCATGATCGCCGCGTCGAGGCCGATCCCGGCCATCGCGCTGACGCGGGTGGTGTCGAGTCCGTCGCCCTCGGTGCGCGCGAGGTCGATCCGGCGGGTTCCGGCGGCGAGGGCGGTGTCGAGGGCCCGGCCGGGGCGTGACGGCAGCCGCAGGTTGCGGGCGAGGAGGTTGCCGGTGCCGCAGGGCACCACGGCGAGGGCCGTCGCGGAGCCGGCGAGCGCGCCCGCGCAGGCCGTCACCGTGCCGTCGCCGCCGCAGGCGACGACCAGCGGGACGCCCTCCGCCACGGCCCGGGCGGCCGCCCCGCGACCGGGGTCCTCGGCGGTGGTGGCGATGATCCGGGGCCGGGGGTGGCCGTGCCGGGCGAGGACGCGGCAGATCTCGTCGAGGGTCCGGCGGTCGACGAGCTGCGGCTGGTGGACGACGACGGCGCTGGGCCGTCCGTCCGGCGCCTCCACCGGGTCGCCGACGGGCCCGGTCGCACCGGAGGCCGGTACGGCGGAGGCGGATCCGGCAGCGGTGGCAGCCTGCTCCTCACGGCCGTCGAGGAACGCCCGCCACATGATCCACAGGACGCCCGCGCCGTTCAGCAGGCCCGTCAGCACGTCACCCGGGTGGTGCATGCCCCGGTACAGCCGGCTCGCCCCGACCAGCAGCGGCACGAGTCCGGCCAGCACGCACAGCGGCACCCGCCACCGGCCCGTGACGCACAGGGCCGCCAGCACCGCGAGACCGCCGTACAGCGCCATGGCCGCGCCGGTGTGCCCGGAGGGGAAGCTCGACGTGGGCGGCGAGGCGTCGAGCCGCACCACGTCGGGCCTGGCGCGCTCCACGCAGACCGTCGCCAGCAGGAAGACCAGGGCCTGCGCGGAGACCGCACAGGCGAGGAACGAGGCCTCCCGCCACCGCCGCAGCCGACTCCCGAGCAGGAGCACCGCCACGGTCAGGATCGTCACCGCCACCACGGCCCCGGTACTTCCCATCAGGGAGAACCAGGCACTCGCGCGGGTCGCCGCGGGCGTGCGCAGCTCCGCGAGCCGGCCGGTGAGGCCGTCCGCGGCAGGATCCCACCAGCCGTGCGGCGGATGGGTGATCAGCAGGCCCACCAGGACCACCAGGACCGCCTGCGCCAGCAGCGGCAGCGCTATCCGTCGGCAGGCGGTGACCGCCCGTGTCGTCGTCATGCGCCCCGTGTGCCCCGCCGCGGCCGTGCCATCCGTCCCCGGGCAGGGGTGTTTGCCCCGGCACGCCCCGGGCAGGCGCCCCGCGTCACCTACCGCCCGACCAGGCAGGGAGAACACCATGGCCGAATTCCTGACGGACGTCCACGCGCTCCGCGACCGGGCCCGCTCGGAGATGATGGACGGTCCGGTCACCGCCGCGTACGGCGCCGACCTCCCGCGCGTGATCGAGATGCTCAACACCGCGCTCGCCACCGAGATCGTCTGCACCCTGCGCTACCGCCAGCACCACTACATGGCGAAGGGCCTCAACTCCGAGCCCGTCGCGCAGGAGTTCCTGGAGCACTCGAACGAGGAGCAGGGCCACGCCGACCTGCTGGCCGCCCGCATCGCGCAGCTCGGCGGCACGCCCGACATGGACCCGGCGCGCGTCGTCGGCCGCTCGCACGCCGAGTACGTACCCGCCGCCGACCTGAAGCAGATGATCCAGGAGAACCTCGTCGCCGAACGGATCGCGGTCGCCACCTACACCGAGATGATCACCTGGCTCGGCGACGGCGACCCGACCACCAAGCGCATCCTGGAGACCGTCCTCGCCGCCGAGGAGGAGCACGCCGACGACATGCTCAGCTTCCTGGAGAACTGACCCCGCACAGGCCGCGGGCCCCGCCACCCCGACGGGGTCGCGGGGCCCGCGCGCGTCGCGTCAGGGGCGGCTCTTCGGGGCGTTCTCCGCGGTTCGCCCCGGGTCGGACTCCGCCACCGGGGCGAGGATCTCGTCCATCGCCTTGAGCAGCCCGGCGTCGAGCGTCACACCGGCGGCCTTCACGTTCTCCGCGACCTGCTCCGGCCGCGACGCGCCGATGATCGCCGCGGACACGTTGGCGTTCTGCAGCACCCACGCGACCGCCAGCTGCGCCAGGCTCAGCCCGGCCTGCTCGGCGAGCGGGCGCAGCAGCTGCACCCGCTCCAGCACCTCGGGCCGCATCCAGCGCGCCACGAAGTTCGCGCCGCCCTTGGAGTCGGTCGCCCGCGACCCCGCCGGCGGCTCGGCCCCCGGCAGGTACTTCCCGGTCAGCACACCCTGCGCGATGGGCGACCACACGATCTGGCCGATGCCGAGCTCCTCGCAGGCCGGCACGACCTCGGACTCGATCACCCGCCACAGCGCGCTGTACTGCGGCTGGCTGGAGACGAACGGCACCCGCAGCTCGCGGGCCAGCGCGTGACCGGCCCGGATCTGCTCCGCCGTCCACTCCGAGACGCCGATGTACAGCGCCTTCCCCGCCCGGACGACGTCGGCGAACGCCACCATCGTCTCCTCCAGCGGGGTGCTGGTGTCGTACCGGTGAGCCTGGTAGACGTCCACGTAGTCGGTCTGCAGCCGGCGCAGCGAGCCGTCGATCGACTCCATCACGTGCTTGCGGCCCAGGCCGCGGTCGTTGCGGCCGGGGCCGGTCGGCCAGTAGACCTTGGTGAGGATCTCCAGGCCCTCGCGGCGCTCGCCCTTCAGCGCCCGGCCGAGCACCGACTCGGCCCGGGTCTCCGCGTAGACGTCCGCGGTGTCGAAGGTGGTGATGCCCGCGTCGAGGGCGGCGCGGATGCAGGCCGCGGCCGCGTCCTCCTCCACCTGCGAGCCGTGCGTCAGCCAGTTGCCGTAGGCGATCTCGCTGACGATCAGGCCGCTGCGGCCGAGATGGCGGAACTCCATGACGCATCCTCTCCGTGCACGGGCCGGGCACTGCCGGCCGCCCGTGCGGGTGGTGGGGTGCCGGCCGGTGCCGGCACGTGACCGATCATGCCTCCCGGCGCGCCTCCCGGCGGAGAAAACGCCGTGCGCACGGGCGGCACGGCCGCTTACAGTCGGGCGGATGAGCACCCGCACCTTCCGTATCACCGTCCGCGGCGTCTTCGACGGCCTCACCGCCGAGCAGCGCGCGGCCCTCCTCGCCGACGCCGACGCGCACGACGTGCTGCGCGCCGCGTTCACCACCGGGGGACACCTCAGCTACGACATCGCCGCCCGCACCGCGTTCACCTTCCGCTTCGCCGACACCGGGGAGACGGACGAGGACCTCCTGACGGCCGCCGCCCGGGCCGAGGCCGCCGCCGAGGCGTGGCTGACCGGCCGCGGGTACGGCTTCAAGAACCTCCGCTCGCAGGCCGAGGACCTCTCGCAGGCACCCCTCGGCAAGCGGCAGCGGCGCGGGGCGGCCGGCGCGGCCTGACCGGTCTCCTCGACGGCAGTTCCCGACAACCGTCCGGTGCCCCGCACCGCGGGCCCCTGCCCGTTCTCCTCCGGCCCGCAGCGGCCCGCGTCGATTCTTTCCGGTTGCCGGGGTTTGCCGCCGCAGGGACGGGTGAGACGCACCGTCAGGCAGGGGCCGAGGCCGACCCGACGGTATCCCCCCACCGGCCGGTGCCGCCGCCCCTGCCAGGGGTTCCGCCCGGCCGCCGTGTCTTCCTCCGGCGGCCGGGGGGCACCCCACGGCCCTGCTTCCCTCACGGACGGGCGGCGCGCGCACCCTCCGTCCCCGTGTCGCCGGCATCGGCATTGGCATCGGCATCCGCGCCGGCGCGGAGCACGGCCCGCCGGGAGGCGACGGTGACGGCCACCGAGGCCGCCGCGGCGAGCGTCATCGCGGTGCCCGGTGTCAGGCACTGCGCCAGACCGCCGGCCGCCGCCGCCCCGATGCCCTGCCAGGTCAGCCGGCCGGCCGACTCCACGCCCTGGACCTGACCTCGCACCGGCGCGGGGGTCAGTGCGAGCAGCCGCTCCTGCAGCGGCAGGGTGGCGGCGAACCCCGCCCCGGCGAGGAACACCGCGGCTACCGCGACCGGCAGCGGCGGCCGGAGCACGAACAGCAGGAACGGGCCGGCGAGCAGCAGCCTCAGGGCGAACGCCGACCGGCGCCGCCGCTCCGCGGTCAGCAGCCGCCCGACCGCGAGGTCGCCGAGGAGCATGCCCGCCGCGGACGCGGCCAGGAGGACACCGGCACGGTCGGGCGCGTACGGGACGAACAGCGCCTCGCAGCCGACGACCAGGCCGTTGGGCACCCAGAGGTTCAGCAGCAGGGCCCGGCGGCCCGGATCGGCGAGCAGGGTGCGGTTCACCGTCCACGTCTGTCGCAGGCCCGGGCGGCGGGTGAGCCGGATCGAGTGTTCCCGGACGGTCGCCGCCACCACGGCCGAGCCGAGTCCCGCCGCGGCGGCAGCGACGAGGAAGACCCCGTGCGGACCCAGGCGGTGCAGCAGCACGGCGCCCACCGCGTAGCCGAGGACGGCGGTGCCGCCGGCCGTGATGTTCAGCAGGGAACGGGCCACCGCGTGGGTGGCGTCCGGAACGACCTCGGCGAGCAGCCCCATCCGCGTGCCGGTCGCCAGGGACTGGAAGAACCCCGGCACCAGCAGCAGGGCGAACCGGGCGGCCAGCGGCAGCCCGGGGACGGCCTGCACGGCGGCGCCCGCGAACGCCAGGCACTGGAGCGCGACGAGGGTCCGGCGCGGACGGCGGCCGTCCGCCACCGACATCACCGTCAGCGCGCCGAGCACCATGGCGAACGAGCCGCCGTACATGCTGACGGCCGTCAGGAAGGCGGAGCCGGTGCGGTCGTCGACCAGGGTGCCGAGCGCGAAGCCCGACAGGGTGCTCGCGACGACGCTGAGGGCGAAGCCCGCGTAGAGGCCGGCGAACTCGCCGTTGCGGAGCAGGGCGCGGTAGCCGGGAACCGCCGGACGGCCGGACGCGGGCACCAGGATGGCGGGCGCCGGGACGGCGGGCGCGGAGTCGGGTGCGGAGGTGGACGGGACCGGAGGGTGCAGGGGCTGGGAGGGCATGAAAAAAGCCTCCGTGCGCTGATGGCGCGCCGAAGGCCGACACCGTCATTCTACCAGCAGGTGCGGGCCGGCGGGGCCCGGGGGTGGATCCCGGCGATGGGCCGGATGCCTGACGGGGCGTCCGGTCGTCCGTGGGCGCGCATGGTAACGCCCGCGCTGGGCATGGGTTCGGACGATCACGCTGCACACACGAACAAGGAGGAACGATGACGACCGATCAGACGACCGCCACGGTGGCCGACGATCTGCGGGCCCGCACGAGCGCCTTCGTCAACCACCACGTCGACCTCTGGGTGGCCGTGGAGGAACCCGACACGCTGGTGCTCGCGGGCAACGACCCGGCCGCGGTCTTCCGCGCGGCCTCGGACTGGCTCGCCGACGACCCCGCGTACACCGTCCTCGACGTGCGGTGGGACCGGCAGGCCGCCGAGCCCGTCCACGCCCTGCGCCTGGTGCTGCGGCGCGGCACCCGCGCCGTCGTCCCGGCCCCCGACACGCCGAGGGACTGACCGGACGTCAGCGGCGGGCCGTGTGCCGGGAGGCAGGCGGGGCAGACGGCGGCCATGACCGTACCCGCACCGCCGTCCCGGCCGCCGCAGCCGCCGCAGCAGCCCTGGCCGCTGCAGCCCGTCCGTCCGCCGCGGCCCGCCGCGGGCCTGCGCCGCCCCGGGGGCCGCGGGCCGTGGTGGCGGGCCGCCGTCGCCGTGGTCTGCCTGGCGGTCGCCGCGTCCGCCGCCGTGCTGCTGACCCGGCCCGACTCCCGCGCCCACCGGGCCGGGTCCGGCGGCCCGGCCGGGCCGCCGCCCGCCGTCTCCGGGGCACACCCCGGGCCGGTCCTCCTGGACGGCGTGTCGGGCCGCCTGGAGATCGCCGCCGGCCCCGGCCCCGGCGCCGAGGCCACCGCCACGTACGTGCCGGAGGGCCGGGACACCTTCGGGCACGTCGAGTTCGGCCCCGCCCGGCCCGACGGCGCCCTCCCGGTGCGGTGCGCCACCGACGACGGCGGCCCGGTCGGCCCCTGCCACGGTCTGCTGCAGCTGTCGCTGCCGGCCGGCACCCCTCTGACGGTCCGCCAGTCCTCCGGGGAGATCTCGCTGTCCGGACTCGACGGCGACCTCGATCTCTCCCTCGCGTCCGTCCGCTTCACCGCCGTCGGCCTGCACCCGGAGCGGGCCGCCCTCGCCGTCCGCTCCGGCAGCGCCGACCTCGCCTTCACCGCCCCGCCCCGGACGCTCTCCCTCGACTCGGTGTCCGCCTCCGTGGCCCTGCGCCTGCCCGCCGCGGCCGCCGGCGACGCCTACGCCTTCACCTCCGACGCGGTCTCCGCGGACGTCAGGATCGCCCTGCCCGACCGCCCCGGCGCCGCCCACCAGGTGCGGCTGCGCACGGAATCGGCCTCGGTGGCCGTCCTCCCGGCCGGCTGACCCCGGCTGACCCCCGTGGGGGCCTGCGGGCGGGCCGGGTCGGTGGGCCGGGTCAGGACGCCAGACCCGGGAGGACCTCGGCGCGCGGGAGGGCGGCCACCGCCCGGCCGGGGAGGATGAGCTTGCCGCGCCGCCGTCCGCTGCCGACCAGCACGTGCGGCGCCGCGGCCACCGCCGCGTCGACCAGCAGCGGCCAGGCGGCCGGGAGGCCGACGGGGGTGATGCCGCCGTACTCCATGGCGGTCTCCTCGACAGCGGTGTCCATCGGGGCGAAGGACGCCTTGCGCGCGCCCAGGTGCGTCCGCACCGTCCGGTTGACGTCCAGCCGGGTGTGGGCCAGCACGAGGCCCGCGGCGAGGGTCACCTCGCCACCGCGCTTGGCGGCCACCACCACGCAGTTCGCCGACACCTCCGGCTGCACGCCGTAGGCCTCGCAGAACACCGCCGTGTCGGCCTTGTCGGGATCGGTGTCGACGTACAGCACGGACTCCGCCGCCGCGCGGTCGTCCCAGTTCTTGAGGGCGTCCGCCACCGGGGGCGCGAGCAGCTCGCAGACCTCCAGCGCCCGGTGGACGGACGGGAAACTGCCGAACGGTGCATGCACGTGATCGCTCATGGCACGGACTGTAGCGAAACCCGCCCCGCGTCCCCGCCGCACCGCTGCCGGCGCAGGACGGGCCCGGCCCGCGGGCACCCGGCCGGGCCCGGACCTGCCGGAACCGGACCTGCCGGGCCCGGGGAGGTCCTAGACCGGGGCCGGTGCGGGGCGGCGGGCGGTCCTGCGCCGGACCTCGGCGGAGCGGTGCCAGATCCGCTCGCGGACGGTCTGCGGAAGGTCCAGGCCGCCGTCCTCGGCCAGCACCTCCCGGCGGGCCACCACCGCACTGGAGACCATCGCCCGGTACTGCCGGAACATCTGCACCTCACCGGACCCCACGCAGTCCTCGCCGAGGAAGGTGTGGTCCGACCCGTACGGTCCGTGCTCGCCCAGCCGCGCGGAGGACACCGCCCAGTCGCGCAGTTCCCAGGGTGACGCCGAGGCCATGACGAGGCCGCCCCGGCGGGCGACCTCGCTCCGGAAGTCACCGCCGTGCAGGTACTCGTCCCGCACCGTCCCCCGCCAGCCGTCGTGGTCCGCGAGGGCCTGGTCCAGCCCGAAGGTCCGCCAGCGCACGGTTCCGTCCGGTGGCGTGCGCAGGGGCAGGGACCGCCTCAGCGCGCGGGCGGCCCCCTCGTCCAGCGGCGTCAGGTGCCGGGGCACGAGCACGACCGGGTCGCTCACCTCGCCCTCGAACGGCGTCGGGTCGAGGAACGGCCGGTCGATCACGATCAGCGTGCCGGGCCGTCGTGCGTACGACAGGCCCCACAGCAGCCGGGCCAGCAGCCGGGCGCCGTGCCGGTCGGACAGGATGTGCCAGGTCTGGTGGTAGTGGTTGGTGGCGAAGCCCGCCGCGGTACCGGGCCGCAGCCCCAGGACGGTGTACTCCCGGCCGTCCAGCCGCATCACCCGGCGGTGCAGCTTCAGCCCGTCCTGCGCCGCCGATGCCGCGGCCGGACGCTGCCGTGCCGCACTCGTGGTTCCGATGGTCCCCGTGCCTCCTGGTGGCCGACTCGTTCGATCGGCCACCAGGCATCGTCGCCGTCGGCAGGACGTTCGTCACCTGGATTTCGGCGGGGACGCGCCGCCACGGCAACGCCACGGCCCTGTGACGGCCCCGCGGTCAGTGCCGGCGGCGGGTCAGGGCCAGCACGACGGCCGTGCCGAGCATGATGCCGCCCGCCGCGGCGAGCACCGGCCCGCCGTACCGGGCGACCTCCAGGGCCATCTCGCGGGCCGAGCTCTCCGAGTGCTCCCCGACGGCGGCACCGGCCGTGTCGGCGAAGCCCGCGGCGTGCTCCTTCACCCGGGATCCGCCGGCCCGCACGCTGTGCGCGGCACTGCCGACCCGGTCCTCGACGGCGTGCCGGGCGTGGTCGGCGGTGTGGCTGACGCGTTCCTTCGCGTGGTCGGTGGTGCGGCCGACGCGCTCCTTGGCCTGGTCGGCCGTGTGGCCGACGCGTTCCTTCGCGTGGTCGGTGGTGCGGCCGAACCGTTCCCTGGCCTGGTCGGCCGTACGGCTGACGCGTTCCTTGGCCTGGTCGGCGGCGTCGCGCACCCGGGCGCCGACGTCGGCCTTGGCCGCGAGCTGCTCGACGGTGTCGGCGAGCCTGTCGCGGGTGTCCGCGATCTGCGAGGTCAGATCCGCCACGGTGGGGGCCGCCCCGCCGGTGCTGTGCTTGGAGGTCATCGGTGTGCACGCTCCTTGATCACGTCGATGTCGGTCCTGGTGGTCGCGATCGCCTGCTCGGGCACGGGGGATCCCGCCTTCCTCAGCTGTCCCCGGCCGACCAGGGCGAGGATGCCGGCGATCAGCATCAGCGCGCCGCCCACGACCAGGGCGGCCGCCCACAGCGGCATGACCAGGGCCAGACCGGCGACGGCGGCCGCGACGAAGGCCTGGAGGCCGATGATCGCGAGCAGCCCGGCGCCGCTGAAGAGTCCGCCGCCGAGGCCGGCCCGCTTGCCCTTCTCGGTGAGTTCCGCCTTGGCGAGCTGCACCTCCTGCCGCACCAGCCGCGAGGCCAGTTCGGTCGCCTCGTGCACCAGCTCGTTCACCGGCCGGGATCCGCCGGTGCCCGGGCCGCCACCGGTGGTGGTGCCCGGGCCGGTGCCGCCGACCGTGCCTCTCGGCGGGGTCGCCGTCGCCGGCCGGCCGCCGTTCACACTCGTCTTCACGTCGCCGCTTCCCTTCGTCCGGTTCTGCGGGCACCCCCTCCCCGCGCCTGACCGGCCCGGCCCCCCACCAAACCCCGTTTCGCGCGCCGGTTCCGCGGACGTGCGGGCCGCCACCCCGGCGCACCCCGCACCCCGGACCCTGGACCCCGGCGGCGACGGCGAGGGCCTAGGGTCGGACCAGCCGTGCCGTACGGCCCGCGGCCGCGGCTGGGGCCGAGCCGGGGCCGCCCACGAAGGAGGACGCGTTCCGTGCCGACCGCACCCGTGCCGACCGCACCCGTGATCCGTGCCGACGTGCCGGGGTCCTTCGCCTGGGGCGTCTTCCACGAGCGCCATCCGGTGCTCGTCCGGCAGGTGCTCGACGCGCTGCCGTACGGCCCCGCCGAGCGGGCGGCGGTGGAGCGGCTGCTCGCCGAGAGCACGGAGGGCGTCCTGGAGCCGCCGGCGGCCGACCTGCACGACCACGCGGAGTGGCTGGCGTGGGGGAGCGGGCTGTGGGGCCGGCCGTGGGGCGAGGCGCCGTTCCTGTGGGCGGAGAGCTGGTTCTACCGCCGGCTGCTCGACGCCACCGGCTGGTTCCGGCCGGGCACGTGGCGGGGCGTCGACCCGTTCGCGCCGTTCAAGGACGCGGAGCTGGCCGGCGCGGCCGTCGACGGGGAGCTGGCCGCACTGGACGACCTGGCGGCGCTGCCCGACGAGGCCCGCGCGGAGACGCTCCTCGCCTCGGCGCTCTGGGGGAACCGCGCCGACCTGAGCTTCCGCATGACCGCAGGGCCGTCCGGTGCCACCGGCGGCCTGCTCGCCGACGACGGGCCGCTGCTGTGGTCCGCCCTGCGGCGGGCCGACGGCGGACGCGTCTGCCTGCTCGCCGACAACGCCGGTCCCGAGCTGCTGCCCGATCTGGCGCTGATCGACCACCTCCTGGGTGCCGGATGGGCCTCCGGGGTGCTGCTCCTCGTGAAGCCGCAGCCGTACTTCGTCTCCGACGCGACCACCGCCGACGTGGTGGCGGCGCTCGGACGGCTGCGCAGCGCCCCGGGCGCGGAGGCGCAGGCCGTCGGCGCCCGGCTGTGGCAGGCGATGACGGACGGCCGGCTGGAGGTCCGCACCCACCCGTTCCTCTGCGCGCCGCTGCCGTTCGACGCGATGCCGGACGACCTGCGGGCGGACCTCTCCGGCGTGGCGATGACGATCGTCAAGGGCGACCTCAACTACCGGCGCCTGGTCGGCGACCGGTGGTGGCCGCCGACCACGGCCTTCGCCGACGCGGCCGGCGGCTTCCCGTCCCCGGTCGCCGCGCTGCGCACGCTCAAGTCGGACGTCGCCGTCGGCCTGGACGCGGCGGTGGTGGCCCGCCTGGACGCCGACGGGGAGGCGTGGCGCACCGTCGGCCGTCACGCCGTCGTCCAGGTCCGCGCCCACTGACACCGCCCACTGACGCAGCCCGGTACGCCCGGACGCGGCCCTCCGGGGCGTACCGGGCGACGTGCGGTGTGCGGCGTACGGCGTGCGACGTGCGGCGTTAAGAAGATGTCAGGACGAAAGCCGCGAAAAGGGTGGAAGGGGCGGCGCGGCCACCGTCGCACATACGCTCGTAGCCGGTGAACACGTGTCCGGCGGGGTCGGGCGCGACGGCTCGATCGAGACTGGTGCACATGGGGCGCGGCAGGCTGCGGATCCACCTCGGCGCAGCGCCCGGGGTGGGCAAGACGTACGCCATGCTCGGCGAGGCCCACCGGCGGGCGGAGCGCGGCACCGACGTCGTCGTCGCCCTGGTGGAGGACCACGGCCGCCCGCGCACCGCAGAACTGCTCGACGGCCTGGAGACGGTGCCGCGCAGGCGGCTGGAGCACCGCGGCGCGACCTTCACCGAGATGGACGTCGACGCCGTGCTCGCCCGGCACCCCGGCCTGGCCCTCGTCGACGAACTCGCCCACACCAACGTGCCGGGTTCGAGGAACGCCAAACGCTGGGAGGACGTCGAGGAACTGCTCGCCGCGGGCATCGACGTGCTCTCCACCGTCAACATCCAGCACCTCGCGTCGCTCGGCGACGTCGTCGAGACCATCACGGGTGTGCGGCAGCGGGAGACCGTGCCCGACGAGGTGGTGCGCCGGGCCCACCAGGTCGAACTCGTCGACATGACACCGGAGGCCCTGCGACGCCGGCTCGCCCACGGCAACGTCTACCCGCCCGACCGCGTCGACGCCGCCCTCTCCCACTACTTCCGCCCCGGCAACCTCGCCGCGCTGCGCGAGCTCGCCCTCCTGTGGACGGCCGACCGCGCCGAGGAGTACCTCAGGCACTACCGCACCGAGCACGCCATCCACGCCACCTGGCCCACCCGGGAGCGCATCGTCGTGGGCCTCACCGGCGGGCCCGAGGGCCGCACGCTCATCCGGCGCGCGGCCAGGATCGCCGCCCGCGGGGCCGGCGGCGAACTGCTCGCCGTCCACGTCGTCCGCCCCGACGCCGCGCCCGCCGCACCGCTGCCCGAACTCACCGAGCAGCGCAGGCTCGTGGAGGACCTCGGCGGCACCTACCACCCGGTGCTCGGCGACACCGTGCCCACCGCGATCCTCGACTTCGCCCGCGGTGCCGACGCGACGCAGATCGTCCTCGGCACCAGCCGCCGCAAGGCCTGGCGCTACCTCCTCGACCCCGGGGTCGGCGCGACGGTCGCCCGCGAGTGCGGCGACATCGACGTGCACGTCGTCACCCACGAGCACGCCGCCGCGGGCCGCCCCGCCCTGCCCGGGCGGCTGCCCGTCCGGCTCGGCCGGGTGCGCACCCTGGCGGGCTGGCTGCTCGGCTGCGGCGGCGCGGTGCTGCTCACCCTGCTGCTGGTCGGCACCGGCGCCGGTCCCGGACTGCCCACCGCCATGCTGCTCTTCCTCAGCCTGACGGTCGGCGCCGCCCTGCTCGGCGGGGTCTTCCCGGCGATCGCCTCCGCGCTCGCCGCCTCCCTGCTGCTCAACTACTACTTCGCCCCGCCCACCCACACCTTCACCATCTCCGACCCGGAGAACATCCTGGGGCTGGCGGTCTTCGTCGGCGTCGGCATCTCCGTCGCCTCCGTCGTCGACCTCGCGGCCCGCCGCGCCCAGCTCGCCGCCCGCAGCCGGGCCGAGGCCGAGGTGCTCGCCTTCCTCGCCGGCGGGGCCGAGCAGGAGAAGGACACCGTCGCGGCCCTGCTCGCCCGGGTGCGCGACACCTTCCAGACGGAGTCCGCCGCACTGCTCGAACGCACCGGCGACCACGGCTCCTGGCACTGCCTCGCCGCAGCCGGCCCGCACCCGGCGGCATCCCCCGAGGAGGCCTCGGTCGACGTGCCCGCGGGGGAGCACTTCACCCTCGTCCTCACCGGCCGGATGCTGCCCGCCGAGGACCGCCGCATCCTCGCGGCCTTCGCCGCCCAGGCCGCCGCCCGCCTGGAACACCGCCGCCTCACCGAGGAGGCCGCGGACGCCCGCCGCCTCGCCGACGCCAACCGCATCCGCACCGCCCTGCTCGCCGCGGTCTCCCACGACCTGCGCACCCCGCTCGCCGGCATCAAGGCCGCCGTCAGCTCGCTGCGCTCCGACGAGGTCGCATGGGCCCCCGAGGACGAGGCCGAACTCCTCGCCGGCATCGAGGACGGCGCCGACCGGCTCAACCACCTCGTCAACAACCTGCTCGACATGAGCAGGCTGCAGACCGGCAGCGTCACCCCGCTCACCCGCGACGTCGACCTCGACGAGGTCGTGCCGCTCGCGCTCGCCGCCGTGCCGGCCGACGCCGTGTGCCTGGACGTGCCGGAGGACCTGCCGCTCGTACCGGCCGACGCGGGCCTGCTGGAGCGCGTCGTCGCCAACCTGGTCGAGAACGCCGTCAAGTACACCCCGACCGGCATCCCCGTCACCGTCCGCGCCGACGTGCTCGACCTCCCCGGTGCCGGACGCCTCGAACTACGGGTGGTCGACCGCGGCCCCGGCGTCCCGGAGGACGCCAGGGAACGGATCTTCCAGCCGTTCCAGCGCCACGGCGACGCGCCCCGCGGCAACGGCGTCGGCCTCGGCCTGGCGGTCGCCCGCGGCTTCACCGAGGCGATGGGCGGCGAACTCACCGCCGAGGACACCCCCGGCGGCGGCCTCACCATGGTCGTGACCCTCCCCCTGACCCCGCCCGGCTCCGAAGGACCCGGCCCCGCACCGCACCGACAGAAGGGTGGTCCCCCCTCGTGACCCGCGTCCTCGTGGTCGACGACGAACCCCAGCTCGTCCGCGCCCTGGTGATCAACCTCAAGGCGCGCAAGTACGAGGTGGACGCGGCCCACGACGGCGCCGGGGCGCTCGCCGCGGCCGCCGCGCACCCGCCGGACGTCGTCGTCCTCGACCTCGGCCTGCCCGACATGGACGGCACCGACGTCATCCGCGGCCTGCGCGGCTGGACCCGCGTGCCCATCATCGTGCTCTCCGCCCGGCACGCGTCCGGCGAGAAGGTCGACGCCCTCGACGCCGGGGCCGACGACTACGTCACCAAGCCGTTCGGCATGGACGAACTCCTCGCCAGGCTGCGCGCCGCCGTCCGCCGCGCCGAGCCGCTCCCCGCGGACGCCGTCGACGCCGTGCTCACCACCGCGTCGTTCACCGTCGACCTGGCCGCCAAGAAGGTCCACCGCCAGGGCACCGACATCCGGCTCACCCCCACCGAATGGCACCTCCTGGAGGTCCTCGTCCGCAACGCCGGACGCCTCGTCGGGCAGAAGCAGCTGCTCCAGGAGGTCTGGGGGCCCGCCTACCGCACCGAGACCAACTACCTGCGCGTCTACATGGCCCAGCTGCGCCGCAAGCTGGAGGACGATCCCTCGCACCCCCGCCACTTCCTCACCGAGGCCGGGATGGGCTACCGCTTCGAGCCGTGACGGAGGCCGTGACCAGGGCCGCGGCGGAGGCCGTGACCGCAGCCGTGGCGGGGGCCGTCGGTGCGGCTCCGCGGCGGGCGGTCCGGGGCGGCGTGGTACCGCGGTACCACCCGATCGGCGTGGGTCGCGCCCCCGGTACCACGGTGTGCGGCCGGTACCGGCCCTAGCGTGGGCGGTGGGCCGGCCGGACGGCCGGGTGGCGAGCGCAAGGGAGCACCGATGATCGAGGCGCAGCAGCTGACGAAGCGGTACGGCGAGAAGACGGCCGTCGACGGTCTGGACTTCACCGTCCGGCCGGGTTCGGTGACCGGCTTCCTCGGGCCGAACGGCGCGGGCAAGTCCACCACGATGCGGATGATCGTCGGCCTGGACGCCCCGACCACCGGCTCGGTCACCGTCAACGGACGGCGGTACGCCGAGCACACCTCCCCGCTGCAGGAGGTGGGCGCGCTGCTGGAGGCCCGGTCGATCCACCCCGGCCGGTCGGCCTTCGACCACCTGATGGCGCAGGCCCACACGCACGGGATCCCGCGCCGCCGGGTCGACGAGGTGATCGGACTGACCGGCCTGCAGAGCGTCGCGAAGAAGCGCGCCGGGGCGTTCTCGCTCGGCATGGGGCAGCGGCTGGGCATCGCCGCGGCGCTGCTGGGCGACCCGGCCACGGTGATGCTCGACGAGCCCGTCAACGGGCTCGACCCCGAGGGCGTCCTGTGGATCCGCAACCTGCTCACCACGCTCGCCGCCGAGGGCCGTACGGTCTTCGTCTCCTCGCACCTGATGAGCGAGGTGGCCCTGGTCGCCGACCACCTGATCGTCGTGGGCCGCGGCCGCCTGCTGGCCGACACCACGGTCTCCGAGCTCGTCCGCCGGGCCGGCGGCGACACGGTGAAGGTGGCGAGCGCCGACCCGGCCCGGCTGCGGGAGGTGCTGTCCGCGCCCGGCGTGGAGATCACCGGCCGGGCCGGCTCGGAGGAGCTGGAGGTGGCAGGACTGTCCGCCCGCGAGATCGGGCTGGCGGCCGCCGCGCACGGCATCGCCCTGTTCGAGCTGACGGCACGGGCGGTGTCCCTGGAGGAGGCGTTCATGGAGCTGACCAGGGACGCCGTCGAGTACCACGGCACCACCGGCACCACCGGCACCATCGGAACCGGAACCGACACCCCCGGGAGGGTGGCATGAGCACGATCGCCCCGATCCACACCGCCGACCCCGCGGCGGCGGCCGGCCCCCGGCCGGTCTACCGGGTCACCGGCCGGCGCGTGCTGCGCGCCGAGTGGGCCAAGCTGTGGTCGCTGCGCTCCACCTGGATCACGCTGGGCCTGGCCCTGCTGTTCGTGGTGGCGTTCGGCATCATCGCCTCCGCGCACTACAAGTCGCGGATCACCGCGGGCGAGCGCCTCGACCGCGACTTCGCCGACGCCACCGCCGTGCAGCTGTCGCTGTTCGGCACGAACTTCGGGCAGCTGGCCCTCGGCGTCCTCGGCGTGCTGGTGACGGCCGGCGAGTACTCGACCGGCATGATCCGCTCCACCCTGGCGGCCGTGCCACGCCGCCTGCCGGTGCTCTGGTCGAAGGCCGCCGTCTACGGCGTGGTCGCCCTGCTCGTCGGGACGGTCGGCGCGTTCGCCGCCTTCCTCGTCGGCAGCGGCATCGTCTCCGGCACGCCCGCCGCGCTGACGCTCTCCGACCCGGGCGTCGTCCGCAGCCTGCTCGGCGCCGGGCTCTACCTCGGCCTGGTGGGCGTGATCGGCGCCGCCCTCGGCGCGCTGCTGCGCTCGGTGGCGGGCGGCATCTCGGTGCTGGTCGCCGTGCTGATGCTGATCCCCGGCCTGATCGGCCTGCTGCCGAGTTCCTGGCAGGACGACATCAGCCCGTACCTGCCCAGCGCCGCGGGCCAGTCGGCGTTCGCCCTGCACCACTCGGCGGGCACCCTGACACCGGCGGCAGGCCTGGCGGTCCTCCTCGGCTGGACGGCGCTGGCCCTGGCCGGTGCCGCCTGGCGGCTGGTGCGCACCGACGCCTGACCGGTGTCCGGCCGGTGCCCGACAGACGCGTGACAGACGCGTGACCGCCGCCCCGGCCGGGACCGCTCCCCGCCCCGGCCGATGTCCTGCCCCGGTCGATGCCCTGCCGACGTCCTGCCCGGGAGGGCGCAACCGTGCGACGCCCGGCGGCCGGACGACCCTCGTGGTCGGCCCGCCGCCGGCGTCCGCCCATCATGGACGGGTGACCCCTGTGCCTACCGACCTGCCCGCCGGCCCCGCGGTGGCCCTCCCCGCGCTCTCCCCGCCGGGGCTGGAGGCGTTCTCCGCCCACCCCGTGATCGTCCGGCTGGTGGCGGTGGGGCGGCGGCTCCGCCGCCTCGACCGGGAGCGCCCGTGGGTCCTGGACGCCCTCGTCGTGGCCGCCGTGTTCGCGATGTTCTGCCTGCCGGACCTGGTGCACGACGGGGCGGGCCGCCACGAGGTGAAGTTCCGGTTCACCCGGCTGCCCGTGGCCGGCACGCTGGCGTTCCAGCTCGCCCTGGTGCTGCCGCTGTGGTGGCGCCGCCGGGCGCCCACCGGGGCGTTCGCGGTGATCGCCGCCGTCTTCGCGCTCCAGTGGGCCCTGCTCGTGATGGTCCGCGCGGACATCGCCCTGCTGATCGCCCTCTACGGCCTCGCCCTGCACGGCCGGCTCCGGCACCTGCCGTGGGCGTGCGCGGTGATGGCCGGGGCGCTGGGGCTCGTCGCCCTGCGGGTGTCGAGCGTGGTGACCGTCGGCGACGCCCTCTTCTTCCTCCTCAGCGCGGCGACCGCGTCGGTCGCCCTGGGGCTGGCACTGCGGATCCGGCACGCCCACATGGCGGCCCTGCGCGAGCGCGCCGTGCAACTGGAGGTCGAACGCGACCAGCGCGCCGCGCTCGCCGCCGCGGACGAGCGGGCCCGGGTGGCACGGGAGATGCACGACATCATCGGCCACAACCTGTCGGTGATCATCGGCCTGGCGGACGGCGGCGCGTACGCGGCCGAGGCCGACCCCGGGCGCGGCCGGGAGGCCCTGCGCCTGATCGCCGGCACCGGCCGCGAGGCGCTGGGGGAGATCCGCCGGATGCTCGGCGTGCTGCGGGCCGACCGCGAGGACGGCGCCGTGCTCCGGCCGCAGCCCGGCGTCGCGGACCTCGACGACCTCTGCGAACGCATCCGGGCCGCCGGCCCGACCGTCACCTACCGCACGAGCGGCCCGCTCGACAGCCTCGACCTGGGCGCCCAGCTCACGGTCTACCGGATCGCCCAGGAAGCACTGACCAACACCCTCCAGCACGCCGGCAGCACGACCTCCGCGCAGGTCCGGGTCACCGTCGACGGCCCGACGGTCGGCATCCGCGTCGACGACCGCGGACCCGCCGCCGACCCGCAGGTCACCGGCCCGCCCCGTGGCGCCGCACCGCCGCCCGGCGGCGGCCACGGCCTCGTCGGCATGCGGGAGCGCGCCGCCCTCTACGGCGGCACGGTCGCCGCCGGGCCGCGACCCGGCGGCGGCTGGACCGTCGAAGCCCGCCTGACCCTCGACCCGCCCGCCCACCCCGGAGGCAGCACCCCGTGACCACCGTCCTCATCGTGGACGACCAGCCGCTCCAGCGGCTCGGCTTCCGCATGCTGCTCGAAAGCTCGCCCGGCACGGCCGTGGCGGGCGAGGCCGCGCACGGCGCGGAAGCGGTGCGCCGCGCAGCCGAGCTGCGCCCGGACGTCGTGCTGATGGACGTGCGGATGCCGGGGATGGACGGCATCGAGGCCACCCGGAGGATCGTCGCCGACGGCGGGCGCTCCCGGGTCCTGGTGCTGACCACCTTCGACATGGACGAGTACGCCCACGCCGCGCTGCGCGCCGGGGCCAGCGGATTCCTGCTGAAGGACGCCCTGCCGGAGGAACTGCTGGCCGGGATCCGGGCGGTCGCCTCCGGCGACGCGGTGATCGCCCCCGGGCTCACCCGCCGGCTGCTGGACGCCTACGCCCACCACCTGCCGGTCCGCGTGGCCGGCACCGAGAGCGACGACCCGCGCTACCGGGCGCTCACGGAACGCGAACGCGAGATCCTCGTGACCATGGCCAGGGGCTGGACGAACGGCGAGATCGCCGAGCGGCTGGTGCTCGCGGAGTCGACGGTGAAGACCCACGTCAGCCGGGTGCTGGCGAAGATCGGCGCCCGGGACCGCGTCCAGGCGGTGATCTTCGCGTACGACCTCGGGCTGACGCGCGCCGGCGGCGCGACCTGAGCTCCGCGGGTACGGCCTGAGCTCCGGCGGCGCGACCTCGGCTCCGGCGGTACGGCCTCAGCTCGGCGGCGGGGGAGGTCTGGCGGGCCCGGCCGCGCAGCGGGGTGCGCGGAACCACCGGGCAGCCGTGACCGTCTACATCTCTGTAGTCTGTCGACAGTGATGTAGACGGTCCAGGGTGCGGCGTGCGCACCTCCAGAGAGAGGCGCTCCCGCCGATGCCCCGGACCACCGGTGGACGGGCGACCCCGCCGAAGGCCGGGCCGCCCACGGACATCCCGGCCGCGCCCGGCCCTGCGCCTGCCCCTGTTCCGCTCCGCCGCGCTGCCGGTGCCGCCCGTGCCGCCGTTCCGGCGGTGGTCCTGCTGCTGTTCGCCGTCGTGACGGCGGTGGCCGTCGCGCACGGCGGTGCACCCCTGGCCGCGGAACGCTCCGCGCACGCCTGGATGCTCGCCCACCGGCCGGACGCGGCGGTACGTGCCGTCGGTACCCTCACCCGGCTGGGCACCGGGCTGCCGCCCTACCTGGCGGCGGCCGCCGCCGGAACGCTCGCCGCGCGGGCCGCCCGCACCACCGGGTACCGCCTCGCGGCCCTGTGCGCGCCCGCCGCCGTGCTCGCCGCCGGCCAGCTGCTGCGCACCGGGCTGATGCTCGCGCTCGCCCGCCCCCGTCCCCCGGTGGCCGACTGGGCAGGCCCGCCGCCCGGCGCGCACGCCTACCCCTCCGGGCACGCCTTCACCGCGGCGGTCGCCGCGGGCCTCCTTGCGCAGGCGATCGGCCGTACGGCGCCGCGCTCACGGGCGGCACCCGTCCGCGCCGTGCTGCTCCTCGTGGCGGCGGCCGTCGGCGTGAGCCGTGCCTACCTCGGCGTGCACTGGCCGCTCGACGTCGTGGGCGGCTGGCTCCTCGCGGCGGCCTGGCTGGGCCTGTGGCTGCCGCTGCTCGGGCGGCTCAGCGGCCCCGCACCACCGACCGGGCCTGCTCCACGTACTCGTGCAGCTCGTACGCCGAACCGACGCTGAGCATCACCGAGAACGCGACCACGGCCAGCAGTCCGGCTGCCGCGACCCGCAGTGCCCGGCCGCGCGGCACCCGCGGCGCGGGGCCCAGCAGCGCCCGGACCCGGCGCGGCACCGGCCCGGTGGCTGCCGCGAGCAGCAGCCCCTCCCGCCGGCCGGTGTCCGAGGCGGCCAGCGCCGCCCGGGCCACGGCGGCAGCGGCCAGCCGGCGGTCGCCGACCGCCGCGGCGGCGTCCTCGTCCGCCCAGCGTTCCAGGTGGAAGGCCAGCGGAGCCCGCAGCCCGCGCAGCGCCGGGTGCGCGGCGCTCGCGATCCGGGTCGCCCGTGAGAGGAGGTGGTGGCGCCCGGCGAGGTGGGCCCGCTCGTGGGCGAGCAGGACGTCCCGCTCGCGCCGCCCGAGCGCCTGCAGCATCGGCGCGGTCACGACGACCCGGCCGGGGCGTCCCCGGTGGCCGGGGAGCGCGTAGGCGTCCGCCGCGGCGTCGGGGAGCACCGTCAGGTCGCCGCCCACCGGGTGCGCGTCCACTGCCTCCCAGGTCCGGCGCAGCAGTGCCTGCTGACCGCGCCAGCGGCGGGCCGCCAGCCGGGCCGCGACGGCCAGCGCGGTGCCCGCGGCGAGGGCTGCGGGCACGGCCGCCGGAGACGTCGACACGAGCCAGGGCAGCGACATCCGGCCGGCGGCGGCCATCTGCGGCAGGTGGAGCAGCCCGCCGCCCACCAGGACGGCCAGAGCCAGTGCGGTCGCGCCCGCGAGTGCCACCGCGGCGCCGGCCAGCACGAGCCCCGCGGCCTTCGGCGGCAGCAGGTCGGCCAGCCGCCGGGCGGCCGCCACGGCAGGCCACGGACCGACGAGCGCGAGCACGACGAGGAGGTTCACCGCGCGTCGCCGTCCGGGTCCTGCGGGGCGAGCAGCAGCCGGCGCAGCACCTCCTCGTCGTCCTCGGACAGGGTCGAGACGAACCGCTCCAGCACGAGGTCGCGGTGCGGTTCGCTGCGCAGCTCGCGGTGCATCCGGCCGGCCGCGAGCCCGGGGGCGTCGTGCACGGGCGCGTACACGAACCCGCGGCCGACGCGGTGCCGGGCCAGGGTGCCCCGCTCGTGGAGGCGGGTGAGGATCGTCGTCACGGTGGTCCTGGCCAGGTCGCCGTCGAGGGCGTCGTTGACCTGGCCGACGGTGAGCGGTTCCCGGGCGGCCCACAGCACGGCGAGCACATCGGCGACGAGCTCGCCCTGCGGGCGCCTGGAGTCCTTCGCGTCGGTCATCTCTCCCCGTTCCGCCGTGGCCCCGCCGGGCGGGGCGGAGGTGTCGCTCCGGCCCGGCGGCAGCGGCAGCGGCCTCTCCGGGACGGCCGGTCCGCCACCTGGTCCGCCACCCTGGCGACTACGCAAGTGTAGACGGACGGCCCCGGCGGACCGTCGCTCCCCGGCGGCTCGCCGGCCACGGCCGGCGACACGAAAACCCCGGGGGCCCGCCGCGTGAGCAGCGGACCCCCGGGGCCCGGCCGAAGCCGGCCGCCGACCCCCTCGCGAGGGCGGCGCGGTGCCACGGTCAGCCGGTGAACGCCTCGATCAGCGACCACAGCGCGAGGACGGCCATGCACCCCGCACCGATGCGCTGCACGAGGCGCAGCGGGACGCGCTTCGCGATGAACCGGCCCACGACGAGGGCCAGCGCCGAGACGGACATCAGCGCGGCGGCGGAACCGATCGCGGTGGACAGCACGCCGTTGGTCGCGGCGAGGTTCGCGGTGGTGATCTGCGTGAGGTCGCCCCACTCGCTGATGAAGACGGCCATGAACGCGGTCGTCCAGACCGGCCAGAAGCCGGTGACGGTCTTCCCGGCGCCGTCGTCCCCGTCGTCGTCCCCGCTGCGCAGGAGGACGAACGCGCCGAAGGCGAAGAGCGCCGCGGAGACCAGCTTGACGAGCATGCCGGGCAGCAGCCCGATCAGGCTGCCGGCGCCGACGGCGATCGCCACGTGCACGATGAAGGCGGCGGAGGTGCCGAGCCACACGTACAGCGGCCGCATGCGGGTGCCCATGGCGAGCGATGCGAACATCGTCTTGTCGGGGAGTTCGGCGAGGAAGATCAGCCCGAAGGCGGTGACGATCGCCAGGGGGTCGAGGGACATCCGGGAGGCTTTCTGCTGGGGCCGGGCCCGGGACCTTGCGCGGAACACCCTCGACGGGCTGCGGGAGGACTCTCGGCCCGGCACGACGAAGTCGGCACCCGCAGGATGCGGGCACCGGTCATGCCTTGGCCGAAGGTCTCGTCCACCGCGCCGACCCGGAGGCCTGTGCGGCCCGGCGGCCGGGCCGCCCGCTGGTGTGCGGACGTCCAGTATGTCGACCTGCCGGTGTTTCGGGACTACTCCCCTTCGCAGCTCCAGTGTACCGGCCCCGGATGCGGACCCTGAGCGGGGGCCACCGCACCGCCGGGCCCGAACCGGCCGACCCGCCGGGCCCGAACCGGCCGACCCGCCGGGCTCGTACACCGGCCCGCACCGCCGGGCTCGTACGCCGGGCGGAGCGGTCAGGGGCGGTCAGGGGAGGTCGCGGTCAGGGGAGGTCGGGAGTGGTCAGGAACGCGGGCGGCGGGGCTGGTTGGTGCGCTCCGCGGCCTTCTCCTTGATGCGCACGGCCTCCTTGCGGACCTCCGCCTGGGTGGCGCGCTCACGCTGCAGCCACTCGGGGCCCTCCTCCTTGAGCGCGTCGATCTGCTCGGTGGTGAGGGCGTCGGAGACCCCGCCGCGCGCGAGGCCGGCGATGGAGATGCCGAGCTTCGCCGCGACCACCGGGCGGGGGTGCGGGCCGGTGCGGCGCAGCTCCTGCAGCCACTCCGGCGGGTCGGACTGCAGCGTGTTCAGCTCGGTGCGCGAGACGACACCCTCCTGGAACTCGGCGGGCGTGGCTTCGAGGTACACGCCGAGCTTCTTCGCCGCGGTCGCGGGCTTCATCGTCTGGGGTGTCTTGTGCGACGTCATGGGCCCAAGGGTATCGAGCGTGTGCACCACCTCCGACCACGACCGGTAACCTGGCGGGGTGACAGGCTCGGAAGCATCCCCTTCGTTCCGGCTGGCGTATGTCCCGGGAGTGACGCCCACGAAGTGGGTGCGGATCTGGAACGAGCGGCTGCCCGACGTCCCCCTCACCCTCGTCCCGGTGCCCGCCGCCGAGGCGTCCGGAGCGCTGCGCGGCGCCGACGCCGACGCGGGGCTCGTCCGGCTGCCCGTCGACGGCGCGGACCTCAGCGCGATCCCGCTCTACACCGAGACGACCGTGGTCGTGGTCCCGAAGGACCACCTCCTGACCGCCGTCGACGAGGTGTCCGAGGACGACCTCGCCGACGAGATCGTGCTGCACCCGCTCGACGACACCCTCGCCTGGGAGAGCCTGCCGGGCCGGCCCGCGATCGAGCGCCCCGCCACCACCGGGGACGCCGTCGAACTCGTCGCCGCCGGCATCGGCGTGCTCGTCGTCCCGCAGTCGCTCGCCCGCCTGCACCACCGCAGGGACCTCACCTACCGGCCGATGCCGGGCGCCCCCGAGTCGCGCGTCGCACTGTCGTGGCCGCAGGACGCCACCACCGATCTGGTGGAGCAGTTCATCGGGATCGTCCGCGGGCGCACCGTGAACAGCTCGCGCACCCCCGCCGCGGCGCAGGCGCCGGAGCAGTCCGACGGCCGGCGCAAGCCCGCCGCAGGCAAGTCTGCCGCAGGCAAGTCCGCCGGGGGCAAGGCGGCCTCCGGCAAGGCGGCCGGCGGGAAGGCGGCCGGCGGGAAGGCGGTCGGCGGGAAGTCCGGCTCCGGCCGGTCGGCCGCAGGGAAGTCGGCCGGCGGCAGGACGGCCGGTCGGCCCGCCCGCAGCGGCTCCGGCGGGTCGGGCGCACCCAAGGGCACCAAGCGGGGCAAGCCCCGCCGCTCGTCCTGACCGCCCGACCTGGCTGACCGCGTTACTGGTGCGTCCGGCGCTGCCGGTGTGTTCGGTATGTCCGGTGCTGCCGGTCGCGGGGCCCGGCCCCGTTCAGCTGCTCCGCCGGCCCGGCGGCTCCTGGGCGAGCAGCCGGAGCGCGAGGGCGGCGGCCCGTCGGACCTCCGGATCGCAGTCGTCCCGCGTGAGCTCCTCCAACCGTTCGCGCGCGGCACGGGCCCCGCACCGGCCGAGCGCGTGGGCGGCCCGGGCGCGTACGTCCCGGTCCGGGTGGGCCAGTGCGCGGAGCAGCACCGGCGCCGCCACGGGATCGCCCACCAGCCCGAGCGAGCGGGCGGCCTCCGCTCTCGTCCGGCTGTCCGGGTCGCTGAGGAGTTCGGTGAGAACGGCGACCGCGTAGGCCGACTCGCAGTCGGCCCGGCCGTGGAACCAGGCCAGCGACTGCCGGATCCGCAGGGCCGTCCCGCGGTCCCAGGGCACATGTGCGGCCAGCGCCTCGACGGCCGGCGGGCCTGCCGCGAGCAGGGCGCGCGTCGCGCTGTGGTGCAGCCGCCGGTCGTCCGCGGACCGCAGGAAGACATCGACCAGTGCCGGGACGCCGTCGGCGAGGGCGGGCGCCGCGTCGAGGTGGACGGTGCCGTCCGGTCGTCGCGGGAGCGGGGTCGTCGCCGGAGGACCCGGCTGCGGCTCCCGCAGTGGTTCCTGCGGCGGCTCCCGCAGAGGACCGGCTGGGGCAGAGGCCTCCGCGGGCCGGGGCCGGGGTGGGACGGGACGGGCTGTTGAGCGGGCCGTATCCGTCTGCTCGTATTCCACGGCGCGATTCAAGTGGCGGGCCCCGCCCGGGCGCAAGCGACTGTGCGCCCGCGCCGTCTCCGGCCGGTGACGTGTCCCGTCGGCCGGCCCCGTCCGGACGGCCCGTGGCAGACGGTCGACGATATGCAGTTGACGTGCGGGGCGCCGATGCGGCCTCATCGGAGCGGACCGGGCGGTGAGTTGGCCCGGCGGTGAGCGGGCCGGGCGATGAGGAGCACTGTGATCACCCAGGGCGTGACGGTCACCGCGCGATGCGCGGAGTGCGACGGTGTGCTGATGCTCGACATCGGGCAGTTCGTCGAACGCGGCCGGCTGTGCTGGGGCACCGAGGGGTACTGCCTGTCCTGTCCCGTCGCCTGGTGCGACCAGGACAGCGGCGACGTGACGCCGGAGGAGATCCGTCGAGCCCTCCTGACGCAACACGGACCAGCCCGCCTCCGGTTGACGGACCCGGAGGCACGCATGGTGCCCGTGCTCCGGGCTCTGCGGGAGGTGTACGGCCTGTCGCTGCCCCGAGCGCGCGTCCTGGCGAACGAGCTGAGGGCGACCGGCCTCGTGGGCACGTTCGTCGAGATGGAACTCCTCGCCTCCCGGCTCCGACACCTCGCCGTCGGAGTGACGGTCGACATGGAGTCCCCGACGGAATGAAAACGAAAACCGTTCTGTTGATGCCCGTGTACGACGAACGACACGACAGAAACAGAAGGAGTCACCGTGGCCCGCAGCGACCTGCGTCCGATCGTGAAGCTCCGTTCCACCGCGGGGACCGGCTACACCTACGCCACCCGCAAGAACCGCCGCCAGGACCCCGACCGGCTCGTGCTGCGCAAGTACGACCCGGCCCTCCGGCGGCACGTCGAATTCCGCGAGGAGCGCTGAACCCGGCAACCGTCCCCGTCCCCGCCCCCTCCGACGACCCGAGGAGCACCCCATGAAGACCGGCATCCACCCCGCGTACCGCCCTGTCGTCTTCCGCGACAAGGCGAGCGGCTACGCCTTCCTGACCCGTTCGACGGCCGCGGGCCGCGACGCGGGCGGGGCCGCCCGGACCGTGCTGTGGGAGGACGGTCGCACCTACCCCGTCGTCGACGTCGAGGTCTCGTCGGCCGGACACCCCTTCTACACCGGTGAGGCCCGCGTGCTGGACACCGCCGGCCGGGTCGAACGGTTCCGTCGCCGGTACGGCCTCGCGGGCGAGCCCGCCCGTACGGCAGCGCCGAACGGCACCTGACCGCCGCCCGGCAGCCCTGAACAGCCGGAACCGGTACGCCGTAGCTGGTGCACCGCCCGGCGGCGATCCCCTCGGGGACCGCCGCCGGGCGGTCGCCTGCGCGGGCTGTGCTGCGCGGGCTGTGCTGTGCGGGCTGTGCTGTGCTGAGCGGCGGGACGGTTCGGCGGCGACCGGTCATCGGCCCGCGGCTCGGACGGCGCGGAGGCGTTGCGCCACCACCCGTCCGTCGCGGGGCCGGTCGGCGGGCTCCTTGGCCAGCAGGTCGCCGACCAGGGCGGACAGGTCCTGCGGGACGTCGTCCCGGTGGCTGCGGACCGACGGAGGGCGTTCCTCCAGGTGCCGCCGCCGGAGCTCCGTGAACGTGCCGCTGAACGGCGGCGTGCCCGTGAGCAGGGTGTAGAGGGTGCAGCCCAGCGCGTACAGGTCGGTGCGGGCGTCGGTCCGCCGGTCGGCGAACTGCTCCGGCGCCATGAAACGCGGTGTGCCCATCCGGCCGAAGTGGTCGGCGAGCCCCGCCGTCGAGCCGGCCATCTGGGCGGTGCCGAAGTCGCAGATCTTCACCCCGCCGTCCTCGGTGACGATGATGTTGGCGGGCTTGACGTCCCGGTGCACGATGCCGGCCTCGTGGGCCGCCGCCAGGCTCTCGGCGATCCGGATGCCGTAGTCGATCACCATCCGGACCTCCAGGCCCAGCGGGTGGCGTCCGGTGACGGTCTGGAGATCGCTGCCGGGCAGCAGCTCCATGACGAGGTACAGGCATCCGTCGTGGTCGCCGACGTCGAACACCGTCGCGATCGACGGGTGCCGGTGCTCGTTCAGCCAGGTGATGATCCGGCCCTCCCTGCGGAGGCGGGCCGCCAGATCCTCCCTCGACGCGTCGGGCACGACTTTCACCGCGACCGGCCGGTCGAGGTCCAGATCCCGCCCACCCCAGACGTGCCCCATCCCGCCCTGGCCCAGCATTGCTTCCAGCCGGTAGCGCCCGGCCAGAACCTGCCCCTGCCGCACGACGTTCCCCTTCGGATCGCGCCCCGACCCTGCCGTCCCGGCATTGCACCACACGCCCGGCCCCGCCCGGGGGCAGTACGGAACATCGGTGACGGATCGACACCGACCGCCCTGACCTGCGTTGATGACGTACTGTCAAGGGTGGTGGGTGGTGGCTGGTGGACGGATCCGGTGTGGTGGGCAGGCCCGGGCCCCAGCCGGGCGGTTGCGCCGGGCCGCCGCCCAGGCCGCCGTTCGCGTCGGAGCCCAGGTCGGCGCCCGGGTCGGCGCTGGGTCAGCCGGTCTCGGCCTGCCTGCCGTTTCCCGGGCGGACCAGGCCGCTCTCGTAGGCGATCACCACGACCTGGGCGCGGTCGCGGGCACCGAGCTTGGCCATCGCCCGGTTCACGTGGGTCTTCGCCGTCAGCGGGGTGACGAACAGCCGCTCGGCGATGTCGTCGTTGGAGAGCCCGGCGGCGACCAGGGCGACGACCTCCTGTTCGCGGGCGGTGAGCACGTCGAGGCGGGGGAGGGCGCTGCGGTCCCGCGGCGCCGGCTGGGCGAGGAAGCGGCCGATCAGGGCCTTGGTCGCCGCCGGTGAGAGCAGGGCGTCGCCCGCGGCGACCACCCGGATCGCCTCCAGGAGCTCCTCCGGGTTGATGCCCTTGCCGAGGAAGCCGCTCGCCCCGGCCCGTAGCGCCTCGGCGACGTACTCGTCGCTCTCGAAGGTGGTCAGCACCAGCACCTTGACCCCGGCGAGGTCGTCGTCCTCGGTGATCAGCCGGGTGGCGGCCAGGCCGTCCAGCTCGGGCATCCGGATGTCCATCAGGACGAGGTCGGCGCGGGCGCTGCGGGCCAGTTCGACGGCCTCCCGGCCGGTGCCGGCCTCGGCGACCACCTCCAGGTCGGGTGCGGAGTCGATGAGCAGCCGGAAGGTGCCCCGCAGCAGGGCCTGGTCGTCGGCGAGCAGGACGCGGATCGTCATGGGCGGCAGACCTTCCGGCCGGTGTCGGTGGGCAGGGGGAGTTCGGCGTCGATGCGGAAGCCTCCGCCGGGGCGGTGACCGGCGGCGAGGGTGCCGCCGACCGCACGGGCGCGTTCGTGCATCCCGATCATGCCGTGCCCGGTACCGGTGCCGACACCTGCGCCACCGCCACCGGTACCAGCACCGGTACCGGGTACGGCGCCAGGGCCGGCGGGCCTGCCCGGACGGCCGTGCGTACCGTGGGCTGGGTTGCGCCCGTCGTCCTCGACCGTGAGCCGCAGCGTCTCGGTGCCGAAGCCGAGGCGGACGTGCGCGGTGACGGCGCCCGCGTGCTTGTGGGTGTTGGTGAGGGCCTCCTGGATGATCCGGTAGGCCGTCAGGTCGGTGATCTGCGGAAGGTCCACGGGGGTGCCGGTGCGCTCCAGCACCACCGACAGGCCGGAGTGGCGGAAGGAGTCGAGCAGGTCGTCGAGGCCGGCCAGCCCGGGGGCGGGTTCGCGCGGCGCGGCCTGGTCGCCGCTGTACCGGAGCAGGCCGACGGTCGCGCGCAGCTCGTCCAGCGCGGCCCGGCTCGTGTCGCGGATCCGTTCCAGGGCCTGGTAGGCGTGTTCGGGGTCGGTGCGCATCAGGTGGTGGGCGACACCGGCCTGGGCGTTGACGAGGGTGATGTGGTGGGCGACGACGTCGTGCAGCTCGCGGGCGATCCGCATCCGTTCCTCGGTGACCCGACGGCGGGCCTCCTCCTCCCGGGTGCGCTCGGCCCGCTCCGCGCGTTCCACCACGGAGGCCAGCAGCTCGCGGCGGCTGCGGACGGCGTCGCCGATGGCGACCGACAGGAACGTCCAGGCGATCAGGCCGAGGTTCTGCGGGAGGTCCTCGACGCCGGGGCTGGTGATCAGCGAGGCGGCGGTGAGGGCGCCGGCCGCCCAGATGCCCGTCCGCCAGGCGGTCCGCCGGTCGGTGCGGCTCGCCACCGCGTACAGGGCGACGCCGACCGCCGCCGGTGGCGGACCGGCCACCGGGATCACGGTGAACTCGACCACCCCGATCAGCACCGTCACCGCCACGACGCCCACCGGCCACCGCTGGAGGACGAGGAGCGGCACGCAGGACACCGCGAGCAGCACCAGGTACAGCGTGATCGAGGCGTCCTGGTGGTAGGCCGTGGCGGCGGTGACCGGCGCGATCAGCACGAAGCACCCCAGCGCCAGGGCCAAGCCGTTCATCAGCGGCCGCGCGTGGAGCCACCCTCTGATCCTGTCGGCCATCTGCACTCCTTCACCGTACGCAGTCGGGGCCCGGAGCGGCGGTGTGCCGGTCCGGGCCCCGACGTGCAGCGGGGACGTCGGGACGTGGTCAGCGGGTGACGGCCGGTATCGGCTCGTGCTCCGGGTCGGGGACGGGCGCCGGGTCGGGTTCACCCTCCACCGACACGTGGGGCAGCAGCCGGTCGAGCCAGCGGGGCAGCCACCAGTTGGCCCGGCCGAAGCGGTGCATCAGCGCGGGGACGAGCACCATGCGCAGCACGAGGACGTCGAGCAGGACGGCCAGTGCCAGGCCCATGCCGAACTCCGCGATCATGCGCTGCCCGGCGAAGACGAAGGCGGCGAAGACGCACGCCATGATGACCGCGGCCGCGGTGATGACCTGCCCGGTCTCGCCGTGGCCGACGCGGACGGCCCGCCGGTTGTCCCGGGTGTGGGTCCACTCCTCGTGCATCCGGCTGATCAGGAAGACCTGGTAGTCCATCGAGAGGCCGAACAGGATCGCGATGATCATCACCGGGGCGAAGGCCTCCACCGGGCCGGCCGCACCGACACCGAGCGCCTCGGACCCCCAGCCCCACTGGAAGACCGCGACGATCGCACCGAACGCCACGCCCATGGTGAGCAGGTTCATCGCCACACCGATCAGCGGCACCAGCACGCTGCGGAAGGCGACCATCATCAGCAGGCAGCCCAGCCCCACGATGATGCCGATGAACAGCGGCAGCTTGCCGATCAGGACGTCCGCGAAGTCGGCCGCGGTCGCCGTCGCACCGCCGACGTACACCTTGAGGCCGGTTCCCGCCTCGGCCTGCGGGATCACCCGGTCCCGCAGGTCGGTGATCAGCTCGGAGGTCTCCGCGGACTGCGGGGAGGTGGTCGGCACCACGCGGACGGTCGCGATCTGCCGGCCGTCCTGCATCGGGGCCGCCGCCACCTGGGCCACCCCGTCCACGCCCTTCAGCTCGGCGACGAGGCCGTCCAGGGCCGCGCGCTCCTGCGGTCCGGGTGCTTCGGCGACCAGCAGCAGCGGGCCGTTCGAACCGGGACCGAAGCCGTCGGCCATCAGGTCGTACGCCTGTCGGCTGGTGGTGGACTGCGGGTTGTTGCCGGCGTCGGAGGTGCCGAGGCGCAGCGAGAACACCGGCAGCGACACCGCGACCATCACGAGCAGGGCCACCACCGCCTTGCCGATCGGCCGGGCCTGCACCCGCAGTGCCCAGCGGGCCCAGAAGCCGGAGGTCGGCAGCGCGGACGGCCCCTCCTCGGCCAGCCGACGGCGCTGGGCCCGGCTCAGCACGCGCAGCTTCAGCATGCCGAGCATGGCCGGCAGCAGGGTGATCGCGGCGAGGACGGTCATCGCGACGGTGAGCGCGGCGGAGATCGCCATGCCGTTGAGGAAGCCGATGCCGAGGATCAGCATGCCCAGCAGCGCGATCACCACGGTCAGGCCGGCGAACAGCACCGCCCGGCCGGAGGTGTTCAGCGCCTTGACCACCGACTCCTGCACGCTCAGGCCCGCCATCAGGCCCTTGCGGTGCCGGTTGACGATGAACAGCGCGTAGTCGATGCCGACGCCCAGCCCCACCAGGACGCCCAGCGTCGGTGCGACCGAGGCGACGCTCATGCCGTGGCTCAGCAGCCCGGTGCCGATGACACCGGTGCCCACCCCGGCCACCGCCGTGAGGATCGGCAGCGCGGCCGCCCAGAGCGAACGGAACACCAGCGTCATCACGACCAGGGCGGCCACGATGCCGATGAGCTCGCTGGTGGCGCCCATCTCGCTCTCGGTGTTCTGGATCGCCTGCCCGCCCAGCTGGACGTCCAGGCCGTCCGTCCGGGCGTCCTCCGCGAGCTCGATCACGCGGTCGACGTCGGCCACCGGGACGTCCCGGGCGTCCTTGGTGAAGGTGACCTGGGCGTACGCGGTCGACCCGTCCGCGCTGACCTGCTGGGCGCCCTGCGGGTCGTACGGGCCGACGACGGAGGCGACGGACGGGCTGCCGGCGATCGCCTCCAGCGCCTTCGTCATCCGCTCCTCGGTCGCCGGGTCCTTCACCGACCCGTGGTCCGTGTGCCAGACGACCGTGTCGGTGTCGCCCGCGGCGGCGGGCATGTCGGCCCTGAGGAGGTCCAGGGCCTTGCTCGACTCGGTGGCCGGCATCGACATGCTGTCGCTGTACTTGGTGCCCACGGCGCCCGAGGCTGCGCCCAGGCCCACGAGCAGGCCCACCCACAGGAGGACGGTGACGAGCCGGTGCCGGTGGCACCAGCGGGCAAGCGCGGACATCGGGACTCCAGGTTCTCGGGCCCGCTGCCGGGCCGGCCGCATGCACGTCCGACGGCCGCGGCGCGCGCCGCCGGGACGGGCGGTGCGGGCCGGGCGCGGTACGACGGGCACGGTCGAATGCCGGGGCCGGGTGCTGACGGTGTTGTTCCGTCCCGGCCCGTGAGGACCGCGGGCCCTTTCCCCGGTGTACTCAACCCTGCCGTCCGGCAGGTCCGTTGTCGTCAGCCGTCCGCAGACACTCGGTGTACCGCACCCGCAGTAGGCAGTCGGTGCCGGATACCGCGGGTGCGGGTGCGGGTGCGGGTGCACAAGCGGGGCCCCGACCCGCTGCGGGGCGGACCGCGATCCATGATCGAATGTGCACCCGGTCGAAGACCGACCGGACACGGAACACACCGGGCACGGAAAACAGGGGAGAACCGCATGATCGAGCTGCCGGACCGGCCGATGACCTGGGTGGCGACCGGGGACAGCATCACCCAGGCCGTCCTGCACACGTACGGCGCGCGAGGGTGGGTCGAGCACGTCCACGAGCGCGTCCGCTGGCAGCTCGACCGGCTGACCGACATCGTCGTGAACACCGGCGTGTCGGCCTGGCGCGCCGTCGACGTCCTCGGCTCGTACGACCACCTGGTGGGCCGGTTCGCCCCCGACGTGCTGTCCGTCTCGCTCGGCACCAACGACGCCCGCGCCGGCCTGGCCGGGCTCCCCGAGTTCCACGACGCCATGCGCGCGATCGTCGACCGGACGGCCGGCGCCCGGATCGTGCTGCACACCCCCGTCCTGACCAGCCTGGCCGGCCGACCGGCCCGGCCGGAACTGCCCGCCTACTGCGAGGCCGTCCGCGAGATCGCCCGCGACACCGGCGCCCTGCTGGTCGACCACGAGGCCCACTGGCGCGCCCGCTTCGGCGACGCCGACCCGATCTCCTGGCTGGACGACCCCGCCCACCCCAACGCCGTCGGCCACCTGCAGATGGCCAACCACACGCTGCGCACCCTGGGACTGGGGGAGATGACCGACCTGTCGACCTGACCCGGCCCTGGTGCGGGTCCGGTCATCGGGGTAGCTCCTGGTCAAGGAAGCAGCACCTGATGAGCGACGTGACCGTCCGGGTCGAGGCGGTCGAAGTCGAGGCGGTCGATGAGGCCCGGCCGACCGTGGTGCCGGTGGACCTGCCGGTCGACCGGGCACCTGGTCGACCGGGCCCGCGCAAGCGGCCTGCGGCCGACCGGCGAGGGCGGGCTGCTGCAGCAGCCCGCCAAGCGGGTCCTGGGGTCCGCGCCGGAGGGCGGGATCACCGACCACCCCGGATACGAGAAGCACGACCCCCGGCCGGTGCGGGCAGCGGGAATTCCCGCAACGGCGTGCGGGCCGGAACCGCGCTGACCGATGTCGGGCCGGTGGAGACCGAGGTGGCCCGGGCGCCGGGGCCGGAAGGATGGCTTCGACCCGCAGGTCGTCAAGAAGCGCCAGCGGCGGCCGACGGACGTGGACGAGATGGTGCTGTCTCTCCCGGCACGGGGTCTGCCACATGGTGACAAGGGATGATTCGGCCACGGAAAAAGTGATGATCCGTCGCTTTTGGCGGGCTCGGGGGATTTGCGTCCCGAAAGCTGACCGTCGAGACGGGTGGCCGCCCCGGTGCATCGACGTGGACGAAGCATGTAATTCCCGTCATGCGGCCGGAAACGATTCTGACGGTCATTCAGGACATTGCCGGGCAAGCCGTTGAAACAACTTGACCTAATCTCCACCAAGCCTGCAATGTTCCCGACCGAGCGCCCATCCGCAGTGGGGGGCCGCTGGGAGGGAGACCCGCACCCGCGATGTTCGACACCACCTCACCGAGACCCCGCACAGGGCGAGTTCGGTCCGATCGGGGCGCACTCGGCCGGGCCGCCGTGGCCGCAGCGACCGCCCTGGTCCTGACCGCACTGTCCGCGCCCTCCGTCTGGGCCGCCGACGCCACCCCAACCCCCGGGGGCGACAGCGCGACCTCGGCCCCGCAGGCCGGCGAGTCCGAGAACACCAAGGCGATCCGGACGGCCCTCCAGCAGGCCAAGGGCACCGGCAAGCCGGTCCGGATCGACGCGCTGACCACCGAGACCACCGAGACCTTCGCCGACACCGACGGCCGCAGCATGTACGCGGACGCCCGCGCACAGGACGTCCGGACCAGGCGGAGCGGCTCCTGGCAGACCCTCGACGCGACGCTGAAGGCCAACGCCGACGGCACCGTCACCCCTGCGGTCACCGGCTCCGACCTGGTGCTCTCCGGCGGCGGCAGCGGCCCGCTGGCCACCATCACCAGCGCCGACGGCACCTCGATGTCGATCACCGCTCCGTTCCCGCTGCCCAGGCCGACCCTCGACGGATCCACCGCGGTCTACTCCTCCGTCCTGCCGGACGTCGACCTGCGGGTGACGGCCCGCCCCGACGGCGGCTGGCGCGACGTGATCGTCGTCAAGACCGCCGCGGCCGCCGCCGACCCCCGGCTGAAGGCCCTGCACTTCCCGCTGCGCACCACCGGCGTGCAGGCCGACGCCGACGCCGCGGGCAACGTCTCGTTCAAGGACGGCCAGGGCCGCACGCGGTTCCACGCGCCCACCCCGTTCCAGTGGGACTCCGGCACGGCCCCCGCCCCGGCGCCGCTGCTGAAGTCCGGTGCTGCCGCGCCCAAGTCGCTGTTCGCCGCGCCCGGCGCCGAGCAGGCCCAGGACGCCGCCGACGCCTCCGGCCCCGATCGGCCCGGCAGGGGCGCCGCGGTCGCCCCGATCGGCATCGTCGTCAGCTCTGCCGAACTGGTGCTGACCCCCGATCAGAACACCTTCGGCAAGGGCACGGGCCCCTGGTACCTCGACCCCGAGACCAGTGTCGACAACGGCCGCCAGGTCAACGCGCAGGTCCAGGAGAACCATGCCGACACCGCCAACGTGAACACGCTCAGCAGCCTGGGCGTCGGCTACTGCGGCTACTCGGACTGCACCGGCTACGGCCGCTACCGGTCGTACTACCAGCTCTCCACCCCGAGCGGCCTGTTCGCGGACGGCAACCACGGCACCGCGACCGTCAACCGCGCCACCCTGCTGATCGACGTCAACGGCGCGTCCTCCCCGGGCACCCGGTCGACCATCAACCTCTACAGCGCGCCGGCCTTCCAGGGCACCACCACCTGGAACAACCAGCCGTGCGGCACCAACGGCAAGATGACCGGCTGCACCTGGGCCGCCAACTCCGACATCACCGGCACCGGCCAGCTCAGCTACGACGTGACCTGGTGGATGCAGAAGATCGTCAACGAGAAGATCCCGAACTGGACCGTCGGGTTCGCCGCCGAGGACGAGTACGACAAGCTGCTGCGCCACCACCTCGGCGCCAACCCGCACATCGTCACGTACTACGACATCGCGCCGACCGTCTGGTACCCGCGCACCACGCCCACCCCGGGCTACACCAACGACCCGGCGTTCGGCACCGTCCACAACGACTGCCAGACCCCGGGCGGCGGCGCCTGGTACGCCCCCGGCTGGGTGGGCGCCAACCAGAACATCTACCTCAGCTCCAACGCCTGGTCCCCGATCGGCGCCGGTGTCACCGGAAACTTCCACGTCTGGGACGACAACGACGGCAACTGGAGCCTCTGGCCCACCAACGGCGGCGCCGGTTCCTACGGCACCGCCACCGTCTCCATCGGCGGGCTCACCGACGGCCACCAGTACGGCTGGACATCCTCGGCCTCCGACGGCTCGCTGAACTCCGGTGACACCCCGTGGTGCTACTTCCGGGTCGACAAGACCCCGCCGCAGGTGTCCGTGGCCTCCACCGACTTCCCCGCCAGCGGCACCCTGAACGCCGTCCCGGTGAAGAAGGTCCGCCAGCCCGGTACGTTCGCCATCGCCGCGAGCGACCCGGCGCCCGCCAACGGCCTCAACGCCTCCGGCGTGGCCTGCGTCCGCTGGAGCACCGACTCGACCGCCGTCACCGGCTGGTCCTGCAGCGACCCCAACGGGCCGGGCGGCGGCATCGTCAAGAGCGGCTCGGGCACCTTCACCTTCACGCCGACGCTCTGGGGCACCAACACCCTGTTCGTCCAGGCGATGGACGTGGCGGGCAACTACAGCCAGCCCATGCCCTACACCTTCTACGCCCCCTGGGATCCGAGCATCGGCACCGGGACCCCCGGCGACCTCACCGGTGACGGCCGCGGAGACATCCTTCTGCCCGACGACCTCGGCAACCTGCGGGTGATGACCCTCGACAACGACGTGGCCACCGCCCAGGCCGCCCCGCTCGGCCTCGCGCCCGGCAGCACCACCTGGAAGAGCGACCCCACCGCCGGCGTGACCGTCCGCACCACGCACCTCGGCTCGCTGCGCGAGATGCCCAGCGCGGTCGACGACACCATCGTCTGGACCAGCGCGTCCTCCGGCGGAACGGCACTGTCCAAGAACCTCTACCTGTACGAGAACAACGGCGACGGCACCTTCAAGGCCCCGGGACTGCTGCCCAAGCCGAAGGCGTGGGTCGGCCTCGACGGCACTGCGCTCGCCACGGCACCGGACGGCTGGAACACCAACTGGACCGGCCTGACCCAGCTGCTGGCGCTCGGTTCGCTGAACGCGCCCGTCAGCCCCGGTGACACGATGACCGCCGTCAACCAGACCTCGGTGATCACCGTCGAGGGCGGGAACCTCTGGCTCTACCGCGCCCAGCCCACCAACAAAATCGGCGCGCCCGCCCTCAAGGTGTCCTCCGCCAACTGGGACAACTACGAGCTGATCAACCCCGGCACCGCCGCCGGCACCGCCCAGCCCACCCTGTGGACCCGCGACAAGTCCGACGGCACCATCCGCGCCTACGACATCACGCTCAACGCCGCCGGCCTGCTCGACTTCGGCAACCTGGTCGACCCGCTCACCAACGCCCGGACGGTCGGCGCCCAGAAGTTCACCACCGACGCCTACCCGCAGATCGGTTCCAGCGGCGATGCCAACAAGGACGGCCGGTCCGACCTCTGGACCCTCGACGCCGCCAAGCACCTGAAGGTCTGGCCCGGCACGGTCACCGCCGGCTCCACCGCGGTCACCGGCTTCGAGGGAACCCCGGTCGACCAGGGCGACACCCGGCGCGCCCTCGGCCGGTTCAAGCTCGACAGTGCCGCCGTCACCGACGTGTACGGCACGTACCCGATGACGGCCAGCCCGACGGTGACCTTCCCGACCGAGACGGTCAACGGCAAGAGCACGACCGTCGCGCACTTCGCGGGGCAGAACCCGAACGGCACCAGCTCCGGCGCGGTCATCGACTACTCGTCCGCCCAGACCAACCGGTTCACGGTCGACACCTCCAAGTCCTTCACCGTCAGCATCTGGGCCAAGCCCAGCACCGGTGACGGCACCAAGCAGAACCCGGTGCTCTCCACCAAGGGCAGCGTCTCCAGCGGCTTCATCCTCTGGCCCGACCAGGACGCCAACTGGCGCTTCGGTCTCGCCAACAGCGACAACTCCTCCTGGAACTACGACCTCACGTCCTCGGCCGGCACCAACGCCGCCCGCTTCCAGCAGGACCGCTGGGACCGGCTCACCGCCAGCTACAACTCAGGCACCGGCGTCATGACCCTGTACGTGAACGGCGCGCTCGCCGGATCGGCGGTCCGCACCAGCCACTTCGGCTACAACGCCCCGCTGATCCTCGGCAGCTACCAGGACAAGAGCGCCTACGCCGGCTCGTTCAACGGCAGTGCCAGCGACGCGGTGGTCTACGACTACTCGACCGACCCGGGCTCCACCACCGGCCGGATCGCCGTGGACCTGCCGGTCGGCGTCGGGTCGAACAAGTGCCTCGACGTCAACTTCGGGGCGGACGCCAACGGCACCGCGGTCCAGATCTGGGACTGCAACAACAGCACCGCCCAGGCCGCCACCGCACAGCCGAACGGCACCATCAAGGTGCTCAGCCGCTGCATCGACGTGACCGGCGCCGCCACCGGCAACGGCACCAGGATCCAGCTCTGGGCCTGCGACGGGAACCCCGCCCAGCAGTGGGTCTTCCGCGCCGACGGGTCGATCTTCAACCCGATGTCGAGCCGCTGCCTCGACATCCCCGGCGGCAACATCGCCAATGGGACGCAACTGCAGATCTACGACTGCAACCAGAGCTACCCCCAGCGCTGGCGGGGCACGGGCGCCGTCGCCTGACAACCGCACCGCCCCGGCCGGGGGCGGCAGGCAGGCCCCCGGCCTTCTCCTTCCGCCGCCTCGGCGAGCCGCCCGGAATTCACCGGGCGGATCTCGCCGAGGCGGTTTTCGGGCTCATTTCTTTTTGCGTTTCCTCTTTCGGGCGGAGACCTTTCCGTGGTCGATAACGGGATGGTGAAGTTGTCCATCGAGGGGTGGTGCGCAGGCAAATCCATTCTCTATTTTCGGTGTGATCGGCGCGCATGTCCTGACGCCGCCCCGCTCCATGGCGGGGCGTCAGTTGTGCGCCGGAACAGTCGATTTGGGGAGATTCGCATGGGGGTCAAGCGCATGCAGCCCCTGCTCCGGGAACGGTCGAGGGGCCGTTTCCGGGCAGTGGGGATGCTGACGCTGGTGGCCGTTACAGGGTCACTGATCGGCGCACCACCGGTGTTCGCCGAGAAGGCGCCGAAGATATGGGTGCCGCCGAACACGCCGCTCCAGCAGGAGAAATCGGTGGACGGCCGCCCGGAGGGCAAGCCCTCCGCGCCGGGCGGCGGCGGAGTGCCGCAGGAGTGGAAGCCGTCCACCCCGGCCGCGGTCAAGTCCGGCACGGTGACCGTCCCGGTCGAAGAGGTGTCGAAGGAGCAGCTGGCGGCCCGCCGGCTCACCGGCGGAGCCGCCCCGGCATCCGGCGGCGCCGCACAGGTCCAGGCCGGCGAGCTACCGGTGTTCCTGACCGACCTCGGCGCCGGGAAGGACACGGCGGCCGGCACGCCCGCCGTCAGGGTCGACGTCCTCGACCGCGGCAAGGCCGGGGCGACCGGCTCGACCGGCCCGGTGGTCAGGCTCGAAGGGGCCGGCGGATCCGCGAAGGCCGGCCACCGGTTCCAGGTCTCCCTGGACGTCAAGGCGCTGACCGGCAACGCGATGTGGTCCGACCGCGCCCGGCTGGTGCAGCTGCCCGAGTGCGCCCTCACCACGCCCGACAAGGCCGAGTGCCGCAGCAGCACCCCCGTCCGGTCCACCGTGAACCCGCTCACGGGCCGGCTGACCGCCGACGTACAGCTGCCCGAGGCGCCCGCCGCGGGCACCACCCGGGCGGCCCTCGACGGCACCGGCGGCGGCATCGTGCGGGCCGGGTTCACCGGGCAGGCCGCGTCCGCGTCCTCCGGCGCGATGGTGCTGTCCGCGCAGGCCGCCCCGTCCGGCTCCTCTGGCTCGTTCGCGGCGACGCCGATCAGCCCGTCCGCGTCCTGGAGCGCCGGCTCCAGCTCCGGCAACTTCAGCTACTCGTACACCTTCGACATGCCGACCGCGGTCGGCGGAGCCGCCCCCGGCGTGATGCTGGGCTACGACTCCTCGTCGGTCGACGGCCGGACGGCGGCCAACAACTCGCAGTCCGGCTGGGTCGGTGACGGCTGGGACTACTCGGCCGGCTCGATCTCCCGCTCCTACAAGCCGTGCGCCAAGTCCGGCATCGACATGTCCGGCGACGAGTGCTGGGCCGGGCAGTCGCTCCAGCTCAACCTGGCCGGCCACGCCGGCGCGGTGGTCAAGGACGACACCACCGGCGAGCTGCGCCTGCAGGGCGACGACGGCACCCGGATCACCCCGCTGACCGGCCTGAACAACGGCGCCTGGAACGGTGAGGGCTTCAAGGTCACCACCACCGACGGCACCCAGTACTGGTTCGGCGCCAACCACCTGCCCGGCGGCGACGGCACCGACCCGGCCACCAACTCGGTGAACACCGTGCCGGTGTACCACCCGCACGCCGGAGACCCCTGCTACAGCGCCTCCACCGGCCTGGCGTCCTGGTGCCAGATGGGCTGGCAGTGGAACCTCGACCACATCGTCGACCTCCACGGCAACCTGATCACGTACAAGTACGCCAAGGAGTCCAACAACTACGCGCGCGGCGGCGGCCAGAACAACGGCACCGGCACCCGCACCGCGTACGACCGGTACTCCACCGTCTCGGAGATCCAGTACGGCCTGCGCCTGGCCGACCGGATCGCCTCCAAGGGTGCCGGCAACCCCGCCGCGAAGATCGTCTTCACCACCTCGGAGCGCTGCTTCGCGTCCGGCTCGATCACCTGCACCGACGCCCAGCGCATCACGGCCAACCAGTCCTCCTGGCCGGACACACCGCTCGACCAGGCATGTGCCTCGACCGGTACCTGCACCAACTACGGCCCGACGTTCTGGACATCCAAGCGGCTCACCGGTGTGCAGACCGCCGTCTACGTGGGCGGCGCCGCCCGCGTCGTCGACTCCTGGGCGCTCAACCAGGTGTTCTCCGACCCGGGTGACGGCACCGCGCCGACCCTGTGGCTGAACTCCGTCCAGCGCACCGGCAAGAACGGCCAGGCCGACAGCACGCTGCCCGCCGTCTCCTTCAAGGCCATGCAGATGGCCAACCGGGTCGACGGACTGGTCCCGCCCGTCCCGCAGTTCAACCGCCCCCGGATGAAGGAGATCACCACCGAGACCGGCGGCCGGATCACCGTCGGCTACAAGCCGGTCGAGTGCTCCCGCACCGGCAACACCATGCCGGCCTCCGAGTCCGGCAACACCATGGCCTGCATGCCGGTCAAGTGGGTGCCGCCCGGCTCGCCGGCCAACACCGCACCGGTGAACGACTGGTTCCACAAGTACCTGGTCTCCTCGATCAGCGAGGAGTCGCTGGTCACCTCCGCCACCGTCGCCAAGTACACCCAGTACAGCTACGGCGGCGGCGCGGCCTGGCACCGCAACGACTCCGAGTTCGCCGACGACGACACCCGCACCTGGGACAACTTCCGCGGCTACCAGACCGTCACCACCACGACCGGCAACGGCTCCGACGGCCCCAGGACCAAGTCCACGACCACCTTCCTGCGCGGCATGGGCGGGCAGGTCCCCGACAGCTGGGGCGGCAGCATCACCGACGCCGAGGAACTGGCCGGATTCGTCCGCGAGACCCAGAACTTCGAGTCGGACGCGGCCGGCGCCAAGGTCGTCGGCGGCGAGCTGACCACCCCGTGGATGTCGAAGATCACCTCGACCCACACCCAGCCCGGCAACCTGCCCAAGGTGACGGCCCGTTACCTCAACACCGCCAAGGTGCAGACCCGTTCGCTGCTCTCCGACGGCAGCTGGCGGACCACCGAGCGCAACGCCGCCTACGACGAGGACCACGTCGGGCGCATCCTGAGCACGGACATCCTCGGCGACACCTCGACCAACGGTTCGCAGCGCCAGTGCACCGCGGTCACCTACGCCTCCGGCAGCAACCCGGCGCTGGTCGAACTCCCGTCCCGGATCCTCACCCTGGCCGGCCCCTGCGGGCAGACGCCCACCGCGGCCAACACCATCGCCGACGCGCTGACCCTCTACGACGGCCAGCCGCTCGGCACCATCGGCGACAAGGCCGACCAGACCGAGACCCGCGTCCTGGAGTCCTACGGCCCGGGCAACACCCCGACCTACCGGGTGACCGCCAGGGCCCAGTTCGACGGCTACGGCCGCCAGGTCTCGACGACCGACCCCAACCGCACCGACAGCACCCACCAGAACGGCGCCACCACCACCACGGCGTACACCCCCGCCACCGGCGAGCTGCCCTCGAAGGTCGAGGTCACCAACCCGCTCGGCTGGAAGTCCACCACGACCGTCGACCCGGCCCGCGGTCTGCCCACCAGGATCACCGACGAGAACGGGCGCACCACCCAGGAGGCGTACGACGCCCTCGGCCGCCTCACCGCGGTCTGGCTGCCCGGCCGCGACCCGGCGGACACCGACGGTTACGACGCCCCCAACCGGAAGTTCACGTACGCGCTGAACGGCACGGCGTCCCCGTCTGTCGTCACCAGCGAGAGCATCCGCGAGGACGGCACCTACGGCAAGAGCCTGCAGATCTACGACGGCCTCGGCCGCGTCCGCCAGTCGCAGTCGATCCCCGTCTACGGGCAGGTCGGCCGCCTCATCTCCGAGGCGACCTTCGACTCCCACGGCTGGCAGATCAAGGCCACCCCGTCGTACTACAACGCGGACTCCGGCCCGGTCGCGACGGTCTTCCTCCCGCAGGACTCCCAGGTCCCGACGCAGACCTGGAACGAGTACGACGGCCTCGGCCGCGTCACCGCCGCCAAGTTCGTCTCCTACGGCCAGGAGCAGTGGCGCAGCACGACGTCCTACCCGGGCGCCGAACGCACCGAGAACATCCCGCCCACCGGCGGCTACGCCACCGCGTCCATCACCGACGCCACCGGCGCCGTCGTCGAGGCACGGCAGTACAAGTCCGCCACCCCGACCGGCGCCTACGACGCGACGACCTTCGGGTACGACATCTCCGGCCGCCCGAGCTGGCGCCAGGACAGCAGCAACCCGGCACACCGGTGGACCTACACCTATGACCAGCTCGGCCAGGCGACCAGCACCACGACCCCGGACACCGGTACGTCGACGATGGTCTACGACAAGGCCGGACACGCCGTCACCACCACCGACGCGCGCGGCAGTTCGACCAGCGCCGTCTACGATCTGCTGGGCCGCCAGGTCGCGCAGTACGACGGCACCGCCACCACGGATGCCAGCAAGAAGATCGCCTCGTGGACCTACGACGCGCAGGTCCTGGGCAAACCCGACACGTCGACCACCTACGCCGACGCGCCGAACGGCGGCGGGCGGGTCGCCTACGTCAGCAGGGTCACCGGCTACGACCTCAACTACCGGCCGACCGGGACGTCGATGACGATCCCGTCGATCACCGGCGAGACCGAACTGGCCGGCACCTACACCCTGTCCATGGGCTATTCCGACGTCCTGGGCATGATGGAGAGCACCGGGCTGCCGGCCGTCGCCGGCCTGAAGGCCGAGACCGTCGGCTTCTCCTTCGACATCGACGGCAACTTCAAGACCTCCAGCGGCCTGGACTACTACGTCCAGGACATGAAGTACGACGTCTTCGGCCGGGCCACCCGCACCACGGTCGGCAAGTCCGGCAAGCAGGTCGTCTCGACCCAGCAGTACGACCCGGGCAGCGGCAAGACCGTGCAGTCCACCCTGGACAAGCAGACCGCGACCACCACCCACGTCGACCTCACCGACTACACCTACAACCCGATGGGGTCGATGACCTCGGTGAAGACCGTCCAGGACGGTTCCGACACCGACCTGCAGTGCTTCACCTACGACTACCTCGGCCGCCTCACCGCGGCATGGACCGACAAGGGCACCACCACCACCGCCCCGGCACCGTCGGTGTCCGGCATCGGCGGCTGCACCAACGCCGTCGAACCCACCGCACTCACCGCCTCCGCCCGGATCGGCGGACCGGCCCCGTACTGGCAGTCCTACTCGTACGACCTGACCGGCAACCGCACCAAGCTGGTCCGGCACGACACCACCGGCGCGGTCGTCAACGACAAGCAGACCGACCAGACCTTCGCCACCGGCCCCAACACCGTCAGCACCGATCCCGCCACCGGAGGCGGCACCGGCGGACCGCACGCGCTGCTCACCTCGACCACGAGCGCGGGCGGCACCAGCAAGATCGCCACATCGACCTACGACGCGACGGGTAACACCACCTCCGTCACCGACACCGCCGGTACCAAGACCCTGACCTGGAACAACCAGGGCAAGCTCGCCAAGGTGCACGACACGGGGGCTTCCGGCGACACCAGCTACGTCTACAGCCCGGACGGGAGCCAGCTGGTCCGCCGCAGCGGCGGCAAGACCACGCTCCGGCTCGGCACCGACGAGGTCGTCCTCGACACGGCCACCCACAAGCTGTCCGCCACCCGCTACTACACCGCTCCCGGCGGACTGACCGTCGCCCGCAGCACCGTCGACACCGGCGGCACCACGCTCAACTACCAGGCATCCGACCCGCACGGCACCGACGGCGTGCAGATGGACGCCGCCAACCTGACCGTGGTCCGACGTCCCACCGACCCCTTCGGAAACGCCCGCGGCACCCAGCCGGGCGCCGGAACCTGGGCCGGTGACAGGGGCTTCGTCGGCGGCACCATCGAGGGCACCGGATTCACCAACCTGGGGGCCCGCCAGTACGACCCGGCCACCGGACGCTTCCTCTCCGTCGACCCGCTGTTCGACGCCGCCGATCCGCAGTCCTGGAACGGCTACGCCTACGCGAACAACAACCCGGTCGACGGGTCCGACCCGGCCGGCACCTGCCTGGTCATGGACGACGGCACCTGCCGCGGCGTCAACCCCCCTGTGCCCCCGAGCAGCGGTGGCGGCGGTGGCGGTGGTGGCGGTGGCGGTGGCGGCGGTGGCGGATCCGGCAACGGCAGCGCCACCACCAGCCCGGCCAGCAAGGCCGCGCAGGACGCCTCCAACGAGGCGCTCCGTCAGAAGCAGGCCGCCGACGAGGCGCTCGCCAAGGCGAAGCAGGCACGCGAGGAGCTGATCAGCAAGATCGTCGACGTGGTCGGCGACCTGATCGGATTCAACGACGCCCGCGACTGCTTCACCAAGGGCGACGTGATGGGCTGTGTCAACACCGCCCTCAACTTCGTGCCCTGGGCCAAGGTCTTCAAGGCCGTCAAGGTCGGCATCAAGGCGTTCAAGCTGTGGCGTGAGGGCGAGAAGGCCTACAGCGCGATCCGCAGTGCCGAACGCGTCGCCAAGGGCGCCGAAGAAGGCCTGTCCGTGGCCCGCAAGGCCGAGCACGAAGCGGCCGAGGCCGAACAGGCGGCCGCCAAGGCGGCCGAGGACGCGAAGGCGAAACCCGACAGCGCCTCCAGTACACCCGACTGCGTCCACAGCTTCCTGCCGGGCACCGAAGTCCAACTGGCCGACGGCAGCACCAAGGCCATCGACCAGCTGAAGGCGGGCGACGCGGTCACCGCCACCGACCCGCAGAGCGGGGTCACCCGCGCGGAGCCGGTGGTGGCCACCATCACCACCCCGGACGACCGGGACTTCACCGACCTGACGCTGCGGACCGAACGGAAGGACGCGACGAGCGGGCAGGAGTCCGCCGGCCTCACCACCACCTGGCACCACCCGCTGTGGAACATCACCGCGAAGCGCTGGACCGAGGCCCACGACCTCACCCCCGGCGACCAGGTCCAGGCCCTCGACGGCAGCACCGTCACGGTCACGGACGTCCGCAACTACCACCGGGACGCAGTCACCCACGACCTCACCGTGGCGGACCTGCACACCTACTACGTCAAGGCAGGTGGAACCTCACTCCTCGTCCACAACTGCGAGACGAAGGAATGGGAGCCCGGCCGGAGCGGAGACCACCCCGACGGCCCCAGCGACTCGTCCAAGCAGCCCCGTCTCTCGCCGAGCGCCAACGCCAAGAAGGTCGGCGCGAACAGCGAGCTGGCCGAGGGTAGCTACACGTTCGTCGTCCGCAAGGACGGCTCGCTCCACGCCATGCACGACAGAGACTTGTCCCGCGTCGGGAAAAAGGGGGGAGGCCACACCTCGCTCGCGGGCAACCAGGCCGTTCACCTGGCCGGAATTTTCGATGTGGATGCCGAAGGAGCAATCTCGTTCATACAGAACGCCTCCGGCCACTACAGGAACACGAGTCTGCCAGGCTTCTGCAGTATGAAATCCATTGCCATGGAGGCGTTCGCCAAACACGGCATACCCTTCGATCCCAAGTTCTGGGTCGAATGGACCGGACCGAAGAAGTGAAATCCGGGGTGCCCTTTCGGGGGCACCCCGGCCCTTTTCCTCAATCGCCTTCCCGGACCGGCGGACGAACGAGTGCGACGTCCTGGCCGAACCCCACCACCACGCCCCCGTCGGCGGTGGCCGCGAGGCAGACTGCGGCACCGGGCAGCAGGAGCGGACGGGCGGACGGCCTGCCGGTGCTCAGGTCGATCAGGGTGAGGGTGCGGTCGGCGCGGGCCACGTACAGCTCGGGCCAGCGGATGCCCGCGACGGCGGTGACGGCGGCCGGGCCGTCTAGTTCCGGGCCCGCAGGTCGGCCGGTGCGGTCCCAGGTACGGAGTACGGTGGCGCCCTCGGCCGTGTACTCGGAGTGGACGGTGACGAGCCGGCCGTCGAGGAGTGCCAGCAGGGGGTGGTCCTCGGTTCCCGGCACGATCTCCGACGTGGGCGACGGGTCGTCCAGATCGAACAGTCGGGCCGGTTCGTCGTAGGACGACAGCGCGGCGGTCACGTGCCCGTCGACCGTGCTGACCACGAATCCGGTGGTGCCCGTCTCGGTGTCCACGGGAATCGCGGCGAGGACTGCCCCGTCCGGGGGGTTCAGGAACGTGATGTCCCCGTACCCGTGGACGACCAGCGCGTCGCCGGTGCGCAGACGCCGGTGGACGGCCCAGCGGACGATGTCGCTGTCGGTGCGGTCCGGTGCGCCGGAAGGGCCGCCCGCGGCCAGGTCCCAGCGGTACAGGTGCGGATCCGGGTCGTGCCGGGAGCCGGAGCCGGTGGCGGCGTGCGGACGGCCGTTGTCGGTCCAGGCGGCCAGGGACCTGGTCACCACGACCTCGGTGGCGAGGGGCACGGTCAGCAGGGTGCCGTCGGCGGCGCGGCGGGCCACCAGGGTTCCGCCTTCGTCGACGCTGACCACCACACCGTCCGGCTCGGTGACGGTGACGCCCGCCAGCCGCTGACGGTGGCCGGGCTTGCGGTCCACGGGGACGGCCGGATCCCAGAGCGCGACCACGCCGTCCTGCTCGGAGGAGGTCAGCAGGAGGTCGCACCCCTCCCGGCGGACGGCCTCAACGGCGGCCCGTGCGACGGGTCCGGCGAGGGGCGGTCCGAGCGGCCGCATGGTCCGTGCGTCCCAGAGGTGGACGTTCCACCTGGTGGACACGGCGAGGGCCGGTCCCGTCACGGTCGGATTGCTCCGCGGTCCCAGCCCCGGCCTGGACTGCATCAGCCGGTCCGGGACGGGGTACATGTGTGCCGTGAGCAGTTCGTGCTGACCTGTCGTCAGGTCGATGGTGGCGTGGGCGTCCTGCTCGTCGCGGACGGTCAGCAGCTCCCGACCGTCCGACCGCCACAGGGTGGCGCACCGGATCGGGCGTAGCCCCGCAGGGACGGGGAGCTGCCGCACCTGGTTGTCGTCCGGGTTCCACAGCAGGACTCCTTCGTCCGAGAGCAGCACGACCGCGCTCCCGTCCGCGAGGGCGCCGGGGCTGATCCCGATGACGGGCGGCAGGTGCGGAAGGCGGAGCCGCGCGCCGGTCGTGAGGTCCCAGAGTCCGAGGCGGCCCCAACCGGTTTCGACCAGCAGCCGGGTGTCAGGCCCGCTGCCGAGGACCGCCAGGCTGTCCGGGCTGCCGCCGACATCGATCGTCCGGCGGTGCGCGAGGTCGGCGAGGGCCCAGATCCGCACCGTGTCGTCATCGTGGCCGGAGACGAGCAGCGGTTCCGTGGCGTCGGGGGCGAAGGCCAGGAGGCGGACGGGTACCTCGCACTCCACGGTGCGGACCCGGCCCGACCGGACGTCCCGGACCTCCAGCCGGTGCCTTCGGAGCTTCGGGTCTGCCGGTGGCCGTTCGTCGGCCCTGACGGCGGTGGCCAGTTGGGGCCGGCCGTCGACCTCGCCCCAGGCGCTGGCCACGACCGGTCCGACCCGCACCTGCCAGATCAGCCGGGGGTCCAGGTCGACATCGGTCGCCCAGTCGACCCGCCACAGGTCGCCGTCCGGGTCGTCGACGGCCCGGCCCCGGCGGACGGTGTCGAAGAGGGCGGACTGTCGTCGGTCGAAATCGTCCGGCTCAGGGCGTCCGGCTTCCGGTCCGTCAGCTGCGACCTGGTCCATCGGCGTTCCCCTTCTTCGTACCTCGTGGCGCTCGGGACGAGATGCCGTGCGGGTGCGACCCGGATGGATCGGGCCAGGAGCATCAGCTGATCGTAGTGCCACCAGATCGGCAACGCCGTTGCCTTTGGCGTCGCGGGTGACTCTGTTGCGTATTTCGGCCGGGGCTATGCGGTGAGTTGGTAGGCGAGGCGGGACAGTCGGCTTGTCCGGGGCTTGCGGGGTTGATCGGGTTGTCGGCTGGTCCAGTGGGCGTCGGGTCGGATGA